>JBPCIQ010000251.1:0-6055 GCA_051006135.1 Pyrinomonadaceae bacterium | reverse complement strand
TCGCTACCGCTCGCGGTTCTGTAACGCGGTGGCGTCTCCACAAGGCGGTGGCCGTGAGAGGAGAACGATCCACGAAGTAACATGAACGGACACGAACAAGAAATGAGCGAATGAAAAATGAGAAATGGAAAATGAATTCGAATGCCGTCCTCATGGTACCTCTATGTTAGCGAAAAGAATAATTCCCTGTCTTGATATTGACCGCGGTCGCGTGGTGAAGGGAATTCGATTTGTCTCACTCGCTGATGCCGGTGATGCTGTCGAACAAGCGCGTAGCTACGATTCGGAAGGCGCGGATGAGCTGACTTTCCTGGACATCACGGCGTCGTCCGACAAGCGCGCAATCATCATGGAGCTGGTACGTCGCGTAGCGGATGAAGTGTTCATACCTTTAACAGTGGGCGGTGGTCTCAGTTCCAGCGAAGACATTCGCGCGGTGCTACGAGCCGGGGCCGACAAGATTTCGCTGAATACGGCCGCCGTCGAGCGTCCTGATCTTATTAGTGAGGGCGCAGAAATCTTTGGCAGCCAGTGCATGGTAGTCGCCATCGACGCGCGTCGTAAAAGTGCAGACGATCCTGCGCACGGTTGGGAGGTCTTCACACACGGAGGACGGAAAAACGTTGGCTGGGACGCAATTGAATGGGCGCAGCGAGCGGAACGACTCGGGGCCGGTGAAATACTGCTCACCAGTATGGACCGGGATGGGACCCGCGATGGCTACGACCTTGAGTTGACGCGCGCGGTCAGTTCCGCAGTGTGCATTCCGGTCATCGCGTCCGGTGGCGCCGGCCGGCTCGAACATTTCTACCAGGCGTTCACAGAAGGTGGCGCCAGCGCCGTGTTGGCGGCATCGCTTTTTCATTTTGGCCGATACAAGATTGCCGAGGTGAAGGATTATTTGCGGACGCAAGGAGTTTTGGTGAGATGACGATCGTACTCGAAGATCTCAGGTTTGATGAGCAAGGTCTTATTCCCGTCGTCGTGCAGGATGCGAGTACACGGCAGGTCTTAACGTTTGCATACATGAATGCCGACAGTTTGAACAAAACACTCGAGACCCAGGAGACCTGGTTCTGGTCGCGTTCGCGATCTTGCTTGTGGCACAAGGGTGAGTCGTCCGGGAATACTCAACGCGTCGTCGATGTTCTGGTGGATTGCGACAGCGATGCGCTCACGGTGCTGGTTGCCCCTCATGGTCCAGCCTGTCATACCGGGGCACAATCCTGTTTCCATAACGCCCTACGGTATGACAACTCGACTGAAAAGGGCACAGATCAGGCACCGACTTTGGGGGAGGTGCTAAACGGTCTCTACGGGGTAGTTGAGTCTAGAAAGCGCGACAGGCCTGAAGGCTCCTATACGAGTTATCTTTTCGATCAGGGCCTCGACAAGATTCTCAAAAAGGTCGGTGAAGAATCGGCCGAGACGATAATTGCGGCTAAGAACGAAGACCGGGTTGCCCTGATAAAAGAGTCTTCCGATCTTCTTTATCATCTGATCGTGCTCTTCGTTGAGCGGGGCTTATCTTTGCAAGAAGTGAGCGCGGAACTGCGAAAACGTAAAACACGATCCACGAAATAACACGAAGGCCCACGAAGCATTTCGTGCTGGTTCGTGTGATTTAGTGGATCGATTCTTTCGGTCTATGAGTGACAAGGGATGATGATCATACCTGCGATCGATCTTAGCGCCGGCCGTTGCGTGCGTTTGAGCCAGGGCCGCAAAGATGACGTCAACGTTTACGACGTCGAAGCGGTTGAGATCGCGCTGAGTTACCAGAGCGATGGTGCGCAGATGCTCCACATCGTAGATCTGGACGGAGCTTTCTCCGATCCCAACTCGCGAAATCGCGCAGTGCTTCGCGAGATCGTGTTGCAGACAGACCTGCCTATACAGTTTGGCGGCGGCATGCGCAGGATTGACGACGTGGAGCAGGTGATTGAACTGGGCGTGACCAGAGTGGTGGTCGGCACTTTGGCAGTCGAGTCGCCGGACGTGCTGGCAAAACTCGTCGATATGTTCAGCTCGCGAGTGTGCGTAGGGATTGATGCTCGCGATGGTCAGGTCATGACACGCGGTTGGGAGAAGCGGGAGACAATAACCGCTGTGGAGCTCGCTCAACGCGTTGCCGCACTCGGGGTGGAGCGCATCGTGTATACGGACGTGGCGCGCGACGGCATGCTCGCCGGCGTCAACCTGGAACAGACTTGCACGATCGCGCGTGAGTCCGGATTGAGAGTCACCGCCTCAGGTGGGGTCGCCTCGCTTGCTGACATCAGTCGACTGCGAAGGGTCAGCGAGAGCGGCGTTGATAGTGTGATTGTCGGCAAAGCTCTTTATGAGGGTCGGTTCAGCCTCAAAGAGGCCATTAATGAAGGTATCATCTGATCTTGAACGTCGCGTGAAGCGGAGCCACAGAGTCGGCGCCTACCCACAAATCGAATGTCCCTGGCTCGATGACCCACTTCCTCTCCGCCGCACTCCAGTATTGCAGCTCGTCTCGACGGAGAGTGAACTGACCGTATTCTCGACCTCAACGGAAACGTTGATTGGCTGGCCGAGGCCCACGTCGGGGTTGCTAACTTTCAAATTCGAAAAAGAGAAAGTGGAGTAGCTCAGGCCGAAGCCAAAAGGATAAAGCGGCGTGCTTTCCTCATTCCAGTATCGCTTGCCCTGATTCTCAGGAGATTGCGTCAGATTGTGCGAGTAGTAGATCGGCACCTGGCCGACGTTGCGAGGCCATGTCACCGGCAGCTTGCCGCCTGGAACGGCATCCCCAGACAGCAGATTCGCGATCGCCACGCCTCCCTGCGTTCCCGGGTACCACGCTTCAAGAATTGCTCGGACGTGCTCTGATGCCCAGGTGACGTTCAAAGGCCTGCCGTTCATCAGTACCAGGACAACGGGTTTACCTGCAGCAACCACGGCCTCAAGCAGGGCTTAGTGGTTTCGCGGCTAAAGTGCTGCGGGTCTAGTAATCTTATGGATCCCACCGACTTTTCTAGTCACGTGGCACGACTTATGCCAACCTTAGCCGTATCGCAATCGTGTGTAGCAAAAGAAGTCATGGCGCGCTCAAGCGGTTCGGATAAAGAGACACTCCAGTCTTCTTTCGCAGCTTAGACAATTACCGAGACATGCCAACTCGCATTAATTTACGGCCAGGGTTTATTGCCCTTTGCGCAATACTGTGGCTGGGTCCTAACGCCACCCTGGCCCAAAACTCAGTCGCGGAGTTTCACAAGATCCTGCGAGAAAAGGCAGCTTTCGATGAGACCGATTTCGCGTCACTGGAGCAGGGCCAAACCGTGGTGAGACTCTTGCCAGTGAGAGATAAGAGAGAAGTGGCAGTGTGCGGGCTGATGAGCTTGCAAGTCCCGGCTGACGTGTTTCTCCAATCCTTTCGGGAGAGCATGGTTCGGAAGAGCAACCCCGCTATCCTCGAGATAGGTATTTTCAGCGGTACGCCAACGCTTGCTGACTTGCACACGCTGACCATTGAAGATCGTGATCTTGAAGATCTGAAAGAGTGTGTCGTCGGAGACTGCCGACTGAAGTTGTCAGCCATAATGATCGAGCGTCTTCGCAAAGAGGTGAATTGGGAAGCGCCGGACTATCGCGTTCAAGCCACTCAACTTCTCAAACTGATGCTTTTGGATTACGTGCGTGATTATCGAGCGCGAGGAGACGTGGCGCTCATTGAATACAATGATAAACAGAAAGAGGTTCGGCTGGCGGAGGAGTACCGCGCTCTGATGGCTGCGTCAAGTTACATTAACAATGTTCTTCCTGAATTTCCGCAACACCTGAAAGGCTTGCCAAAATCAGAGATATCCATTGTTGAGAATGCGATTGTCTGGTCGAAAATCAAGTTTGGTCTAAAACCCGTTATTGCTATCAACCACATCATGGTCTACAAGCGTGAGCAGGAAACTGGCCCGCAGGTTCTAGTTGCGTCGAAGCAGATTTATGCTAACCACTACTTTGATTCTTCACTCGCGCTGACTGCATTCGTGAATATTCCTGGTGCGAATTCCGGATCTTACCTGTTCTACGAAAATCGCTCGCGGGCTGACGGACTAGAAGGCGCGTTCAGCAGGATAAAGCGTGGCATTGTCGAGCACAAAGCCGTAGAAAGTCTGAAGAACATTCTTGAAGGTTCAAAAGCGACCCTCCACTCGCACGCATCGAGCCGAGCCGAATCGGCATTGCCCCCCGTTGAAGAACGGAGTTGGAGGCGATGGACCGTCGGTGGTGTTCACCTCTTCTTGTGGCTCTTCTTGATCACCGCGCTCGTTGGGTTGTTCACGCTTGGTAGCTACACCTGGAAAGGCGGAATCCGCGGACAAGCGCAACACTGAGACTAAGTTTCGTCATATGACTGGTTCAGCTTGCGGAAGTGATAACCCATAGCAGCCAGGCGCAGCGACTCCACTAGTCGGTGACGGTGTGTGACCAGGGTATGAGCAAAGTAGCGCCAGAACTCTCTCCGCTCACGATCCAGCAGGCCAAGTTTCACGGCGATGCGTAAAAATGCCGCAGCTCCGCTGAAAATCCCGAATGGCTTAGGCCCGGAACAATTCTGCGGCGTACGCTTCATCGAATCGAGCGCCCGTTGATAATATTCGCTTGATCCATAAATCGTCCGCATGATCGATTGATAACCGGCGATTAGCCGCGCCGGATCCATCTTTGGGACGAAGTTCAGCTGGCAGTTGGTATTGTTGCCCGAACTTTCGCTGAGCAGACGTCCTTCCTGATTCAGACGCCGCCAGAGTTGGGTATCCGGAAGTGCTGTCAAAAGTCCGACCATAGCCAGCGGTATTGCGCTCTCACGGATGAACTTGATCTGACGCTCGAAAATATCCTCCGGGTCATTATCAAAGCCGACGATGAAGCCGGCCATCACTTCCATCCCGTAACTCTGAATCTTTGCGACTGACTCGAGCAGGTTGCCGCGGTTCTGTGGCTTCTGCGCTTCCTTTAGACTCTCTTCTACCGGGGTTTCGATCCCAAGAAACACTCGACTAAAACCCGCGCTGCGCATGCTGTCCAGCAGCGGTTCGTCCTCAGCAAGATTCAAGCTCGCCTCGGTGATTAGCGTAAAAGGATAGCCGTGCCGCTTCTGCCAATCTGCCAGTTCCGGCAGGAGCCGCCTGACATTTTTCTTGTTGCCAATGAAATTATCGTCAACAATGAAAACCGTTCCACGCCAGCCCAGATCGCGCAGCGCATCCAACTCAGTCAGAATTTGCTGGTTGCTCTTTGTTCGGGGCACGCGCCCGTAAATCTCGATGATGTCGCAGAACTCGCAGTTGAACGGACACCCGCGCGAGTATTGCACTGACATCGCGCTGTAACGTTTGAGATCGCCGATTCGAAAGTCCGCAACCGGCGTTATCGAGAGAGGCGGGCGCTCGGCCGCCTGGTACGTTCTCTTTGTCGTGCCCCGCTCGAGGTCATCGACAAACTCCGGCAGCGTCGTCTCAGCTTCGCCGAGGAAGATGTGATCGACTTCCGGCAACTCTTCACTAGCCGTTGAAACATAAGGACCGCCCACAACCACGAGCTTACCCTTCGCCTTGCAGCGACGCACGACACGCTTCAAAGAGTCCTTCTGCACCAGCATCCCGGTGACCATGATGATGTCGGCCCAATCAATATGGGACGAGCGCAGCCTGCGCACATTCAGATCAACCAGCCTTCGTTCCCACGAAGAGGGCAGCAATGCAGAAACAGTCATAAGTCCGAGCGGAGGAAACGCACATCGCTTACCTTCGAATGGCAACGCGTGTCGAAAACTCCAATACGTATCTGGGAATTCAGGATTGATCAATAGGACTTTCATCGCTGCTCCGTCACCCAAGCCTCATCCGATCGGTCTTCTTTGCCGACTTCTTTGCCACTTTCTTAGCCGACTTTGCGGGAGACAATACTCTGTCGGCCCACAGCCTTAGCGACCCCGCGCCTTTCCCGGCAAATGACCAGTCATCTCTCAACTTTAATAACCTCATTAATAACGTCGGGGTCAGGAAGGCGGACCCTGTCCCCG
>JBPCIQ010000250.1:0-9765 GCA_051006135.1 Pyrinomonadaceae bacterium | reverse complement strand
GCCGCCGTACCGTGTCGGGCGAGCATTTTCTGGACGATGTTCATCCCCTACAACTCTCATTCTGCGTACTGGACGATGTTCATCCCCTACAACTCTCATTCTGCGTACTGGACGATGTTCATCCCCTACAACTCTCATTCTGCGTAGAAGGAGATTAGCTTTGCGGAAACCGACAACCCTGATTGCCTCATTGATGACCGGAATGCTCGTCTGTTGCTTGCTGCTAGTGCTCAGCCTCTCACCCTCGTTGCAGGTAATCTCAAGCGCAAGGGAGGTTTACGACGTCGTTGTTTTAAATGGCAGGGTGATTGATCCGGAATCCAAGCTCGATGCCGTGCGGAACATTGGCATCTCACGTGGCACCATTAAGCTGATCACCGGCAATCAACTGCAGGGGCGCACCGTAATCGATGCTCGCGGGCTGGTCGTCTCCCCGGGTTTCATAGACCTCCACCAACACGGTCAGAATGATGAGAATTATCGCTTCAAAGTAATGGACGGCGTAACGACCGCATTGGAGTTAGAAGTCGGAACCGGCGATGTGGATCGCTGGTACGCCGAACGTGCGGGAAAGGTTCTGATCAACTATGGCGTGAGTATCGGGCATCTCGCTGCGCGGATGGCTGTCATGCATGATCCAATTACCTTCCTGCCAACCGGCGAAGCAGCACGCAGGGCTGCGACCGATGCTGAGATTACGGAAATGAAGCGACTCCTCGAAAAGGGTTTGCAGCGAGGAGCGGTGGCGGTCGGATTCGGCATTCAGTACGTACCGAAGGCTTCGCACTGGGAAATCCTGGAGATGTTTCGTGTCGCCGCGCGCTTCGGCGCGTCGTGCCATGTCCACATGCGAAACGCAGGACTGAGAGAGCCGGCAAGCAGCATCCAGGCTCTGGAGGAAGTCGTCTCGGCGGCGGCGATCACGGGCGCGCCCCTTCATGTGGTCCACATTCAGAGCACGGGATTGCAGGCCACTCCGAATCTGCTCCAGATGATTAGCGAAGCGAAGGCCCGGGGAATCGACGTAACGACTGAGTGTTACCCCTACATTGCGGGAATGACGGATATTAAGTCGGCCATCTTTAACGAAGGGTGGCAGGACGTGATGGGGATAGACTACAAAGATCTGCAATGGGCAGCTACCGGGGAGAGATTGACGAGGGAAAGTTTCGAGCGATACCGGAAGACGGGAGGCTACGTCGCTGTTTTTTCCATGACTGAAGAGATCGTAACGGGTGCTCTCAAGAGCGATTTGACGATCATTGCCAGCGACGGCATTCTGGAGAATGGAAAAGGACATCCCCGCAATGCTGGTACTTACACTCGTGTCTTAGGCAAATATGTTCGTGAGCAGGGAACGTTGACCCTAACGGATGCTCTGCGAAAGATGACCTTAATGCCCGCCCAGCGGCTTGAAGGTCGCGTGCCCTCAATGAAGAATAAGGGACGCCTTCGCATCGGAGCCGACGCCGATCTCACACTATTTGATCCTCAACAAGTGATGGACAAGGCAACCTATCAAGAGCCCGCTAAATATTCAGAAGGCATTAAGTTTGTTCTTGTAAACGGTGTGGTGGTGGTCAATGACGGACGCCTGCAGTCTGGAGTTTACCCCGGCCGGCCGGTGCGCGCGCCTTTCTAATCATGAGTGTGCAGCAAGCAATGGATCTAGCGGGCAGGCAGTTGATCGCCCTCCCTGAGTCGATTGAACACCTGACCACACTCGAGGAATTGGATTTGGATCGGAACCAGTTGTCTTACCTTCCCGCCGGGATTGGTCAGTTAAAGAATCTAAAATCTTTGAGTCTTTACAGCAACCAACTAACTTCTCTGCCCGAGTCGGTTTGGCGGCTAATAAATCTCCAAACATTGAACCTGGCGGAGAATCGTTTCTCCTCACTACCGGAAGACATCAGAACTTTGGTAAACCTACGGATGCTGGATCTCGGTCATAATTCTTTCGATTCTTTGCCCGATTCGATTGGGAACCTGCCAAGCCTGACCTTCCTTTATGTGAGTAATAATAATCTAACCTCTTTGCCGTCGCTTGAAAATCTCAGCAGCCTAATATATTTGAATGTCTCCGATAACAGGTTGGATTGTCTTCCTGAGTCAATCGGCAGCCTGACCTGTCTCGTCGAACTGCGACTGTACAACAATCAAGTCTCGTCACTCCCTGAGACGCTAGGTCATCTAACGAAGTTGCGGGAAATGCATGCGATGAACAACGAGCTTGCATCACTGCCGACTTCGATTGGCAACCTGACTTCTCTGAAGAAATTGGATCTGCAGGATAACAAGTTGGCGTCGCTTCCGGAGTCAATTGGCAACCTGGCAAATCTTACCGACCTGAATCTTAGAAACAATAAGCTGGCTACTATTCCTGAATCGGTGAGCAACCTAGAGAATCTTCGTTACCTGGATTTGAGAGCGAACCGCTCGATTAATCTGCCCGGAAGTATCGCAGAGCTGACGGGGCTCGAAAAACTGGATCTGAGATGGACTAAGCTTTCTAGTCTCCCTGATTGGCTCCCACAACTGGAGCAGCGTGGCTGTGCGGTATTTACGTGAAACCTCTCCGCCCACAGGATTGGCATGGATGTCATCGGTTTGGACAGGCGTGCCGCTGCCACACCGGCCGGTGATGGTGATCGAATGGTTGCCTGGAAAACCTTGCTGCAGGTTTGGCAAGAAAACTAGAATACAAAACCGCAATCCTGTTTTTACCAACCGTCCCAGCTGAATAACAGGTGGACACCCGTAATTCTTTAGTTCAGGAGATAAAAATGAAAGTAAATCTGTTGAAGGCGTTGTGTCTTGTTTTCTGTCTTCTGGCGACCCCGGTAATAACCTGCGCTCAGAAGGCAAGCGCGACAGCCGTGCCGCAGTTCGACATACCTTACGAAAAGTTCGTGCTCAGTAATGGCCTGACGGTCATTGTGCACGAGGATCACAAGGCCCCGATTGTCGCCGTCAATGTCTGGTATCACGTGGGCTCGAAGAACGAGAAGCCCGGCAAGACAGGGTTCGCACACCTCTTTGAGCACCTGATGTTCAATGGGAGCGAGCACTTTAACGACGACTACTTTCAGGTTCTTGAGCGCATTGGGGCTACTGACTTAAACGGCACGACCAATGAAGATCGCACCAACTACTTCCAAAACGTGCCGGTATCCGCGCTCGACACCGTTCTCTGGCTCGAATCCGACAGGATGGGTCACCTCCTTGGGGCGATCAATAAAGCAAAACTCGACGAACAACGCGGCGTTGTGCAAAACGAAAAGCGGCAGGGCGAAAACGAACCTTACAGCCTCAGCGAGGAGTTAATTACAAAAGCGGTGTTTCCCGCGAGCCACCCTTACAGCCATACCGTGATCGGCTCAATGGAAGATCTTAATGCGGCTTCACTCGAGGACGTCAAGGAATGGTTCAAGACCAGCTATGGCCCTGGTAACGCAGTTGTCGTAATCGCGGGCGACATCGACGCCAAGACCGCGCGCGCCAAGGTCGAAAAGTACTTCGGCGAAATCCCACCAGGCCCGCCGGTAGCGCACTTCGAAAAATGGGTCGCGCCGCGTACTGGTGAGCAGAGGCAAATCGCCCAGGACCGGGTTCCCCAGGCTCGCCTCTACAAAGTGTGGAACGTCCCGGGACTAGGTACCGCCGACAACGACTACCTCACTCTGTTGTCTGATGTTCTCGTTTCCGATAAGGCCTCGCGGTTGTACAAGCGACTAGTCTATGACGAACAGATTGCGACCGACGTAGGGGCCTTCCTCGATCAGCGTGAGATCGGAAGTCTCTTCATTGTGCAGGTAACGGCCAAGCCCGGAGAAGATCTTGGGCGGATCGAGAAAGCGGTGAACGAGGAAATGCAGAAGGTGCTGGCGGCAGCACCCGGGCAGGACGAACTCGAACGCGTCAGAACCCAAACCTTTGCCCAATTTGTGCGCGGCGCCGAACGAATTGGTGGTTTTGGAGGCAAGTCCGACATCCTGGCCCGGAGCCAGGTGTTCGGTGGCAGTCCCGATTCTTACAAGCACGCACTTACCCGGATGGCTGCGGCAACAACCAGCGACCTTCAGTCCGCCGGCAAGCGTTGGCTCTCAGACGGCGTTTATACACTCCAGATTGTTCCCTTTCCGAACTCTCAAGCGTCTCCAACCGCTGTCGACCGCAGTCAAATGCCAAAGCCGGGTGAAGGACCAGAACCGCGGTTTCCCGAAACGCAACGAGCGAAACTGTCTAATGGGTTGGAAGTGATTGTGGCAGAGCGGCACGGGGTGCCTGTTGTGAACCTAAGCCTGCTGATCGACGCGGGGTTTGCCGCCGACCAATTCGCACAGCCGGGTACAGCGGCGCTCGCCGTGAGCATGCTCGACGAGGGAACTAAGGCGAAGAACTCGATAGAGATCAGCAAGGAACTTGCATCTCTCGGGGCGACCGTTGGTGCCGGCTCCAATCTGGACACGTCGACTGTGTCACTTTCAACGTTGAAGACCACGCTCGACCGGGGTATGAACCTGTATTCAGATGTGATCCTGAATCCTGCCTTCCCTCAAGCAGACTTCGAACGCCTACAGAAGTTACAAATCGCTGCTATACAGATGGAGAAGTCGCAGCCGATAACGATGGGCCTCCGCGTCTTTCCCAAACTCCTTTACGGAGCGGGACATGCCTACGGAAATCCTTACACCGGGTCGGGGACCGAGGAGTCTGTGGCGAAACTCAGGCGTGAGGATCTCGTGAAGTTTCACGAAACCTGGTTCAAGCCGAATAACGCGACTCTTGTAGTGGTGGGCGACACCACGATGGCAGAGATTAGACCGAAGCTCGAGGCCCTCTTCTCCGGATGGAAGGCCGGACAAGTCCCTCAAAAGAACATTGCCAACATAGAGTCCCGACCTAAACCGGAGGTGTATCTGGTCGACAAACCGGGCGCGATACAGTCAGTAATCCTCGCGGGCGTGTTGGCGCCTCCCAAAGCAAACCCGGACGAACTCGCGATCGAGTCGATGAATACGGTGCTCGGCGGCGCCTTCATTTCCCGACTCAACATGAACCTACGCGAGAACAAGCACTGGTCCTACGGTGCGGGCAGCTTCCTTCCTGCAGCGCGCGGTCAGCGCATTTATTTGGTTTATGCGCCGGTCCAAACTGATAAGACCAAAGAGTCGGTCGTGGAGATCACAAACGAATTGCGAGGGATCTTGAAAGACAAGGTGATCACTACCGATGAGCTGGCAATGGCGAAGAGTAATTTGACGCAAACGCTCCCTGGCCTCTGGGAAACAAACGCCAGCGTTGGCAACTCCATCGGCGAAATCGTTCAGTTCAAGTTGACCCCTGACTACTACTCTACTTATGCGGGAAAAATTAAGGCACTCAGTGTCACCAGCCTGAACGCAGCGGCGTTGAAAGTGGTGCGGCCTGACAGCCTGGTATGGGTCATCGTCGGCGACCGCGCGAAGATCGAAAAGGGGATCCGTGAGCTAGGGCTTGGCGAGGTTCGGGTGCTTGACGCCGATGGAAATCCGGTGAAATAGAGCATGGTGTCCTAATTGAAAAAGACCGGTAACGATCCCTGGTAGAGGCGTTGGGGTTCTTCCAATAACTTGGGCGGTCCCGCTGACCAACGAGCTTCTAAAAAGGACCGCAAACTAATTAGTTTTCCGAACAACGGCGGTTGATAGGGATCCTATGAAGAAAACCTAAGGTTCGCCTTTTTTGTCTTCGTTATGAAACTCCCGTTGATAACCTGCATCTAATAGCTGGGTTGCGGATGGCCAGCCTGACGCAGCTTAGTTTAAGGAGCAAATATGTTTCGCTGTAACTTCGTCCAAGTCCTTCGCCGCTTGGCGTTTTTGCTGTTTTGTTTGTCACCAGTCTGGCAGCCCGTGCCGGTCTTCGCTCAAACGGGCGAGAGTCTGGCGGAGTGGAAACAAAAAGTTGCCGATCTTGCGAAACAGCAAAAATACACTGAGGCCCTGCCGATTTTGGAAAAGCTCGCGATAGCTGACCCGAGCGACGCGCGAACTCATTTTTATCTCGGCTTCGCCTTGATTGCACAGGCGACTAATACGAAAGATGCCGGCGCACGTAAAGCGCTGCGCGTTCGCGCGCGAAACGCTTTTATCAAGTCAAAGGAATTGGGTATCCAGGAGCCAGTGGTTGATGCTCTTATTCAAAGTACGCCGGCAGACGGCTCGGACGGCAAGGTGTTCTCACAAAACGCCGAAGCGAACAAAGCAATGACTGAAGCTGAAGCTCTTTTCTCACAGGGCAAGCTCGACGGCGCGCTCACATTCTACTCGAAAGCCCTGCAGCTTGACCCCACCTTGTACCATGCTGCACTTTTCTCCGGCGACGTTTATCTGCAACGGGGCGATTTTCCGCAGGCCGAAATCTGGTATCAGAAAGCCATTGCTATTGATCCGAACAGAGAAACCGCTTATCGCTATTCCGCAACGCCTTTCATGAAACAAGGCAAATATGCCCAGGCACGTGATCGTTACGTCGAAGCCTACATCAGTGAGCCCTACAATAGCTTTTCCACTGCCGGCTTGACGCAATGGGGTCAGGCTACGCAAACGAAACTGGCACATCCGAAAATCGACATTCCGACGAATGTTACTTTCGACGAGAAGGGCGACGCGAAAATAGATCTAGACGCAACGGCGTTGCTTAATGGCAAAGACGACGGTTCTTTTGCCTGGATTTCCTATGGTGCGACTCGATCTATCTGGCGCAAGGAAAAATTCGCAAAAACATATCCACAAGAGAAAACATACCGTCACAGCCTGGCGGAAGAAGCTGACGCATTGCAAAGCGTTCTAACACTTTCCACGAGCGACAAGAAGGTGAAGAATCTGAACTCCTCTTTGTTGAAGTTAAAGAAACTTAACGACGATGGTTTACTCGAAGCATATATTCTGCTGGCTCGCGCTGACGATGGGATTGCAAAGGATCATCCGTCATACTTAAGACAGCACCGCGACAACCTGCGCCGGTATGTTGTCGAATACGTTATCACCGACGTCGGACAATAAGGCATCAGTGACTCATATGACCGATGAGATCAGCGTCGGTCTGATTGGCTATGGCGTGGCGTCTCGTGTATTCCATGCGCCTGTCATCCAGTCAGTACCTCAGCTAAAGCTCAGGAAAATTGTAGAGCGTCACGGAGAAGAATCTCGGAAACGGTACCCTTGGGTCGAGGTCGTGCGCGATGCCCCCTCTCTCCTGCAGGATGAGAAGATAGACCTGGTTGTCATAGCGACCCCTAACATTACCCACTTCGATTTGGCCAGAGAGTCATTGCTAGCCAATAAACATGTAGTAGTCGAGAAACCCTTCACCACGTCTTCCGCCCAGGCGCAACAACTTATTGATCTCGCGCGACGGCAGAACAGACCCATCAGCGTCCATCAAAATCGTAGGTGGGATGGCGATTTCCTGACGGTAAAGAAACTGTTGGCGGACAAGTTGCTGGGTCGTCTGGTTGAGTATGAGTCTCACTTCGACCGTTTTAGAAACACTACGCGCCAAAACGCATGGCGCGAAGAGAATGAGGAAGGAGGCGGGATTCTGTTCGACCTCGGCTCTCACCTGATAGATCAGGCCCAGGTTTTGTTTGGCCTACCGCAAATGATTACGGCCGACATCAGGGTGCAAAGGGATCTCGCGCAAGCGGTCGATAATTTTGAATTGATACTGCACTACCATAATCTCAAGGTGACTTTGAAGGCCGGCATGTTGGTGCGCGAGCAAAACATGCGTTTCATTCTGCATGGCACGGAAGGAGCTTTCGTCAAGCATGGATTTGATCCCCAGGAAGAGGCGCTCAGGAAAGGCCTAACTCCGGCAGAGCCGCGCTGGGGTGAAGAGTCAAGAGAAAATTGGGGCACACTAAACACGCAGATTGAGGGTTTACACGTCGAGGGACCCTTGGAAACTATTGCAGGTTGCTATCAGGCTTATTACGAGAACATCGTTGATGCGATCAAAGGTCGTGGGGAGCTTGCGGTTCGGCCCGAGGAAGCACAACACATTATTCGTATGATCGAACTGGCGCTGGAAAGTAACGAACAAAGGTGCACAGTTCCCTTCTCTCAGTGAGTTAAGCCACCAACACCATTTGTGTAAAAAGCTACAATATTCTTCGCGGCAGCGACCACCTTCTCACGCAAGGCAAGCGGCTCCAGCACCTCCAACTGAGACCCAAATCCCAAGGCGTACTCACAAGCCATTTCTTCCACATCGAACCGCAGCGAGACTCTCACCCAACCATCCGCGTCGGGCTCGAATACCTGTTCGACGCGAGCAAATCTTCCTGCGTAGGGCATGCGCGGGATGATTTCAGGACGGACCCGCACGATCGCCTGATAGCTTGGCAGGTGCGCTCGAAACTTGACCGCCGACTGTTCCCAGAATAATGCGAGGTCAAATTCGAGCGGACGAATACAGGGCGTATCCGTCAATTCCACGCTTTGCACACGCGATACACGATAGCTTCGTACGTTTCCCTCGACCGCCGCCACAAAGTACCAAACGCTCCCCTTCGCCACGAGCCCCAAGGGATCAACCAGACGCTCGACGGCTTCACATCCGCTACGTTCATACTTCATTCGCAGCTTACGCTCCTGCCAGATCCCCTCCTGAAGAACGTGCAGCAGCGGCACCGCCTCCTCCGAGCGGTTCCATCCACCGATGTCTACATGAATGCGCTGGCGTGCGTTTTCCGCGCCGCGCCGGTAACTTGACGGTAACGCAGCTCGGAGTTTTAGGAGCGCTCCTTCCGCAGCCTTTTCCAATTGCAGATCAGCGAGTAGACGAGACGGTTTGATAACGAAGAGCGATTGAATCTCAGCTTCGTTGAGCCCGGTCAGGTTAGTGCGATACTCGCCCAGCAGAGACCAGCCGCCCCCAGCGCCGCGGTCCGCGACGACGGGAATGCCGACGCCGCTCAGTGCCTCCATGTCGCGATGAATTGTTCGTTCCGAAACCTCCAGGCGTCCCGCAAGGTCTCGCGCGGTCAAATGGCGGTGAGACTGCAACAGCAAGACTATTGAGAAAAGCCGATCTGCGCGCATCCTTCCTCCCGATCATTCCCGCAATTAGAACCGCCCTGATCTTATCCGAGAAATATGACACAAGATGTCATGTTTTCACTCGTAATGTTTTTTTATCGAGAGTGGCGCAGAACCACGAATCGACCATTTCACCTTCTTTAGCTTGTTTCTCGGCAACTCCAGGAGCGAAGGATGCAAAAGAAAACCAGTCCGAAACCGTTGGAAGGCAAAATTGCTGTTGTTGCCGGTGCAACTCGCGGAGCCGGACGCGGCATTGCGTGCATGCTGGGCGAGGCGGGAGCAATCGTCTACTGCACTGGTCGCAGCACGCGCGAAAAGCCGTGTACAACAGGATTCTACGCGGGTCGTTCGGAGACGATAGATGAAACTGCTGAGATGGTGGACGCCCGCGGCGGCACCGGCATTGCTGTGCGTGTCGACCATCTCGTCGAAGAGGAAGTTAAAGCCCTGGTCGACCGCGTTCGTCGAGAGCAGGGACGCCTCGACGTGCTAGTCAACGACATCTCGGAAGGCGATGTTCACGAATGGAAGCCCTTCTGGAAACTATCCCTCGACAGGGCGTTTGGAATGTTTCGCAACGGCGTGCATTCCCACATCATTACGTGTCGCCATGCGGTGCCACTTTTGATCGAACGCGCCGACTCTTCGCCTGGTCTTATTGTCGAGATTGGGG
>JBPCIQ010000249.1:0-5802 GCA_051006135.1 Pyrinomonadaceae bacterium | reverse complement strand
ATAAAGACGGTTGCCGCGACAAACGTAAACTCCAGGAGAGTGCCGCCAAGCTCAGCGTGGTTCTGTATGCACCTCGTTCTCAGAACCATTCGCCGTCTCTCTCCGACTTCTAGTCGAGCATGTAACGCATTCTCGTTTGCGGTGTAAGGGTGTAATTAAGCGACAGATTTTGCACACCAGTCATCGCGCCCAGATCAAACACCAGGGGGGTATAGTCGTATGTGACTTGTACTGTGACATACCGCACACCTGCACCCGCGGGAGGCGTGATAATGATATCGGCGGCATCAAACCCGCTGACGATAGGCGTCTGTTGACTACAGTTAGCTGCCACCCCGCAAATCATCAGATTCTTTGCAATATTAATGTCCGCAGCGGAGTAACCGACGCCTACGGGCGACGTCGGCGAGGAGAGGTACCGCGCTCCGACCATCGTCGACTTGGCCAGGGTGGTATAAGTGTAGAACATGCGGCCGAGTTCAACAGACCCAGCAAACATCAGCAACAAGAACGGCAGCGCGATCGCGAATTCAATCAGCTGCGTCCCGTCTTCGCACACTGCGAGCAGGCGCAGGCGTCTCTTAAGTTTCCCCCATGCGGTTGTGCGTCTCCTCACTGGTATAGCACCGCCTTCTTCAAACTGGTGCACGCGTTAGTAGGATCATAGAACCCGCGCCCTATTACAAAATCGTCACCGAGGTATTCTACGTGGACGTGACCGCACGGATTAGGGATATCATTGCATTTCGACGGATTAGGATTCGTAACCTTTCGCAGGAAGAGAAACGCGCCGAAAGACTTAACTCTAACTGAGCCGGAAATAGGGCCGGTCTCAACGATTGGCATGACGACGATGCGGCGGTTGTCGGAGGCGTACGGTCGATTTGCAAGTCTTGGTAACTGAGTCGGCGATCCCGACTTATAATTCTGCCAGTTAAAACCTGCGAAGTTCGCGGCCTCAAAAACGTTATTATCCGGCCCGGCATCAGACGCCTTCATCCCATTCGAGTACTGATCCATCCTTGCGTTCATGCCAACCTCGATTTGAGTAGGCCCGTTGTTGCCTTCAGCGCTCTGCGAGGTCGAGGTAATTATTGACGAGCCGATGGTCGTGCAGATAGGGGTTATGCCCGCCACCGCGTCTCGGGTTTTATTCGCGCCTTCCGAACCGTCCGTTTGAAGGACGATAAGGTTCTGATTGACCAAGTTGGTTGATTGCGCGGATACGAATTGAAACGTTAATTCTGTTCCCGTGGCGAAAGGTGTCACAGGGTTGGTCTTGGCGACCGCGAGCGGCACGTAGTCGCAAACAGTGTTGAGTCCGGGCGACATTCCGGCTGTTGCCTGCGCCTGCATGCTTTGAGTCGCGCCAAGGATCCTTCCGGCTAACAACATGGTGAGCGACGTGGCCTGCGTTGTTACGCGGACGTAGCGGATCGCACTGACGGATCCCGCAGGGACGGCGGCAAAGCTCGCGTACCATGTTGGAGCATTGCTGGTTGAGAATTCAACTGATGTAATTACCACTGACGGGGCGGTAAACCCCTCCCGGCTGAAGCCATACTTGTTTTCGTTCAGAGCTGCTGCCCTGGCCTGCGTATCCGCGTCTTTAAGGCCCGTCGTGCCAGAGTTTAGTTCTCGTGCCGCTGCCAGCGCAGCGGCATTCGCTGCATTCTGTAATCCTGCCCGCATCATATAGATACGCGACACGTCTATGCTCAATCCCATGACAAGGACGAGGCCGAGCATCACACAGGCCGTCATAACGGTAACGGAGCCGCTGTCACTGCTCCACCTCCTGCTTGGCTGCCATGTGATTAAGAACACTTCTCAACTCCTTTGCGATGGTCGTCAAACTTTTCCTGATTCAGTTCCCTACAACTTCGGTGTTGTCTTCGCTCCCTCCGAGGTGGGCGCGGGAAGATTTGCCGACACACTCGGTGGTGTCGACTTGTTGGAAAGGTTCGTTGCAGCCGGCACGACAGGAGTCGATGCTTTAGTAGGTGAAGCCGGTGATGGGCTTGGCGTTGAGTTGGAGTCACCAGTCGTCCCGGGGTTGACGATGAAGCCCGTCGGTCCATCGACCGCCCCGCTCTTGGGCTCTAGACCGAGTAACGAACCCTTTTTCAAGCTGTCCACATTGGGCAGGGTCGGCAAATCATCGCGATTTACAGGCTTGACCAACTGGGCCGTCACGATAAACATCAACTCGCTCTCGTTCTTCTGGAACTGTGTTGATTTGAACAGATTTCCCAGAATTGGTATGTCACCGAGGCCCGGCACTTTCGAAAGCGATCTAGTTTCGCTATTGTCGAGCAAACCCGCGAGTGCGAAGCTCTGGCCATCGCGCAGCTCGACGCTCGTCTTTGCACGGCGCACGCGCAAAGCCGGAATTAGAAAGCCGTCAAACTTCACACCGTTGACGAAGTCCAATGTGGAAACTTCAGGCTCAAGCTCCAGGCGGATGTGATCTTCGTCAACGATCGTAGGCTTGAAGTTAAGACGCACGCCATATTCCTTAAACACGATGGATACCGTGCTGCGGTCGCCGCCACCCTGAACAATGGGCACAGGATATTCGCCGCCCGCGAGGAAACTCGCCGGCTGACCGTCCATCGCGATCAAGTTAGGCTCGGCAAGAGCGCGCAGGGCGCCTTGTGTCTGTAGCGCGCGGATCATGGTCGTCATGTTGCCACCTAAGATAAGGAGATTAAGCGGACTGAATGTGCCGCCTAATATGCCGCCGGCAACATTGGAAACGTTGCCGGGCCCACCACCGTTCGCGAAGCCACCCACACCGGGGCTCGCCTGATAAGCATAGGAAGAGCCGAGGTCGCGCATGCGGCTGCGGTTCACTTCGGCAACGCGTACTTGAAGCTGTACCTGTGCAAGGTCCTTGACCGGCGATTGCAGCAAGTTCACAGTCTTAAAGCCCGCCGCCTGGACAACTGCCTCCGCCTGCGTCGCAATCCTAGGGTCGCTGACGGTGCCCGACAATACCACCGAGCCATTAGCCTGACTCAGACGGATGTCGTCCTTGGGGAAGAGAGCGCGAATTTGGGAGTCGATTAGAGAGAGATTCGTGCGCACATAAACATCAAAGACGACAAAGCGCGCGGTACCCCGCTCCCAGGCAATGAAGTTTACCTGGCCAAAGGCCTTGCCGTTGACGACGACCTGGTTTGAAGCGACCAGCACAGCCTCGGCGATTTCGGGGTTAGAAACTGAGAAACGCTCAATCGGGCTGTCAAAACTGATCACCCTGGATTGGCCAACAAGAACGTTAACGGGGATTGCTTCTTTCGTTCCCGTCGCAAAGGAAGCGTTCGTGCTTTGCTCTTGCGCCGCAAGGGGAAACGAACAGAGTAAGAGGGTTCCGATAAGGGCGATGAAGTTGCGAATGGAAGAGTGGGGCTGCCTGATCATTTTTGACTCCTTAACTGTTTAGGAACTTTTGTTTGGAAACGGAGCGGCGTTTGTTCTGCCAACAGTAAGTCGGCAGCCGGTCCTACGGTATTTCGACTTCGCGTCTTTTCGCGCCCTCAATCAACTCTACGGAGTTCCGCGAGACAGGTTGCACGACCACTTTTTCTTGCTTCGGCATCGCAGTGATACGTTTGACTGGTTGTTTAACATGCGCCGCCCTGGGTTGTTCAGCTGGTGCGCTTTTCGGCTCCGGCTGCGGTACATACGACAGGCCCGATAACAACGAATTCTTGTCGGCTCCCTTTGTTTGAGTATCTTCCTGGTCGCCGTAATTGCGCATTACCAGTTGGAGCTTGCCCTCGTTGGCAGCGAGCACCAGCTTTTCCGCCTGCTCGGGCGTAACCTGGAGCGTCACGGCTTTCACGCTCGTTGGTTCTCGCTGGTTGTCGGGAGAATCGATCTTAGGTCCGCTGGCGAGCACCTTGATGTTTTGCAGTACGATTTTGGATATCGGATCCTTTCCCTGGCCCCCTTGCTGGGCGAGCGGAACAATGATGGCCACCACATCGACGAATGAGCCCGGCATGATAAAACCCGAGACGCCCACCACATCGTCAACCTTGACAGTCATGGCCCGATAGCCTTCCGGGATGACCGCCGAAAGACCGGCACCCACCCCTTGCGGGGCGAGCTTCATATTCGTGATGGTCTCGCGGGCGCCGATGGGCGTGATCACAACACGACCGACCAGTTGGTCCAGCTTTCGAAAGGCGCCTTCGGGGACAGAACCGTTCGGAAGCGACGCGAATGCCAGGTGCTCGGCTGTAATCTTCTCTCCGAGCTGAATTTCTGTTTTGGCGACGACCACGTTTCCGAGGTCTTTCGTAAAAGCCTGTACGCTCGCGAGATAGCGCGTTATCAACATGACACCGAGGAGACCGCAAAGGACGGCGCCCGTAAGCGCGATAATGAGACGTTTATTTCGCATGACTCAATTCTCCATTACTGAACTGCCCGTTACTGAAGTAAATGCCGAATGTGACGTGGATTCCATTGCGCGCCTCAAGCGGTGAAGACAAAAAAAGCAATGAGGCTGCCGGCACAGATCGCAACGCCGTAGGGAAGCGTGTAGCTGCGGTCGACGGGCACCTCGAATCGCGGAACTCTCTGACCGGGAAGCAGGCCGTAAAAAAACCGGAGGACTCCAAACACTGTTGTCCTCGTGCGCCGCTTATAGATCATCTTGCCGAACGCAAGAATTCCGCCTGTGATGGATACGATCAGAAATGCCTTCAATACCAATGGGCTACCGATGGCGGCGCCAATCGCAGCAAAGAGCTTTACGTCGCCAGCACCCATAGTGCCGAACGCGTGAAACATGAACATCAACCCGAAGGCGAGGACGCATCCGCCCAAACTCACAAGCAAGCCACGTCCGCCGTCGAAGAAGGTATTTATTGCCAGGCCACCAACCAGTGTGACGAGGACCAACTTATTTGGAATGCGGCGGTAACGCACATCCATGTATGCGATGCTTACTGCCATGGGGATCAACATCGCCCCCATGGCAATATTTTGTTGGACGGACATTTAGGAAGTCTCCGGATTAGGGAAATATAGGAGGCCAGATTCTCTAAAAGCGAATGCGGTGGGCCTCTGCCCGTTCATGCAGCCTAAGCCCACCTTCGCTAACGCTTATGGAATAACAGGTCCAGCTGTCGTAGCGTCATTCAGTCTGGTTTCAAGTGCGGTATCCCAACCGCTCGTGTACACGGCGACCGCAACGATAGCGATGAGGCCGGCGATGAGCGCGTACTCGAGAGTTTCCATACCAGTTTCGTCTGTGAAGAAGTTCTTAATTTTGTTCATTTCCGTATGCTCCTTAAGTTTGGTTAAAGGGTTAAGGTTCGGGTCCAGACTTTCGCACTGTGTCTGGGCAGAAGAGGTTGCACAAGAAGTGCAGGCGTCATCTCAGAAAACCTGAGTGATCGCTCCCTGCCGATCACGGCAACATTTCGAGTGCGGCGCTCCTTAGGGCAACGGTTGTGCCATGGATGCGGACAGCATCATTCTCTTCCAGCCCGCGCACGTCTGGCACGACAAGTCACACATTTACTTCACTTAGAAAGTACGAAGACGAAGAGGCGCGTGTGGAACAAAAATAACGAGCAGCTGTTGTTCGAGTTAAACACTGCTCGCAGGCGAGCAGTTGAGGCGGAAACATCCGGGACGGACGCGGTAGCGATTCTTGCCACTATCGGCGAGCGCCCGCGAGTTTGTCTTTGCCGGACATAGTCTCTACGCCGGCCGTGTTAGTTAGTCTAAAGCTTCTCTTGCGGCCGGTTCCAAATCGCGCCCTGGTATGGATTGCTGCGC
>JBPCIQ010000248.1:0-13951 GCA_051006135.1 Pyrinomonadaceae bacterium | reverse complement strand
GCCGATCGACCACCGGGTTGATGGAGTCGTCCAGCACGACATGTCCGACAGGATGTCCTTCCCGGTGCAACTCCAATGGCACGGTTACACTTGCCAGCCGGCAATCTTTGCCAATGAATTCAGCTTTAGCGACTTCAGCAAAGTCATGATCCTAAGTGGCACTCCAGAAGACAGGCACGGCTTTGGTGTTGCGTTGTCTCAGGCAACCTGCCAGTTTCACCGCTGAGAGCGCTTTGTATATCGTGTACAGTGGACCAGTGACCAGCCCCGCTTGCTGTCCGGAGACAACGGACAGGCAGTCCGCGTCGCGCAACAATTCAATGTTAGCTAACGTCTCCGCGCTGGCACCCCACGCCACGTTCATCTCGGAGAGTGCGTCACAGAGGACCTTGCGGTCAATCGTATGCGCTGCGAGCACTTCCGGCGCTCGCAGTGGCAGTTCGTGATGAAATCGGATTGCTGACGGGTAGAATCGGCGTAGCGCTAGGGGATCGCGAAGATAGTCCAGGAAGAGGCGTGATTGATGAGGAATGCGTTCGAAGGAAAGAGTCTCGACTTGCAGACCCGACTCTTCAGGTGTGCTGTAACAAGCGGATTCTGTCGCGCTCACGGTCTCAGTACTCCTGTAAACTCGCCCCGTTCGCCCCTGGCTTCAGTTTCAAAACCAATTCGTTTCTCAGCTGGTAAAGCAGCGCTGCGATCTCCGCTTGAGCTTCCGCGCTCGCTGGTTTTAGCGGGGCGCGCACCGCTCCCCCGGTGAAACCAATCACGTCCAACGCCGCTTTAAGCCCGCCGATACCGTAGCGCTTCGTTACTGCCAGTGCAAGCGGAGTCAGTTTCTCCTGCAAAGCTGCGGCTTTATCATATTCTCCGACCTCAACTAAACGATAGATCTCGAGGCACAGCGCTGCGGCCACGCAGCCGACAGCCAGAATTGCGCCACCCGCTCCATTCTCGAGCGCGGTTGAGAGAACGGTTCCATTCCCGCTCAACAGTGCGAAATCTTCGGGGACCAAGGTCACGGTCTTCTGGAAACCGGCTATATCAGCAGAACTGTCTTTGATTCCGGCGATGTTCGGATGCGCACTTAGTTGCGCCACTGTTTCGGGCTCAATCTTGATAGCGGTCAAATCAGGCATGCTATAGAGAATCACCGGCACAGGTGACGCGTCGGCGACGGCCGTAAAATGAGTAACCAGGGCCCCCTGCGTAATTGCCGGCCGGTAGAAGTGTGGGGTGATTACGAGTACGGCATCGGCTCCAGCGGCTGCGGCCTGTTTAATCTCAGCGATCGTGGCACGAGTGGCCTGCTGACCTGCACCGACTATAAATTCCAGATGCCGCGGAATTTCCTCTCGCGCTGTCTGAATCACTTGTGCGCATTCGCGTTCGTCCAGGTTAACCCGTTCACCGGTAGAGCCCAGGGCAACGTAGCCTACGATTCCCGTCGCATTCCATTTCCTGATATTGCGACGAAGGCCTTCCTTATCAAGTTCTTCTGTTGGGCTGAAAGGAGTGGTAAACGGAAGCAAGATGCCGCGCAAACCATTCTTTGAACGCGTGGAGGGTGCGGCCAGGGCTGATCTTATTTCATCGGGTTTATTCAAACGCAGGAATTATAACGGGCTCTCGAGCATGCAGGCAACGAGCGCGCATCAGGAGGGCGTAGTAGGTCACTTTTCAACTCTTTACTAATAGGAGAAGGGTTGAAAAACTCACGAATCGTGGCGCGGACGATCATCAATAGTAATCGACTTCCAGCCCCGACGCATTGAATAGATCTCCTCCGTCACCGGTCGACTTGAGTTTGTGAATATTGGTTTGAGGCCTTTGACGGATGGATAATCTTAAGTTCATCAATGCATGCCTTCGCGACTGCGGCAGTGCAGCCAAGCAACTTGAGCGGGTCAAGCTCCTTTAAGATCTGATCCGCGGCTGAGATATTGCCGAGTAAGTAATAGACTCGCATCAACTCGTATTTGGCTATCGAGATGAGCCGAGGCTGAATCGCGCTGTCTAGTTCTCGGTCGCCATACCTGACAAGAAAGTTATTCCAGCGAACGGCGGCGGTTCGTGGACTAGATGACCCCGCAGCCCACAGGAAGTCGCCCTGCAGTGTATTACGCCGGTACTTTTCGGTCGGCTTGTACTGCTGAGCGTAAACTGTGGAATACCTGCGAACACGATTCGAAGTCGCTGATACACTTAAGACTGGACAGACCAGCAGGCAAGCCAAAGTGTTAATCAGAATCTTATTGTGAGTCATGATTCGTATGCTGTGGGTTTAACGGCGACGCGGCGATTTGAGCCATGGGCAAAGCCTGGGCTCCAAGAGATGACAAGGTAGTGGAGGTGCTTATCCCAGCCATTAGCTTTGATGGACGCGCGGAAGGAATCCAAGCCCTATAGGTCTTTTCGTTCAGACTAAGGGTTTACCAGATCCCCAATAATCGCGTTGGCGATCGCCCGCGCAATACTGTTACGCACGGCACTAGCATTTGGGCCAGTGTTCAAAAGCACGTCAACCGCGGGAACGTCGAGAAACTCGACCTCCAGCAAGCACGCACGGCAGTTACCTCCAGACGTATTACCGAGTTGCACATCATTTAGGACGCCAAATCTCTCTTCTTTGACACCTCGGTCATTCGAGCCCGAATCAAAGCCCTCAACTACGTCAAAAACGGCGTACTGAATCCTTCGTGCGAAGCGTCTATCCTCATTAAGGTTGACATTATCCTGAGCACGACGCACGTATGTTTCAACGCCCCTTGTAACCTTGTTGAAGCCATTGAGATGAATGCTCAAAAACCTGTCCGCGCTATTTGTCCTGGCAACACGCGCCCTGTCCGCGAGGCTGAGGTTCACATCAGTGGTCCGTGTCATGACGATGTTTAGAGTGTGCCCGCCAGTCGCTGCCGCGCTTTGCAACGCAGGTTTCACCAGATTCGCCAAAATCAACGTCAGGTCTTTTTCTTTGACGCCGCTCGCGCTGAGGGCATGATTACCATCAGAACCCCCGATCGAGCCAGTGCCGCCATGACCAGGATCAATTACAACCGTACCAGTAGCCATTGTCTCTCCCTCTTATCAATTCATGAAACTTTCAACTGAGTCGTAAGCCGAAAAATCATCAAAATCGCCAATCAACTTCTAGCTGGGATCTTGTCTAACGAGGAAATTGCGATCCCTCAACGTTCGGGGCTTTCGTTTCTATGCGCAACAATAGATTTACGAATCTCTTCTGTTATCCCTGGACCGGGTCTGAAGGAGCATCACTATTGCTTTGGCGGCGCCGCCTTGCTTGCGGATGGCCCCGCTGACGACGCGTTCCAGTACCTGCGATACTGGTCTTTCATTTGTGGGGACATACTCTCCAAATTTGTCTTTGCGTGCTTGAAGAACTCGTCGAGGCTAAGGCTTTGGATGTCGCACTCGAAGGCCTTCGGATCGTCTTGATTGTCCGAAGGCGGTTGGGTCATCCGATCCATGATGTAAGAGCCGAGCGCGCGATAGCTCTCAAACTGCGGTTCGTCGAAGAACTGGTCTGCGGTGGTTTCATGCGGGAAGGTAGGATGAGTGCGTTTGTAATGTACAACGTCTTCCGGCTCGTCTTCGTAGACTGCGGGCTTGATGTAAATCACGATTCCGTCTTTGGCCGGAAGCCCGTTGCTCAGGTAATCGATCGCCGAATACCGAATCCGGCCAATCGCCCAGTAGCATCCACCCTCGCCTTCCTTCTCCGGGCGCTTGCGGAAGATCGGCACGTCGGGAAACTCGATGGGGATGCCGAGATCGATCCGAATCTTGCGGACGGCATTCGCCAGATCGTTGAATTCATATTTGGCGTCGGCGGCGGCGTCGCTGACGACAATAAAGTGGCAACGGCGCAGCACCATCTCGTAGAGCGCCAGGTTCTCGAAGTGACCGCCATCCGTCAAATATACATAGTCGTTCCGGTCGTCCGTCAGACCGAAGGCTTCATAAAAGACGGGCATCACGGAGAGAGTGGGAGACATTCGGCGGTAAATCTTCTTCGACGCTTCACCCGGACGGTCGTCGGTCTTAAGTCCGACGTACGAGTGGCTGCCCGCGGGGCCGGGATTGCCAAGCCACCAGCCGAGCCGCACGTTGAAAAGCGTCAACACCAGAGACAGGACCGGCGAAGTAGTGTAGTAGCCCATGTTGGAGCTGGCCGCCGCGCCGGAGATAGCCATAGCCGTGCCTAGTGAAATCCCGTCGTCTCCTCCGTAGTCCTTCGATCTCCGATACCCAACGCGATAGCTGCCGCAGTGGAGCGGCGAGACGGTAAACGACTCAGCCTTCCGCTGCTGCCAAGCCAAATTGTCGCCGCCCACGAGATTCAAAGTGGTGTTCACAACGTGCAGCAGTCTGTGGGGAGGGTAGTTGGAGGCTACGATGAATTGAGGATACGTACGCTCCAGTGCCTGTCGGTTGCGGTGGATGTGGTACTCCCGTCGTTGCGAGGGTGGGGGAGCCGCTGGCCCTTGCGGTTGCTGCGCACCGGCTGGGGGTTGTGGAGGCCGGACAAAGCCCGGTTCGTTCTCGAGCTGGATCTGATCGGCCTCGAGGATGCGATTCAGGTCCTCGATTAAGTCGACGCGCTGGCTTTGGGAAAGCGGGACCGGCGGGTTGCAGCCTTCAGCCGCAGCCTTTCCCTTATCTGACAGTTGCGTGTAGAGAAACTCCGACGCGGTCCGTGGCTGATTATCACCTGAGGGCTGATTCTGACCTGATGGGGGCCGTTCTGGCCTCTGGGCCTGGTCCACAGTTTCGCCTCCCATTTTTAACTGGTTGGCAAAACCATCGAAGTCTATAAAGTCAACTTCGTGGAGCAGCGCCGGCCTAAGTTCATGCATGGAGACATTGTCCGCCGGATCAAAACCAGTAAAGGGATTTGGCCGCCGCAGCTGTTTATCGCGCGAGGCCGCGAGGAAGCCACGGATCAGTCGGTTGCGGTAGCCATTGTGCAGCGAGAACAAGTTGAGGTTGATCACTCTGGCCAGCCCGAAGCCAATCCCTAACAGCAAGATCATCAGAAGGAGGAAAAACCACCAGCGCGGGTAATGGACAGCCCGCATGTGTTCGACGTAGCCAGGGATCCACTGGTCCCCCACTTTGACCCAACTGCTTTTGCGGAACGAATTGCCGACGGGGCCCTTGAATGGCGCAGCGAATTGCCGTTTATCGAGCCCGGTTACTTCCGGTAGCGCGCCCCCAACTCGGTGAAGCAAACGGTTAACCTTGGGGATGGCCGCACCGAGAGCGCTAGACGCGGGTCTGGTGAGTTTACTAGTCGCCAGAGACAGAGCCGCCACGAACACCGCGATGAAGAGCAGTGCCAATAGCGGGAGCAGTTGGCTGGACAGTTTCGTCATCCAACTCCCTTGTGCAACTTTTTCGGGCGTGGCCGGTGTCTTTGCGCTCCGACCTAGCAGGAGCGCGACGAGGCCGGAGAGGCCGCCAACAGCCCCCACCAAGGTCGGAAAAGCCAGCAGTGCGAGCGGACCGAAGATGACGAGCGAACTGAAGACGGCCCATGCTAGTGCGGAAATCAATGTCCAGGCGCTGAAACGGGCCCACCACTCGCGATCCTCGTCGTTGACTTTATTGAGAAAGTGGCTGGAAATCCCGGCGAAGACGGTAACTGCCAGCATGAACATCAGCAGAAAGAGTGGCACGGCGTAAGAGACATAAAACTCCGTCGCCCAGTTATCATCTACATTCAAGCCGGTTAAAGTGCCGCTTGCTGGTGTCCCCGCTCCGGCGAAGAGTCCGCCGGCCGCGCCGGCTGCGAGCAGTAGCAGCGGTCCCCCGATCCCGCCCCGCCAGTCCTTGAGAATGTAAGTGGACAACAGCAATCCAACCAACGCTGTCAGCACGCCGAACACTATGAAATGCCACACCTTCTTTTCGTTGTGCGTCCATGCCACGTAACTGGTCAGCAAAAATGCTGCGCTTACGAGCGGGGCTAAGCAATACTTGAGGAAGCCACGTTGCCCCATTCGATCCTTCCAGCGGGGGTTTTGCTCGATCAGGCGAGCCCGAAAACCGGGACGGCCAAAACTCATGTAGGCAATCGCCCACGCCGCGCAAATAAATCCCACCAGCAGCATTACGTGCCTGAGGTTGAGATCGTTAAGGTAATCGATCGATGACAGGAAGCCGCCAATTTGCACCGGGAGGAACATCCTTAAGTTTTCGACGATGGGCTCCTTCGGATTTGGCAGGATGGCAGCCACGTTCAAACGTGGAATGAGCAGGAAGGCCAGGATAAGCGGGATAATCACCGACCAGTTCAAAAGCAAGTTGCGGACGTAGATCGCCACGAAGGTCCAGGTATCGGTGCTCATTAGCCCGGCCTTAGGTGTGAGGAAGTTGCTGTACTCGCGCAGGTGTCGGATCGGTGCGGGATCAGGGTCGATCTTTAATCCAGGCGTCGCGTTCGTCAGATCTTTGGTGACACCCTCGAGCCCTCTGTCTGGTTGCCGGTGGCGATGAATCCACGCCGTGAGCCAGCCACCAATGTAGCCGCCGCCGGAGACCGTAGAAAGGTAGTCAAACTGCTTGAGCAGGTTGTGGCGCGCCAGTCCCTGTAGGAGTCCGAGCGCGAACGTCCCGCTGCGGATGCCGCCGCCCGAAAGGCATAGTGCCGCGGACTTCTTATCGTGTCGGCGCTGATAGATGGCGGCCAGGCGAATCTCGCGAACATTCTCCAAATATTCCGAGAAGAGCTCTTCCAACAGAAAACGGTTCATTCGCCTTAGCTCTTCAGTGGATACCCTGTGCAGCTTATCTTTCTCCGGGTACAGTTCAAACAGCTTTTCTGTCGTCTTACTGAAGTTCAAATGCCTGAATTCGTCCCGGCTATAGAAATACTTTCCCAGCAATCGGTTCAAAGAATCTGACGCGTCCTTCTCGGTGCGCCAATTCGGCACGTTCTCCCTATCCAGTAACTCCTTCAGATTGGTGGGGAGGTTGGGATCAGGGTTTTGCAGATTGCCCTTAAATTTCTCCCAATCCTTGATGTGCCCCGGATGAAAGTCCCAATCAAGATGGGAGGTAACTAAGCGGCCTTTTAAGTTGATGACAGTTTCCTGTTCGAGTTGGCCGTAAAGGCTGATGTGCTCTTCTTCGAGAACCTGGAAAAGATGCAGCGGAAGGTCGAGACCGTTCATTTGCATGGCGCTGATTGTCTTTGGTCCAGCCATACCCTTGGGAGAAAGTCCTCTGCTCTTCTGAAAAGCAATCAGCGCCGCCTTTGTGCCTGGGCCAAATTTCCCGTCGATGGTGCCTGGATCAAAGCCCAGTGCTTTTAGTTTTGTCTGAAGTGAAATTACGTGTGGGCCTGTCGACCCTTGTTTGAGTATTAGCATGCCTAAGTCCTCATACTGGGGAGAAACTGCATTTGTCAATCTCTTTATTGTTTCGGCTTTGCCCGGATCTCGAAGAGCTTCGTGAACTAGGTTTTGGGATTTCCTGCACCACTCTCAGCCTCAACATTTTTAATGTCACCGCGCTTGCGCAACAAGCTCTTCACGCCGAATAGCGATTCGAGTGTGTCTTGACAGAAGGGAGCACCAACGCACAAAGCAGAGCCGTTATGATCCAGCCGAGGAGCGTTCTTAAATCGTGCTTGCGGTTAATCAACCAATCTTCGGAAGGCGGCAAGGTGGATGCCCAGTGACGAACCTGCGCCCACTTCAGCGGGGAGAAACCAAGACCGGCGTAGGCATCAAGATCGTTCTTCAATTGCTCCCGAATACTTCTCAGTGACGCCAACAGCTCTTCTGGAGTTTCAATACTGGATTTCTCCGTTGTAGTCGTTGTAGTCACAGCAGTCCTGTCCGAGCAAGTTAGGAATCATCTGGGGCGATTTCGATAAAAAGCCTTCCGACGCTAGAAAAATCTCTTCAAAACCAGCCGCCCCATGAAATTGCCACGCGTATCACCCGGAGCGCGAAGGAGCGATGCAATATAGCCGAGTTCGAAGCGTGCCAGCACAAGATCTATTTGTAGTCCCCCGCCAAGGCCATAACGGGTTCTGTTATCGCGGCTACCAGACAAACCAAGATGCGCTACGTCAAACATCAGGAGCGGTTTTACTGCGATAATATTGGCATGGTCGGCAATGAAGTTGGTCACCGGAAGAATCTCTCGCGTGAATAGGTCCTCCACTTCAGGTCTCACGCGAGCCTTGGCAGCGGCCAACGCCATCTCGGCCGCGTCCAGACGAGTTTTTTCTTCGGGCGTGGGGTTCTGCGTGTTGCGCAAGCGTAAATCTTTCCTTTGCGCATCCGTAAGCAAGTCGCGCGCCTGCTGATTGACCATCAGATTCACGCCGCTTACACCCACCAAAGTCTTTACGGTTGCCTTCAAATCCCTACAGATGTTCGCCCCCTCGGGCGCGTGTCCATTGAACTCTTCATCACCGTCTCTCTTAGGTGAGAAGGTGACCCATTCGTGTGGAATCAAGGGGCGGGACCAGGAGGAGACAGGTATGCTGATACTGACGTTAGCATGCCAGAAAGAGGTGCCACCGCTTATAACATTGCGTGTTGCCGTGACAGCACCGGCCTGGCTTTGACCGAGACTGCGAATAAGGGGGCCGGAGGGAAAGGCGGTCAAACTTTGCGCGCTCAGCTCGTCGTAAAGAAATTGCCCCGATGGGCCTCCGCCGTAGAAGCGCGCGTATTCCGGAACGTTTCCCAACGTGCGTCCCGCGCCGACCAGTAGCTCAATGCCGAAAGTCGACTCGTTCTTCATTGAGTCGTCGGGCTTCTTAGGATCGGGGTAAGAAGTCCAGCACGGTTCTGTTAATTCGGGCGTGGATATCTCGTGAAAGTCTTTCTTACGGGGAATGGCAAACTCTTTGCCGTAACCAAACAGCGCAGCCACGCGTTTGTAAGAACCGCCGTTGCGATCGAGTGAGCCACCATCAAACCACACGGCAGCCCTGGCTAGTCCCTTGGCCAGGGCGCCGTCAACGATGGCACGGCTCTCGAATCCATTTTCCGAGCTTATTTCGTTTGGCAAACTATTATCTCCGCTGAAGAATCGATTGCGCGACCAGCGGTATCTGCCGCCAATATTTACTAACCTGATTCCTGCCGTTCTCAAGCGCAGATCCGTGCCAAAGCCGACTGTGACGGCGTTCCTTAAAAAGTTTCCATTGCCATGCGGCAGCTTGCGGGCGTCAAACCTGGCCTCCAGCGCAAGGTTTTGAAATAGGCCCCGCGACTTGGTGCGCGCCAGTGTTAGTCCCGAACTTGTGTCGTAGAAATCTTTGGACACTCCCTTCCACCCTTTCAAACTGAGCAGCAACTTCGTGTCTTTGCTTTCCAGCTTTACTGTCGGTTCCTCCTTGTCGCTTGTCGAAGCGGCCGCGCCGCCACCCGCGCTTGGAAATGTAACCTCAAGGTTGTCGGTCCGCGTGGCCGGGGAGGACGCCGGTATGGGTGTTGCGGTCGGCTGTACGCTGGCAGTAGGAGATGGCGTGGGTTCGGCTTTAAAGATGCTCCTCAAATCCAGAAGATCAGTGGCCGTGTCTATTGATGCAGAGAGGCCGACCCGCTTGTCCTGACGGGCGTTTAGACCCGGGTTCAAAGCCAGCAAGGGCCGCGGCATCGCGCCATAAAACGCGGCCAGAGCTGACCGCGGGAAAAGTAGAAGATATGGGCTCGAGTTTAATGCGTCGATATCAAGGAAGTAACGTTTGATCGTGACGTCCACGCACTGGGTCGTCCCAGGAAAAGCCGTTTGGCACTCGTAAGGGTTAACCTTCTCGATGCATTCCAACCAAGTCCTACCCGCCTTGAGCGATAGCCTGAGTTTGTTAGCGATTAGCCGCTCGTACTTCTCCTGAGCAGGATCCGTAGCATAAACCCTTGTGATTTCGTTAATGTATTGGCTCGCGCGATCGGACGAGTACGCTTCGTTGCGATGGCTATCCAGAAGTTTGCGAAGCTCCTTGGGAATACTCCCGAAAAGCGTTTTCACTTTTACTGAGCGCACCTTGAAGTCGATCACCTCGCTGCTGTCAACACACTGCGCTCTAACCGAGACTAACGACATTAGTATGGTGATTAGTGCCAGAAGTGGGACCCTCCTTGCGAAGGGCCCGCGCTTACTTTGGTACATTACGGTGCTCCGGAGTAGTAGTAGCTCTAAGATGGTACGCACCTTTTTACGATTCTAGGGCGAAGTTAGCAACCTTGCTCGAAGCAGCAACGATCTCTTTCTTCACTTTCTCTAATTCCTGTGGCGTCATCGTGCTTGCATCCTTAAGTTCGAGGACCGCTGGTCCTGCCTCGTTGACAATAACGTCAGCCTGTTTGTCATTGAGACCATTCGCCGCAGTAGCTTGTATTCCCTTCTGCTCGACAGGAGTTCCGCCCTTGAACGAGACATGGACGAGTTGATCGAAGCTATCGCCGCTGGCCTTCTTCTTCTTGTACAGGTCGAAAACGATCTTCCAGACAGCGTCGGCTTGCGGAGTGCAGCTCTTCTCGATAATGACCTCAATCTTGAAGCCAGAGGCGGGAGCGAACACCATTACCTCGATTACGAATGGCTTGCACTTTTTTGGCCCAGTGGTAAGAGCCACTTTTATTGGCTCTGTTGCTCCGGTTACATTCGGCTGAGTGGGTTTGTTGGTAGACATCATATCTCCCATGCGTCGAACGGGTGGATAGCAGGGGAAGAAATCCTTCTTTTGTACGGGGCTGCCTCCCCTCCGCCTGCGCTTGCCATGCCCGGCATTCTGTGGGGCAGTAACCAAAGCCTTCACTCGGCTGAGCTGTTCAGCTCAAAGGAGGAGTGCAGACGAATTCAAGTATTCGGCGGCACCCTTGCCCAGACATTTAGCAGACCGCCTTTGTTGTAGAGTGCGAGGCATTGCGCGATGGTGAGAACGGGTAACTGTACGTGAGGCTTATCGATGAATTTTTTTTTGCTTTGCCGCCCCATTCGAGTCCGTGCTTCGCGGCTTCCACCCCAATCTGAATGAATCCCTCGTTGTCGTTCCATTGAGGTTTGCCATTCACAAACGGGCAAAGATCCACCGCCAAACCGTAATTGTGATTTGACTGGCCGCCCTTGGCATTCGTGACAACCTGGCTCGGCTTGGTCCTTCCCTCTTTATAGAGTTCATTCTGCTCTTCGAATGTTCGCAACCCCTGCACAACTTCGATGGCAAGCCCCTGATTAGTCAGTTCCGAAATAAGGGACGTTACCCGCTTCGCCAGCTCCGGATGAAGCTTGGTCAACCTTCGCTTCGACGCGTCTCATAAGGTTTCTCCTTTCTCGATACCAGAACATCAGTAGAATCTAAGGCTTCGGTTGGCCGCCCTTCTGTCCTTCCACGTTCTGCGTGTCTGACCGTTTGCGCAGCAGATTCTTGATCCCAAACAGCGATTCCAGCGCGTCTAGCCAGAACGGAGCACCGACGCTGAGCAGTAGCGCCATGATGGTCCAACCACTCGCGGCTTCGAGGCCGTAAAAGAATCTTTCCCGTCCAGTGGTGTTCGCCCATGTTCCCTGAGCGCTGAAGTAATCAGACAATTGCTGCCGCGTTAAAGGCTCGAAACCGAACTCTTTGTAGGTGGCTAAATACTCTGCCTGTTGTTTTCTGAATTCCGCGACGTCAGCTTTCAACTGCTGATTGGTTGTATCCCCGCTGGGGGTATTTGTCGCGGGTTGATCCTGGACTCGCTTCTCCAGCTCCTCCCCCTTCTTAAGAAGCGCGGCTTTTACGGTGTCACTGCCTGAAATCTTGCGGTACACGGCGAAGAAATTCGCATTAAGAAAAATTACAACCGCAAACGATAAAATCAGCGCGACCGACTTCGTCCTCGAGCGAGCTCAGGATTGTTCCCGACTTGATCTTGAGGAGTTTCTTAATGAAGCTCTGAATTGACTGAACTATAAGACTCAATACAAGCGATACGACGACAACTGCAATTATTGTATCGAGGGTGTCCAGGTTCAGCGTGGTGCCCCAGGAGTTTTGAAACTTCGTCAGCCGCCAGGTGATCCAGATGCCGCTGTAATTATGTTCGACACGCGGACAGCTGTAAGGGCGCCATTAAGAAAACTTCGATTGTAAGAGAACTAACCTATTGGCAGATTCGATCGCGACAAACGAGGCGCGAGGCGACGGAGATTTAGTTTTGAGTTTAGCGCGGTTGTCTAGCGCGCTGTTTCGGAGTACCGAAGTCTTATGAGAACGCGCGCACGATAGTCCACGTCTTCGGCCTTGTCAAGGCTTCGAATTTTGAAAGGCTTTTTTGAAAGATTCTTTGCATGCTCGCCGTGAGCGCGCTATTTCAACAAAATCCCTGGCCAAACACTCTGATTTCCACTGCGCTGCTCAATGCGTACTCTGCGTCTCGTCCCGACTTTGCAACGTCAATAGCCTAACCATTTGGTCTGGTTTTTCTGTACAACAGTAATGTCGGAACAGGGCAAACGTTTCATCAGGAGTGTGGACGCTTGACCGCAAGCTCCAGCCCCTCGATCATGGGGCGAGCAATTTTGAGAAGCGGGGCGGATAACATTGGGAAACTATCGTTTCATTCAACTCGACGTTTTCACGAATCAGGCCTTCGCCGGCAATCCTTTAGCGGTGTTCCCGGAAGCGGAAGGGCTCACTGACGAAGAGATGCTGAAGATTGCCCGAGAGATGAATCTTTCTGAGACTGTCTTCGTGCTCAAGCCAGACGCTCCACCCGCAGTCCGCAGGGAGGCCAATTTTGAAAACAAGAACGACGACGAGATGCTTGCTGGCAGTGAGACGCAAGTGAAGGGAGGCAAGTCGCAAACTCGAACTAAACAACCTGAGGTTCTGCGTCGGTTGCGCATATTCACACCTACCCGCGAGATTCCGTTCGCAGGACATCCTGTCGTCGGCACCTGGAATGCGCTAGCGCGCGCAGGTGTCGTGCCCCTGCCGGAGAAAGGAAACGGTTGGACGCGCATTCTGCATGAGGTTGGGATTGGCATTCTTCCCGTCGACATCGAATTTAAAGATGGCCAACCGCTCCAGGTCGTGATGACGCAAGGCAAACCGGAAATGGGCCCAGTGATGGAAGATTCACACGAACAAGCAGATTTGACGCGAGCCCTGGGCCTGGCGAGCGAGGACCTGGATGAGAGTTTGCCGATTCAAATTATCTCGACCGGCCTGCCGTTTCTTGCTGTTCCAGTTCGATCTCTAGCAGACCTGCGCAGTTGTAAAGTAAACGCGGCCTTGCTGACGGAAGTTTACAAACGGGCCGGTGCCACTGGCTGTTGCCCGTTCTCGCGCGAAACGCTCGAGGTCGGCGCGGCGCGGGCCCACGCACGAATGTTCGCCCCCGATGACAACATCCCGGAAGATGCGGCGACTGGCAGCGCGGCGGGCGCATTGGGAGCTTACCTGGTCCACCACGGAGCGTTGCCTGACACGCCTGTTGAAGGAGTTTTCAAGTTCGTAATAGAACAGGGTGATTTCATAAATCGACCCAGCCGTATCCACGTCGACGTCAAAGGCCAGGCTCGGGCAGTGGCGCGGGTTAGAGTTGGAGGACCATCCGTCGTCGTAGCGCACGGGGAATTGGTCTTCTGAAGAATCAGTCCAACGTCAGAACCAGTCCAATGTCCAAAGGTCCAACGTCCAACGCCCTCCTGATTCGGAACGAGGTTTCTCTACAGCGCTAGCGGAAATCTCCGGTAGTGTCGGTGCTGGTAATCGGGACATCGGACTTGGACGTTAGACATTAGACTACGCCTATGAGCGAGTCACTCGATCTATTGATCATCGGCGCGGGACCGGCGGGACTTTCTGCCGCGGATGCTGCAGCACGCGAAGGATTGAATTACCTGGTGATCGAGAAAGGAACCATTGCCGATACCATTCGTCACTACCCGGTTGGCCGACCGCTCTTCTCAACCG
>JBPCIQ010000247.1:0-11680 GCA_051006135.1 Pyrinomonadaceae bacterium | reverse complement strand
AGTTGGGAAAAATGGCGAAAGATAACGCGAGCAGTGCGCCCGCGAGTTTCGGGCGAGCAATCAGGCAAAGCCGAGTTGATTGATTTACTCGCAAGCGGAAACGAAAAAATCGCGACTCCGCAAGCATGGCAAACGCAGCGCGAAAAAATCAAAGGTCGTTTGCAGATATTTCTTGGCGATTTGCCGAAATCAAAGCCGCCAGTAGCCGCAAGGGTCACTGAAGAAACGTCGCATGACGGCTACATTTTGCGGAAACTAGTCTTTCAAACCGAGCCGAACGAATTTGTGAGTTCCTATTTGCTAGTTCCGAAAAATATGCGCAAGAAATCTCCGCTGATTATCTGTCCGCATCAGACTACGCAAGCCGGGAAAAAAGAACCTGCTGGACTTGCAGGCAATCCCCAATTGCAGACTGCTTTGCATCTGGTCAAGCGGGGTTTCGTAACATTCACTTATGACGCAATTTGTTTTGGCGAACGGCACGACGCGGCAAGCGGACATTACGGCGATGCCATCCCTTTTTACCGTCGCCACCCACGTTGGTCTTTGATTGGCAAGATGGTCTGGGATTTAGGGCGGGCCTTGGATTATCTCGAGACGCTCGACTTCATTGATTCATCTCGCGTCGGTTCCATCGGTCATTCGCATGGCGGCATTACAACCCTTTTCGCAATGGCCTTTGATCATAGGGTTAAGGTGGGTGCCAGCAACTGCGGCTTTGACACTTTTCGCATTGATGGCAACGTCTGGCGTTGGTCGCATGCCACGGCGCTGATGCCCCGGCTGGGATTTTATGTAGGAAGCCCGCATATCAATATGGATTTTTATCGCGCAGTGCCGGACTCTGAAGTGATCCAGACACCGTTTGACATGCATGAGCTGCTAGCGCTCATCGCGCCACGACCGCTCTTTCTCTCAACTTCTGATGACGACTTCGTATTCCCTAATGCTGGTTGGAGTGCGCGACGCTCGCTAGCTCGTATTGAGCCCGTCTACAAACTGCTTAACGGTGCCGGAAATATTGAAAGCCATTTCTTCAGCGGCGGACATAATTTTCCAAATGATGTGTCTGCCCGAGCTTACGATTGGCTGGATCGGTGGTTGAAGCCCTAGCAGCTAGTTACTTGCAACGTTGTCGGTTGTTCGGGTAGTTCGTGATATTTCGTGTGATTTAGTGGATCGTTTTTCTATTGCAAGTACCAACAAACGATCCACTAAACCACACGAAATAGCACCAAACAATACCAACGCGGCCCACCTTGTTTCTGCAGCGTTAGTTGAATATGGAGATCATTTTAGCTATTGATGGAGGTGGCAGTCGGACACGGTGTCTGGCGGTTGACCGACAGGGTCAGGTTGTTGGCGCCGGCGAGAGCGGCCCCTCGAATCATCTCCTTGTGCGTCGAGCTGTCGTGCTCAATTCGCTCGCGGAGGCAACCAGCGAAGCGTTGGCCCCAAGTGCGTCGCTCCCTGACGACGTAGTCTGCGTATCAGCGGGCATGGCGGGTGTTGACTACGACAAAACTGGTGCTGGTGAAATGGAAGAGGCGTTTCGAGAGATTGGTTTCCCTCGTTCACTGATTACCGGGGACATGGTGATCGCTCATGCAGGAGCGCTCGGCGGTCGCCACGGAGTTCTGGCCCTAGCCGGCACAGGGTCTTGCATCCTTGGCATTGGACCACACGGTGAACAGGTAAAGGTGGGTGGTTGGGGGCCGGTATATGGCGATGAAGGCAGCGCCTATCGAATTGGACAGGCGGCGTTGAGGGTGGCCGCCAGGGCCCACGATGGACGTGGCCCTCAGACCTTACTCGTCAGCGCGCTGTTGCGCGCACTCGAAATAAGCAACTTTCCCGAAACACTGGAGCGCGTCTACGTTGAGAAAATGGAGCCACGTGAAATAGCAGCGTTGAGCCGCATCGCCTACGAAGCAGCGGAATCGGGCGATGAAGCCGCTCGCGAAATTTTCATTCAAGCAGGAGAGGAACTAGCGGAAGCAGTCACGGCCGCAGCCACGAGACTCGATTTGCAGGAAAGGGAACTTTTCGTTTCATATCAGGGTTCGGTCTTTGAAGCATGTGACCTTGTGCGCGCTCGCTTTACGGAAGTTCTGAAGCAGACTTTTTCGTCAGCGATAATCACACCGCCGCAGTTTGAGCCAGTGGTCGGCGCCCTATTAATTGCTTGCGAATCTATCGGCTGGAAGTTGAGTCAGACCGCGCTGGACGCTTTCAAGGGAGATACGGCGAAGGGGAGACACGGCGACGCGGCGAACCGGAGACACGTGGAAAGGGCGATGCGGAGACGTGGGGAGACCGGTTGAAGGACCACGGTCAGAACCGGGAGCGGTAGCGACCGGGTCGAAGGACTACCTATCACAACTGGTGGCGGTACGCGCGGTGTGAAAACCCAAGAAGCCCCATTGATTTTGCAGATCAGAAAGAGTGGCTAGTCACCACTCGAACGTCAACGTCGAGATTGTGACCTGTCGATCGGCGACATTTATCAGGGGCAACCACCATGGCATTTGAACGTTACGTTGATGGCGTGCAAGCGGTTTTGGAAAGAATCAAGCGTGAGCAGGCCAACAATATTAAGCAGGCCGGGCAGCTTGTGGCTGCCGCGCTTTCCGCGGGCGGCGTGATTCATACTTTCGGAACCGGACACTCGCATTTGATCGCCGATGAAGCGTTTTTTCGGGCAGGCGGCATCGCGGCCATCAATCCTATCCTCGACGAGCGGTTGATCTTTCTGAAAGGCGCGTTGGAAAGCACACGCGCGGAGCGTGAGAACGGACTGGCGTGCGAACTAATCACACGCGAGCAGGTCAGAGCCGAAGATGCAGCGATCATTATCTCAAATTCCGGTCGCAACGCTGTGCCTGTTGAGATGGCATTAGAAATGAAAGTGCGCAGCGTCAAGGTCATTGCCATTACCAATCTTGAGCAATCGCGGTCGTGTTTAGCCCTGCACTCTTCGGGTAAACGTCTTTATGAGCTGGCAGATGTGACGATTGATAATTGTGTCCCGACCGGCGATGCGTTGTTATCGCTGCCCGGGCTAGATGCCAAAATCGGCCCCGCCTCAACCGTCGCGGGCGCCACGATTATTAATTCGATAATCATTGAGGCAGTTGGCGAGTTGCTGCAACGCGGTGAGCTAGCTCCCGTGCTGCCAAGCGCCAATGTCGAAGGTGTAACTGAGGAGACACTGAGGGAGATCCTGAGCCCGTATAAGGGACGCATTAAGTATTTGGACGTGGACAAGGTCATCGCGGGTAACCATGCAAGGGGCTAAGGCAACGATCCGGCAACCGCCAGTTATTGAAGTCATCGCCTGCTCGGTGTCAGATGCTATTGAAGCCCAACGCGGAGGTGCAGGCCGGTTGGAAATCATTCGCGACTTCCAGAGAGGCGGTCTGACGCCGCCGCTCGATCTTGTGCAAAATATTCTCAACGCGGTGACACTGCCAGTTCGCGTGATGTTGCGTGAAGGCGACAGCTACGACGTTGTCGAAGAAGGGGAACGAAAACAACTGTGTGCCGCCGCAAGTCAGTTATCGCGGCTTAACGTCGATGGAGTGGTTTTGGGCTTCCTGCGCCAAGGTGAGATCGACGTTCAGCTAACGGAGCGTGTTCTGTCTTGCGCGCCGAATCTGGCCGCCACATTTCATCACGCTTTTGAGGAAGCTAAAAATCGATTTACGGCAATCCGAGTGCTCAAGCAGGTCAAACAAGTGGATCGAATTCTGACGAGCGGCGGTACAGGTGAGTGGCCGGAAAAAATCGCACGGCTGTCGAGATACCAGGATGAAGCCGGTCCCGAGATCGAGATTCTCGCTGGTGGTGGAATAGACCAGCAGTCAATGCGGATGATTTGTCAGGCGACTGGTATCCGTGAGTTTCACCTGGGACGTGCGGCCCGTGAGCCCGTCTCGGCGGCAGGTGTCGTGCGGTCTGAGCGAGTGAAAGCGTTGGTTGAAACTGCACAAGAGTGCTGTTGACCCTTAGTCGCGAAGCCTATGCAATGGAGTTCTGTAGGGAAGAGTTCATACTTGGTGTTGTTTTAGTGACTTCTTGGGCAACAGAGAACAATCCACGAAACCACACGAAGGAACACTAAATGAGTTTGTGTTGATTCATGTGAATTCGTGGATCGTACTTTTTGTCAGTCCGCCGTAATCACTGCGGCTTTGCGGGCAACAGGAACAATTGGGATACATGTCGAAAGCGATGTCAGGGAACCAAAGTCACCACCGATTAGCATTATTGGGAGGTGCAGCTGCGCTCACGCGAGCAGCGCCAGACTGGCCGATCTTCGATGACTCCGATCGCGATGCTCTAAACGGTGTGATGGAGAGCAGAGTTTGGGGTGGATACCACGAATCGGTGGGAGAGTTGGAGCGACAATTTGCCCTTTATCACGGCACCGCGCATGGCATAGCCGTGGCAAATGGCACCGTGTCTCTGGAGATTGCCTTGAGCGCGGCAGGGATTAAGCCGGGCGATGAAGTAATCGTTCCACCTATTACCTTCGTGGCCTCCGCTACAGCTGTTTCGCGAATCGGAGCTGTGCCCGTATTCGTTGATATTGATCCGCAGACCATCAATCTCAATCCCAAAGAAGTTGCCGATCATATCAACGACCGGACGCGCGCAATCGTGGTCGTCCATTTTGCAGGTCATCCCGCTGACTTGGATCGACTCACAGAATTATGCGACCAGCGCGGTCTGGTCATGATTGAAGACTGCGCGCACGCTCACGGAGCCGAATGGCATGAACGACGTGTAGGCAGTTTCGGCAGTTTTGGATCCTTCAGCTTTCAGGCTTCGAAGAACATGACAGCCGGTGAGGGTGGCATCCTTGTCACTAACGATGCTGAACTGGCTGAGCGCGCACGCTCGATCAGCAATCAGGGAAGGCGCACTGGCGGTGCGTGGTACGAGCACCCGACCTTGGGAACAAATGCGCGCCTAACCGGATTTCAAGCCGCGCTGCTGCTAAATCAACTCCAACGGTTACCCCAACAAGTCGCGACACGAATGGAGTGCGCTCGGCGCCTGCGTGAGGGTTTACGGAAGATCCCGGGGCTTAAACCGACGCCGGAAATGCTTGACGAGCGTGTAACAGCACATGGCCTCCATATCTTCTCGATGAAGTTGGATCAGAATTCCTATGGCGGAGTTTCACGTTCGCGCGTGATCGAAGCATTGCAGGCTGAGGGCTTGCCGGTCACGGCGGGTTATCCGCAACCGATTTATCGCAATGAGCTGTTCAAACATCATCCTCATGTCGTCCACGATTGCCCTGAAGCCGAAGCCTATTGCCGCACATCGGTCTGGCTGCCGCACAACGCCCTGCTTGCTGACGGGCAGTGGATCGATGACGCGCTCACTGCAATGCGTAAGGTTCGTGAAATGGCGCATGAATTGCTGCCAGAAGGCTGAAGGTCTCTGGAAAAGTCCCTTAGGGACAAAAATGTTTATAGAGACGAGCCGGTCATATTACTAGGCAGCCCATTTATGGCGACAGAGCGTGCATTACGGTAGTGTCATGTTTTCATTATCACCTTGTTCTTGCGGGGCTGGGGCAACAACGATCCACGAAATCACACGAAATGACACTAAAATTATTCGTGTTGGTTCGTGTGATTTCGTGGATCGTCCTCTATATGATTCAAATATGCAACCACCTACATTCCGCTCCTATCGGAGCTTCGAGACTAGGTTTCATCCGTTGTTCTATAAACGTTTTGGTCCTACGGACCATTTTCGCGACAGACTCTGAAAGGGACCTCGCAAACCTGAAGCAAAGGTAATCCAAGACATGAAACGGCGAAGATTCTTAGGATCATCTCTCGGAGTGGCAGCGATGGTAGCCGAGCTATCGACGAACGTCGCCGGGCAGCGTCCGGAGCGGATTCCGCGCGCAAACCTCACCGGCAGGCTTGCTGGCCAAACACTAACTCAGCTCAGAGATGAATACCGAAGAGATCTCTTCAGCGACTTTCTGCCGTTCATGGAAAAGTATGTAATTGATCAGCAGCATGGCGGCTTCATGTGCAATGCGGATTACCACGGTCGGCAAGTTAATCAAAACAAACTGAGTTGGTTCGAAGGGCGAGGCATTTGGGTCTATTCATTTCTCTACAACAATCTGGCTAGAGAGCAAAAATACCTGAACGTTGCGCGCCGCTCGCTGGAGTTCATCCTGAGAATCCGGCCCGCGGGCGAGGAGTTGTGGCCAAAGGAGCTAACGCGGGAAGGGAAGGCGTTAACTTCAGCCGACGGTGAGATCTATGGCGATCTGTTTATTGCCGAAGGGCTGGCTGAGTATTCGAAAGCAACCGGTCAACCCTCCCACTGGAATATGGCGCGGGAGCTCGTGCTGAAGTGCGTGCGGCTATATGACCGTGATGATTATCGCCCGACAATTGGACAAACCTACCTGGGACCTAATGCGCCCCCTTTTCCTGGTGCGCGAATTCAAGGTGTGTGGATGGTGTTGGTCCGCGTCGTGACCCAGATGCTTGAGATGCGAGCGGATCCAGAGCTGGAGCGAGTTGCCCAGCGTGCGGTCGTCGCGATTACGCATCACCACTACAACCCGGATGTTAAACTCATCAACGAGCTGCTCAATCACGATCTGTCACGACCGCAGAACGAGTACGCTCAACTCGTATATACAGGCCACGGCATCGAAAATCTTTGGATGCTCATGCTTGAAGCGCGGCGGCTCCATGACAACAAACTCTTCGAGACTTTCGCCGCGTGGTTTCGTCGCACCGTGGAAGTTGCCTGGGACGACGTTCATGGCGGCGTCTTTCGCAATCTACAGAACGTAGAGAAGAACATCTGGACACTCGACAAAGTGCTGTGGGCGCAGGAAGAAGTACTCATCGGCTGCATGATGATCATCGAGCGCACTGGGGCGCCCTGGGCCAAAGAGACGTTCGATCTGATGTACATGTATATACGAGCTAAATATCCACTGAAGAACCACGGTTCGCCACTTTGGATTTATGCATCCGATCGTCGAGTGACCTATGAAGCCTTTTCCCGAATGCCCAAACGGATCGAGAATTATCACCACCCGCGCCACCTGATGCTGAACCTACTGAGCCTCGAGCGAATGATAAAGCGTGGTGCCAGTGGTGGGTGAAGGCTTCGCTTGAAGAGCACCCTGATTCAGTGGCACTAGATAGCAGATAATCGGCGAGTCGTCTCTTAGTAACTGTCTCATTCACACCGCGGCTTGAGCCCGGGTGTAAAGCGAGATCTGCGACTGAAACCGTTTTACGGTTTTTCTTAGCGCGTCCTGCCGAGCACACGGCAAACCGATTAAAACGGTTAACAAATCCTGGGCAAAGCACCACCACCGGGCTAAAGCCGCGGTGTGAATGAGAGTTCGGAAGCTAACGACTCTGACGAGGAAGATATAGCCGTAACATATTCAATACCCCTGATCTAGAAACGGTGGTACTGCACTGAATATTCTGTCAGGCGAGCCATGAAGAAAAAACCAGGACATTGCATTAGGTTTAAGAAGCCGCAGCACATATTCGCCCTTCTTTTAGTATTGGCGTTAGCCCCATCGATTGCACACGCCACCTCCGAAGTTACCTCTATCAATGTTGCGGTGAATCGAACAAGGCCCCGACAAGGTGAGACGGTCGAAGTCACGGTGCAAGCTATCCAAGGTGATGCTCCATCAAGCGAAGCCATCCATGCGCTTTTGTTGCAACCGTCCACAGGAACTAGAGAGCTGGTTCTGCAAAAGGTGTCAGGCAGTCGCGGTGGGTATCGAACGGAAATCGACCTTGGGCTGCAGGCTCATGAGGGTATGTACGTCATTCACGTCTGGACGGGCGCGGCCGCAAATCCTTCAGCAGTTGGGAAGGCAACGTTTCTGTTGGGCCGAGTTGTGGCGGATTTCTTTATCGCTTCCTATTTGGATGAAGCGCAACCGGTGCAGGATTTAGAGAACTATCTGAAAGAATTCAGACAGATCGGCGGAAACGTGCTTGTTGCTCACAACCTGATCACTCCAACCAAAGTCTACTATCCCTCGAAAATCGCCCAGAGCGATGTTGTTCGTGGCTCGGTGGGCGACATTGTAGAGCTGGTGTTGAGACGGGCGGACAAGTACGGCTACGCAGTGCTCCTTTCAGTGAGTTGGGACATGACGCGCGAGTCGCATTACAAGAGCCGGATGGAAGAAATTAAAGGCATTACGGATGAGTTGTACGCCCTTTACAAAAACCATCCGTCACTCGCCGGCTTCTATTCGTATCAGGAGGGAAGCGGAACCTACTTTGTGCCTTACGTTCGTGAATTCAGCCAGCACGTCAAAAACATTCATCGCAATCTCCTGACGGCGTGCGCTCCACACATGGACGATCCGCTGCTGGCGGGATACTTGAGCACCGTTGAAGAATTGGACATTCTGATCTATCAAACGGGCGTAATGGCGAGCTACCGGACAGACAACCGCAAGAAGTACCCGTTTCGGCGGGTGAAGGACTTTTGTTCTTTAGCGGCGGGTGCCAAACGGCTACAGAATAAAATCTCCATTAATCATGTCGAACTGTTCGGATATCGCGAAAACCGCTTGAACCCCAACACCACGGCTACCACCTACGAGAATATTTATCGGCAGATCTTGAGCGCAGCGACCGTGACAGATGCGGATGGGATCTCATTCTTTACCTACCATGTGCATGTCCACGTACCACTGAAAACATATGACGCGGTCAAGCGTAGCCGCGCTGCCGTCGCCGAAGGTCTGAAAGCCTTCAACCTGATAACTTCAAAGGTTTCCCACCAGCGCAATCCTCTGACCGTTTACTTTCCTTATTCAGACTGGATTATTGAGCGTTGGCCGAATTACTTCTTGCCGGCCCTCGACGGTTTTCGTGTGCTCGGACAACCTGTGGACGTGCTGCCTTATGCGCCGCCCCTGGAAGAGTCTATCTATCCCTATTATCCGTTTCACATGAACCACGACGTGCTCGCCCGGCTTCTTAAAGAGCGGACAGTACTCGTCCTGCCGAATGTCTCGGGCTTTCAGCAGACGGACAGCGATCTGATCAAAGGCTTTGTCGAGCAGGGTGGGGTGGTCGTTGCCTTTGGACCACAGATTCCCATGGGCCGAACCTATGAACGCAGAGAATTGTTCGGCGCCGATGAGACCGGAGGGATGGCAAAGCGGGTAGCAGTTGTTGTTAAGGAGACGGTTGGCGAGCGCGTCAAGTCTGGAAGCCGTTTTGCTTTACAGGAAAATGAACTTCCGGCATGGACAATTAATAAGGCGAAAGTGATTGCGACCTTTGAAGATAACTCAGCCGCAATTATTGCGAACAGATTTGGAAAGGGAATCGTTGTTTGTATCTTTCCAGACGCGTGGACCGCGGCGCGAGACTTTCCCGATCTTGTGCGGGACGTCCTTGACTACGCCTTGCGTTCAACCGGTGCGGAGTCGCTGGTCGATATTGTTGGAGCCAGCGAGAACATGGATATGGCGGTTGGCAAAATAGCAGGAGGCTTTAGTGTGGCCCTCGTTAATCACAATTCGAGTAAGGTGGAAGTGATAGTGAGACCTACAAAATCTAAGCCGGGCAGGGTCGGAGGCTGGGTTGACCTGGTTGCCGGCAACAAGATCGAGACTGCCGCGTCGGATCGCTCGGTGAAATTGACTATTCCCGGCAATGGATTTCGTGCTGTTGAATTTCGCTGAGGTTCCACAGCTCGGCCTAAGTGAAACTACCCTGGTTGGGAGACCCTTTGAATGGTTGACGACCTATCCAGACACCAAAACTTAGTAGGCAAGCTATTTTCGCAACCCCGCACTGCCGAAGAGCGGATGCAGTATCGACTGAGTGACGAGCAAGTAAAGTTTTACCGGGAGAATGGATACCTGGCGGGAATCAGGTTGCTGAATGATGAACAGATAGAAGTGCTGCGCAAAGAGTTGGCTGAGCTGGTCGATCCGGGCCATCGGGGCAACAAATTATTTTATGAGTTTAACTCCAATGAATCGGCTGATCCCGAAAAGATCCTCTTCCATGCTTTGGGGGCCTGGCGCATCACACCGGGCTTTCATGATCTTTTGTGGAACCCCGCTTTTTGTGTTCCGGCGTCGCAACTTCTGGAAGGCGCGGTCCGCTTCTGGCATGACCAGCTTTTCTATAAGCCGGCGCACCATGGCGGAGTTGTGATCTGGCATCAGGACTATTCTTATTGGACCAGAACGCAGCCTATGTCTCATCTTTCTTGTTGGATAGGTCTGGATGATTCAACGAGTGAGAATGGCTGTCTGCATTATGTGCCTGGCAGCCATCGTTGGAATCTGCTACCACGGGAAGACTTCGCAAACGATATGAACACGATCCAGGGCGTACTTAGCGCAGAGCAGAAGAGCGAGTTCCATCCTAAAGCCATCGAGTTGAAGAAAGGGGAGTGTTCCTTTCATCACCCGTTGATGGTCCATGGCTCATTTGAGAATCGAACTGAACGGCCGCGGCGGGCGGCTGTGATTAATGTGATCCGCGACGGCGTCCGTTCCTCTTCGAATGAACCATTGCTAAAAGGTGTGCCGCGAATTCCCGCCGGAGAGAAGCTCGGTGGACAGTTCTTTCCACTATTGTTTGATCCGCGCGATATCGAATAGGGAGCGGTCAGGGTTGGGGTGATCAGGTGGATCCTCTTCCTATCTCAGTCGCCTTTGTGGTCTCTGGTTTCGTGTTCGTTCGTGTGATTTTCGTGGATCGTTCTTCATCTCTCAAGCCAACAAGCGATCCACGAAATGACACGAATCGCCACGAAATGAGTTCAAAACAAATCATCAATGAAGATAATGAAAAACTGACGATGACAGATGGAAAATAAACGATCATGACTCCTAAGCTACGCATCTGGCACGTCGGCAACTGGTGCATCCACATCGGTCAGAAGTACGTCGAGTCGCCCTTTGAAGCGCCAAGCAAGGATGTGGAAGTGGTCAATTACGCGCAGCCGTTTGTCGACGCGCTGCGTGCGATTCCGTCCGCCGAAGTGATCTCCCAACCTTCCTGGGATCTGTACCATATGTCGCCAGAGGCTTTTGACGAAAGACTGAACTGGGCCAGCACCATCATCTTTGCCGATGTCGAAACGAAATGCTTGATGCTGCATCCTGATTTCTTTCAACGCGCCAAGTGGGGTGATGAGCCAATGGTTTTTCCCGATCGCTTTGATCTCTTGCGTGAGTGGATAATTGGCGGACGTCATTTCCATATGAATGGCGGATGGCTGAGCTTTTCCGGCGAGCTTGGTAAGGGGGGTTGGGGCCGCTCACGCTTTCACGATGCTCTCCCTGTCGAATGTCTGCAGCACGACGATCTCGTGGAATCTACTGCTGGATATGTCGTGCGCTGCTCGATGCCTGAGCACGCCGCCGTTAAAGGATTAGATTGGTCCACTATGCCGCCGCTCCTCGGCTTTAATGAATGTCGGATGCGAGTAGACTGCGAACGCATTGTTGAAATCGAAAACCAGGGGAATTGGTATCCGCTGTTAGCTGAGCGCCAGCTTGGCGCGGGTCGTGTAACTTGCGGGATGACTGGCGCCAGTCCCCACTGGGGCATCAATTTCATGATGTGGGACTCATACAGACAATTTTGGACACAGCTTTTCGCCCGTT
>JBPCIQ010000246.1:0-30076 GCA_051006135.1 Pyrinomonadaceae bacterium | reverse complement strand
CTATGAAGTTATCTTTAACCGTCGCAGGGCTGCCAATCTTTATTCTATATACCGCTCACCCCCGTCGCATAGGATTGTAACCACGACTGCACCTTGCGGGAGCGTGCGCGCCAATCCGACCGCCGCGAAGACATTTGCTCCGGAGCTGGTGCCGACGAACAATCCTTCCTCCTCTGCCAAACGCTGCGCCATCCTTTGCCCATCGTCCGTGGATACGTCAACATTCTGGTCGGCAAGCGTGGGATCGTAAATACCCGGAACCGTTGCCGTCGTCATGTGTTTCAAGCCCTCAAGTCCGTGTAAAGGCGAATCGGGCTGCATCGAAACTACGCGAATTTCGGGATTGAACGTTTTCAGTCGCCGTGCGACTCCCACAAAGGTGCCCGACGTTCCCAGACCAGCTATGAAATGTGTGATGCGTCTCTCGGTCTGTTCCCAGATCTCCGGCGCGGTGGTTTCGTAATGGGCACGCCAGTTCGCTTCATTGTTGTACTGATCCGGGTAGAAGTACTTTTCGGGTTCTTTTCGAAAGATCTCTCGTGCGATCAGCTGAGCCCCGTCTGTTGACTGGAGCGGGTCAGTTTCAATCATGTTGACACCAAAGGTGCGCAAGATCCGTTTGCGTTGGTTACTGGCGTTCTCAGGCAGGCAGAGTGTGGCTGGGTAACCGCGCGCTGCGCCAATCATCGCGTAGGCAATGCCGGTGTTGCCGCTTGTAGCGTCGAGTATAGTCATGCCTGGTCTCAGTCTGCCGTCGCGCTCGCCGGCAAGAATCATAGCCAACGCCGGACGATCCTTCACGGAGCCGCCTGGATTGAGGTGTTCAGCTTTAGCAAAAATCTCAACTCCCGATGACAGCTCGCGTGTGATTCGACGCAGACAAATCAAGGGTGTGTGACCAATGCTCGCCGCAATCGAGTTCTTAAAGGTAAAACGATCTGGTTGCTCGAGAACGATGGCGCTCATGATTAAATCCCTGTCACCGCCAAAACTTATTCCATCTTTGATGCCACAAAAACAAGACCGATCGCGAATTCCTTGCAGGTTCGCGACCGGTCTCTGAACTTTTGCTGCGCTGGTTGCTTAAATCAAATGCCCTTTACGCCTGCAAACGCTCGCCCGATCGCGTCTCCAACAACAGACGCAACAGGGGTAATAGCAGTGATAGCAGGCCATATACATTTGATTCTCGGTAATTTCTACAGCGCGACTATAGAAATTCGCTGAAATTCTGTCAAGGATGGCTTGCCCAGCTCCGAACTGTGATCACGGACTCTATGGAAATGTGTAATGGCAAACTTCGCAATTGAGAGAGGACGATCCCGAAATTCGCGAACCAACATAACCACATGAATAGTTTAGTGAAATTTCGCCTGGTTGGTGGATCGTCTTGCCGGAGGGCCCGCTATGAGGCACCGTGAGATGCTTTAAAGCCTGACACTACGTGGAAATGGCTGTGGTGACGTTCTTTTGCGTTACAATCTCTCTTATGCACATCCTCAAAGTAAGTTCACGGCAGCGCGAGGAACTGGTTGAATTCACTGATCAAGTTCAGCAAAAGCTGAGTGAGAATCGCGCGCAGGAAGGAATTGTCGTGCTTTACGTGCAGCATACGACCGCCGGAGTAACCGTCAACGAGAACGCAGACCCGGACGTGCCGCGAGACATGCTGCATGCGTTACGCACCCTTCTCCCGCAGCACGGGATGGGATTTCGTCATGGCGAAGAGAATTCTGATGCACATATTAAAGCCAGCCTAGTGGGTTCTTCCGTCACGGTCCCTTTCAAAGATGGGAAGCTGCTACTCGGTCGGTGGCAGGGAATTTTTCTTTGCGAGTTCGACGGTGGCCGTGAGCGCCAGGTGATCATGATGATTCGCGGCTGACACGTCTCTTGGGTAACCTTTACGCAAAGCCCGAATCGCACAGCCGGGTGGAAATCTCCGTTTAGGTTCACGTGCGGCAACCTGGTTTTCCGCTTTGCGACGTTGAGCGAATCTTCAAATGACTTGGGCCCGCTATGATGAAATCGCGCCGCATTATGACGCTGCCATTCGCCCGCTGGAGCGCTGGTTTCTTGCCTCGCTGCGGCAGAAAACATTTAGCCAGTTGCCGGAAAACGCGCGACTATTGGAAGTGGGCGCAGGCACGGGGCTAAATTTTGTTCTTTACCCTCCCAAAACAGGCGGTGTCGCTACTGAACCCAGTATTGAAATGTTGAAGATTGCAGGGGAGAAGGAAAGGCCGCAAGGCGTCAGGCTGGTCCAAAGTTGTGCGGAAAGCTTGCCCTTCGATGATGATTCCTTCGACGCTGCCGTAGCCACGCTTGTGTTCTGTTCGGTAGCTTCCCCGCACCGGGCATTCGCGGAGTTGAAGCGCGTCGTGAAATCCGGTGGTATGATCCTACTGCTTGAGCATGTGCGCCCGAATGGTGTGCTGGGCCGGATTTTTGATCTGCTTAATCTGATCACGGTACCCCTCTGCAACGATCATTTTAATCGTCGCACCGTAACTGAGGTACGAGGCGCTGGGCTGGAGCTGCTACGAGTGGAAGAACGCCTCATGGGCATCATGAACATAATAGCCTGCAGAGTCTGAACACTAACCTTCGCGGTTGGAACCGATCAGGTAGCAGTCCTGCGCCAGCTTAGGATTAAGACGAATCGCTAAACTTCCTGACTATTCGTCGCTCAGCTTCTTCATTACCGCAGCAAACTTCTCCACGTCGGCGCGGGTGCGCTCCAATATTCGCCGGCTTTCAAGATAGGCTGTCCAGGTGGGAGTTAGCGTGAGGGCTTTGGTGGTATCTTCATCTAAAGTTTGCGCCATCAGAGCGATCAGGTCACTAATAACGCGCGTATGCTCGAGCAGTGATTGAATGATCGAGTAAGCCAGGCGCGCCTGCTCATAATCAAGGTCGCGAGGCGCCTCATTGGTATGTGCTGGCGCATCATTCATCGCATGGGATTTCGCTTAGGGCGCAATGTTAATAGACCGCAGTTCAAAAACACCACCCAAGCTCCGTTAGAGGTAAGTTCATCCATCGCTAAAGCACGCTAGATGGCTTCCGCTTTAACGGAACTGATTGGTGGAACTGATTGACCTGCCGCGGGGGTGCGAGAGAATTCTTTGCTCTTCTCTTTGAAAGCTTTTTGGCAGCGGTCGCGGGACCGTTGAATCCTTCTTTTCATCCATCTCGTCATGACTTTAAAACCCTTCAATCGCTGTATCAACTATTATCTCTACGAACCCGCGCTAGCCGTGGGTTCCCATTAATTTCCTTTACTCCGCAGCTTGTGTGCCACGCAGGGCCCCAGGGAAGCCACCGGTCATTCAGGTTTTCAGGCCGTGGGTTCCAGGTATTCAGATTGCGCTGGGAACCGTTCAATTCCGCCCGATTATTTGCCTTTTTCCAAAAGCAGGTCCTAACACCCGCTTCCCTATTACAAGCGTTTTGACCTTCCCTGCCGAGAAGACTTCTTGCGCAGGACTTCCCCGACACACGATATCGTAACGTTTGAACTCGAAATCGAAGCACAGCTTGCTACCGTTGCTCTGTGATAAACTCCTCCTCGCCGCCCTTCTATAGGGTCCCGGCAGATTCATATGGTCGATTCCGGCTCACAAACAGAGCAAGTTGGCGACGTCGAGACCGCCATTCTCGACGCTGAACTATTTGTCAAGTACAAGTCGCCGGACCGCGCAATCGAAACTCTGCGCACCGCGTTGGATCAACACACAAGTTCGATTCCACTTCGCGAACGCCTGCGGGAGATCTCCGCCGGCAACGGGCAGGCGGCTGAGGCTGCTCGCCAATGTGTTGCGTTAGCCAACCTTTATATAGAACGAGAAGAGCTTAATACCGCTCAAGATCGGCTGTTAGAGGCAAAGCATCTTGATACCAGCATTAATATCGCCGGCGGCCTCGAAGCGATTCGACGCGCCCGGCGACCAGACCTTAGGCCCCCAGTTGAACCAATAGAACAAGTCGGTGAGAAACGCTATGCCACTCTCGCCGGTGACCTCGCAGCAATCAGCGTCTTTGATACCATCCAGGTTCTTGAGCATGCCAAGCTTACAGGCTCTTTAACGCTCACCGGCGAGGCAAGTACTGGCCGGGTGCTATTTAACGAGGGCACGATCGTTGATGCTGAATCGGCTGGGCTAAAAGGCGAGGCAGGGTTCCGGCAGATCGTCGAGATCACGAATGGCAGTTTCGAGTTTGAGAAATCGGCTCAAGAATTTCCCATCGTCATCACCGCGCTCAGTAACACAAACCTCCTGCTCGACACCTTGCGACAACTGGACGAAGAGAAGCAGTAGTTTTGACGAACAGAACTAATCCAGCAGCACCCGTGTGTTCAGTGCTTCGGCCCTCTCAATTGCCATCAGCAAGCGAAGAAACTGTGAGTAGTTATTGCTTCGGAGGGTGAGCCTGGCGAGTTCGGATTGGTTTATTTCGGTCCTCAGGATGAGGTCGAGAAAATCGTAATAATCCCCGGTGGCAGCCAAAGGTAATTCCCGTGTGTAAGTCGTAAGCTCGTTATCCTCGGAGCGGAATCCGGCCAGCAGGTCGAAAACGTTGTCAGTAGTAATCCCTATCGCTTCTCTCGTCAGCCGAATCGGCAGTCTGAGCTCGTAGAAGCGCAGACCTTCATTAGTAGTGACTCTACGCAGGTCCTTCGTAGCTTCACCATCAAATGGCGATTCAGGATCGACAAGGATGCGAAGCAGTCGCGGTTGGTCCTCTTTATCCATGGTGTCAAGACAGAGCTGCACGCGATCAGCCAGGAACTTCTCAAACTGTGCTTCGATGGGATAGCTGATGCGCCCCAGGCAGCCGACTGACTCGCCTTCACCAGCAGCAATGCCTGGCAAGCAGGAAGGGCAGTCCGGACAGACCATGGTTTCCGCTTGCATCAATTCGATGTCGGCACTGGCGTTTTCCACCCAGCGAAGTTTGTCTTCTGTTGGCACGCTCGTGTCGCCGGTTGTCAGGCGCGCATGCAGTTTGCTCAGCCGCCCCCATTCGCGCAGATGCTTCTCCGAGTAGCGCGCGCGCAATACGCATGGATATTGGACAGCAAACTCGAGAGACATAGTATTTCGGGTATTTTTGATTGACCGCCGCGTCGATTTTCGTTTCAAATCACTAACACAGTGGCAGTAACGGAGCAAGCAGAGCGGATTGTAACGCGTCGGCCTCCCGGTCCGAGGCGAAGGATCCCCCTGTCCGGTCTGCTCGCTTATCGTCGCGGGCCGCTGCCTTTCTTTCAGAATCTCGCCGCGCAATATGGCGACATCTCCCACTTCAAACTTGGCCCGCAGGAAGCCGTCTTCCTCAACCATCCGGATTACGTCAAGGAAGTTCTGGTCACCAATCACCAAAACTTCATTAAGGGCCTCGCACTGCAGCGAGCCAAACGGCTTCTCGGTGAGGGACTCCTGACCAGTGAGGGCGAGTTCCACCGCCGGCAGCGACGCCTGGCCCAGCCAGGTTTCCATCGCGCGCGAATTATTTCCTATGCGGATGTAATGATTGATTACGCGGCTCGCATGCGCGCGGGATGGCGCGACGGTGAAACACTGGACATCTCCCGGGAGATGATGCGACTAACTCTGGCAATCGTGGGCAAAAGCCTGTTCGACGCAGACGTTGAATCTGACACTGAAGAGGTGGGCGAGGCGATGGGCATTGTGATGGAGCTCTTCAACACCATCACAATTCCTTTCTTCGAGTTACTCGAGAAATTGCCTCTGCCGCAGTTTCGCCGCTTTGATAGCGCCAAAGCAAAGCTTGACGCGATTATTTACCGGCTGATTGAGGAGCGCCGCCGCAGCACTAAAGATCGCGGCGATCTACTCTCCATGTTGCTGTTGGCCCAAGATGTGGAAGGCGATGGCGGGCGGATGACGGACGTCCAATTGCGAGACGAAGCACTCACGATCTTCCTTGCCGGCCATGAAACAACTGCCAACGCGCTCACCTGGACGTGGTATCTCCTCTCACAACACCCGGAGGTCGAAGCGAAGCTACATAAGGAAATCGATGAAGTCTTGCAATCAAGGCTGGCATCCTTTGAAGATGTTGCCAAGTTGAAATATACCGAGATGGTACTTGCTGAATCGATGCGGCTTTATCCTCCCGCGTGGGCCCTCGGCCGTCGGGCAGTTAACGATTGCGAGATTGGTGGCTATTTTGTACCGAAGAAATCGCTCGTACTGATGAGCCAGTATGTAATGCATCACGACGAACGTTACTTTCCCAACCCATTGTGTTTCGATCCTGAGCGTTGGAAGCCTGAGGAGCGGGAACGCAGACCGCAGTTCTCCTATTTCCCGTTCGGGGGCGGGCCGCGGCGTTGCATCGGCGAAGGCTTTGCCTGGATGGAAGGCATACTTCTCATCGCTACGCTCGCACAGCATTGGCAAATGCGACTCGAGCCTAATCACCCGGTGGCGCTAAAGCCTTTAATGACTTTGCGACCTAAACACGGAATGCGTATGACAGTCGTGAGCAGAAAATAGGCACTTCAATTGCTTTTTGCCGGCGGCGGCTCAAGATCCGCGTTGTAGATTGCGGCAATTCCTTGTGCGATCTTTCCCGGATTGCTTTGTATCTGATTGACGAATAGGACAACCGTCAACTTATGGTCAGGATGATCCGCCCGTGGTTCAATACAGCAAGCGATAGCTCGGGTATCTGCTGCCTCTGCATCTCGGCTTTTACGTATTCATCGACATTCAAGCGCACTAGATCCTGCGCGACGCAGGGTACGGCGAGGAGCAGCATCAGCACCGCAATAACGATGGGTTGTTTCATAGCTGTTGGGAATAGAGGATGTGTCTGGTAATTGAATTTTTAGATTTAGCCTCCACTATTGACGCCCGAACATAAGTCTGGCGAGGCTGCCACGTGCGCCGGCAGCCCAGCCGATAGCCCCACCTTTGAAGCTGCCGCGCGCAAAGCTCAACGTGTCGAAGCCCGGGCCTTCGAGCACCCTCCAGGTATGACCATCGTCGGTGGAATAGTCTGCGCCCGATGGACCAATAGCAACCACAGTCGGGGTCTTGACACCCGGCACGTACGCAACCACCGAACGATAGCCGGACAGACCTTTGAGGAGCTTCCAGGTAACGCCACCGTCGCTCGTCACCGCAAGATTGTCGACTGCGTTTTTCTCGCTTGTGTAGTCACCGCCGACGACCACGCCGTGCCTGGCGTCGCGGAAAGCTATGGAGAAGATGCCGGCGGATGCACCAGCAAGAAGTGGTGTGTCGGCTATGGCCCACGTGCGGCCGCGGTCGGTGGTGCGCAGCACGCGGGCTTTTTTAGCCGCTCCGGTCCCAATCCACGCGTGACTCTTTCCGAACACTGCGATGTTGGTGCCGCTGGCTGCAAACGCTCCTTCATTCTCAAGAGCAGTCAGCAACTCATTTGCGGGCACGCGCTTCCACAATCGCCCGCCATTCTCGGTCGTCATGATGCAGAATTGACCGTCTATTGAGTCACCGATTACGACTCCGTGGTCAGCGTCCCAAAAGGACATTGCGTCGAAGAATGCCTTCGGATCTTCGTTCCTGAACTGCAGCGTCCAGGTAGCGCCGGCGTCGTTCGTCTTGTAGATGCGAGACGCAGGACCGTTGCCGATAGAGAGGACGTAGGCGGTGCGGGCATCAATGGCGTCGATGTCTCGAAAGTCGAGCACGTCCTCCGTTACCTTCAGCCTTTGCCAGGTTGCGCCGCCATCCGCGGTCCGCAACACGGTGCTTTCAGAACCGCTGGCCCATGCGACGCGATCGTTGACCGCGCTAACGCCGCGCAGACGTGCATTTACACGGCTGGTTTGGAGGCTCCACTGCGGTACGACTACAAGTGTGATGGTGAGGGTTAGTAGAAGGCTCATCTTCGAGAGAATCAGGTACAAGACCGTTTTCCATTTGTCAATGAAAAATGTCAGATGACAAATGGAAAATAAACTGCTTGCGCCTGCTTCCGCAAAGCGCTAAGGGTCACCGCGTGACTTTCATCTTCTCCAAAGCACGCTCGAGCAATCCCTTTGCGATCTCATTCCAGCGCGCGGCGGCTTTGCCACCCGGTGAGAGGTCCGCAGCAGTCAGCCCAGTACCACCCAGAGTTTCAATGTAAATGATCATCAGCTCGTTGCGCTTTGCTTTATCAACCAAATGAACGAGACGCTGCGACAGAATATCATCGCTTGCCAGGCGATAGCCTTCACCTTCGAGGAAAGCGCGCGCCCGGCTGCCGTCTGAGTCAGAACGACCTGGGTTAGCCTTGATATTTCTTGGAAAAGCATCGGCCACGAAGTCGAGTCCCGCGAGATCCACCACCTTTTTGCTCTTGTAGTCGTAGGCGTGAGTGTTATTGGGCAAATAGCCTTCAAACTGCACCCAGTAAAACCGCTTGACCCGACCCTGTTCGTCAGCATCGACAAAGAAATGCTGCTCAGCTGAGGCGACGTCATAGAGAATAAACGTTTGGCTGCCAACGTACTTAAATCCCCTATCGAATTCGAGTCGGATAGCCGGCGTATCCGCTGAGGTTAGAACTTGCCCATTCACGGTGCGCGTTACTTGCGGGTTTACACTCGAACCTTGAGAGGCGGTTGAAGAAGGCACGGACTGGGCACACCCGATTTGAGCGGTTACTAAAAGACTCATAAGTGCAATGAACTGGAATGACGCTCTTTTCATTATCGCTCCTCCTCTGCTGTTACTAGCGAGTACGAGACCGAATCCGTGCATGTTTCAGTTGCGCCTATTCCGCAAACGGTTCACAAGAGCTCAGGACGAAAACCGGGAAGATTGAATGGTTCCTCATAACAACGGGAACGCAAGGATTTCCCACGCCACGTTTCGGTCGGCCCCGCATTGGGTTCGCCCCACACTGCTTACCACCACTGTCTTGTGATAAGCTTCGCGCGCTCCCATAATTCCTTTATTGAACACTTCCATGCATTAACAAACTTCAGCAATTGAAAGGTTCGTTATGGCAATTAGTCAAGACCTGTTGGAAATACTTGCTTGTCCCGCATGCAAGGCAAAAGTGGAATTGAAACCTGATGGCAGCGGTCTCAAATGCGTGGAATGTAAACGCGTCTATCCGATTCGCGACGACATACCCGTGATGCTGATTGACGAAGCAACGGTAGAAGCTGAACAGCCTGAGCGAAGATGAAGAGTCTGCTCGAAATCGTTGAATCCCCCCCCAGATGCGCGCTCTAACGATGCACAGTTTGCGCGGCGAGGATTCACCTCAACCGCTTGGCTCTGCCCAATGGGACTGGGAAGCGGTTCAGAGCGTTCTCATCGTGCGGCTGCGCTCAATTGGCGACACCGTTCTCGCGACGCCGTCGCTCTACGCACTGAAAAGGTTTCTACCGCATGCGCGCATCGACATCTTATTGGAAGATTGGGTCGCTCCCGTGCTTGATGGCTTTCAAAGCGTCGACAACATCATCACACTCAAACGGGGCAGCACTTCTTCTCGCGCACGCGTAGCGCGACAGCTACGTTCTATTCGTTACGACGTTGCTTACAATCTTCACGGAGGAACTACCGCAACACTGCTCACGCGGGCTTCCGGCGCCAAACACCGAGTTGGCTACGCAGGTTATCAATACAGCCGGCTGCACAACCATCTTTCACCACCATCCTCTCTGCTCTGGGGGCGCGAGAGGACGCATTCGGTGGAACAGCAACTGGCAGTGCTCGGTTGGACAGGTGTACCGGTAACCGACCGGCCTGCGACACGGCTTGCTGTTACAGAACCGGCAGCGATGAGCGTGGCCGCGCACCTTCGCGCTGCCGGCCTGGATGAAAACGCACCGTTCGCCGTAATTCACCCGGCCGCTGCGTTTGCCACTAAGCAATGGGCAACGGAGAAGTTCGCTAGAGTGGCAGAAGACCTTTCGGCTCGCGGCCTTGCCGTTGTTGCCCTTACGGCGCCATCAGAGACGCAGATTGCCGATGAACTGCAGCGAGCCTCGGCAGTTCAGGTGATTGCTTTGACAGATCTCGCTTTGCCGGAGGTGACGGCGCTGGCGGCTCGCGCGCGTTTGTTTGTTGGTAATGATAGCGGCATTGCGCATATTGCGGCCGCGGTTGAAGCTCCGGCGGTAGTCATCTTTGGGTCATCGAATGTGGTGCACTGGCGGCCCTGGGCTACTGCTCCGGCAGAGGTCGTGCTGGAGGAGATGGAATGCCAGCCGTGTCATGGTTACTTTTGCGAGAAGTTTGAGCAGCCGGAGTGCATCCTTCGTGTACCGGTTGAGCGAGTCCTTGGTGCTATCGAACGTGTATTGAGAGAAAGCGAATGAGTCTCGGCAGAAACCACGCCAGCGAAATTATTGGCGCCATGCGCGATCGTAAGATCGTGGTGCTCGGAGATGTGATGCTGGACGAGTTTGTCTGGGGCGATGTTACGCGCATTTCCCCCGAGGCCCCGGTACCGGTAGTGGATATCCGTCGCGAATCAGTCCATTTGGGAGGGGCCGCTAATGTGCTCGCAAATCTCGTTGCGCTTGGGGCAAAGGCATGTGTCATCGGCGTAATAGGAAAAGACTTTGCGGGCGAACGTTTACGCGCGACGCTGGATGAGGCGAGCCCACTCCAACTAGAGGAGCATCTGGTCGTCGACAAGAGCAGGCCATCAACAGTTAAGACGCGCATTATCGCTCACAGCCAGCTCATTGTTCGCGCGGACCGTGAGCTCCGAACGCCCGTAAGTGCTCAGACAGAAGACCGTATTATCGCGGCGCTCAAAGAAGCGATTAAGAACGCCGATGCCTTTGTTGTATCGGATTACGACAAAGGAGTGGTCACGCCGCGTATACTCGCCGAGATCCTGCCACTGGCTTATGAACGGATGCCGGTGCTAATCGATCCCAAGCTGCGCAACCTTCTTTCATATCGTCCGGCTACCCTCGTCACGCCGAACCATCACGAAGCGCTTAGGATGGCTAATCTGGAAGAGGATTCTGATGGCGCGTTGCACCGAGCCGCGCGGGTGCTGCGCGAGAAACTCAACTGTGAGGCCGTGCTCATTACACGAGGTGATCGAGGCATGATGCTGCTGGAAGGTAACGGCGATCCGGTTTATGTAGAGACTGTTGCCCGCGAGGTTTATGATGTTACCGGAGCCGGAGACACCGTAATCGCAAGTCTGGCTGCCGGCCTGGCAGTGGGAGCGTCAATCTTTGAAGCTGCGAACCTGGCGAATCATGCTGCCGGCATCGTTGTCGGCAAGGTGGGAACCGCGACGGCAAGTCCCGGAGAATTGCTGGCGTCGTTCGATCAGAGTCCAGCACAACTCCGACAATGATTAGCCCGGGCAACTTGACCCGCGAACCAAGATGATCGGCAAGAACCTGAGTAATTATCGTATTCTCGAGAAGATTGGGGCCGGCGGGCAGGGTACGGTTTATAAAGCCACCGACAACAAACTTGGCCGCACGGTGGTGATCAAGGTCTTACCGCCCGAGTTGACTGCGAAAGAAGCAAATCTAAAGCGCTTCGCGCGCGAAGCGCGGCTCGCCTCGTCGTTGGACCATCCGAACATCTGCACCATCTTCGAACTCGACGAAGTAGATGGCGTGCACTTCATTGCCATGCAACACATTGAGGGTCGCAACGTGCGGCAGTTAGTCGGCGGTCATCCGTTGGAGCTGAAGAGTGCTCTGAAGATTGCGCTTCAGGTTGCTGATGCTCTCGCCGCGGCGCACTCCCGAGGAATTATTCATCGCGATATAAAATCAGGCAATGTCATGGTAGCGCCTTCGGGCCATGTGAAGATTTTGGACTTCGGTCTGGCCAAATTGCTGGATGACGAAGAAGCAAGTGCGACGGGCATCCACCGCACTGAATTGACTGAGGTTGGAGTCCCTTACGGCACGGCAACCTATGCCGCTCCGGAGCAAGCACGCGGCGATCGCGTAGACAAGCGGGCCGATATCTTCTCCACAGGGGTCCTGCTTTACGAGATGTTGACCGGAACATGGCCCTTCCGAGGCAAAACAACGATTGACGTGCGCCATGCAGTGTTGCATGAGGCACCGAAGCCGATTGCCGAGATGAGAAGCGGACCCACGTCGCAGCTTATCCAGGAAATTCTGGATCGCGCGATGGCCAAGGAACCTCGGGATCGTTACCAGAAGATGGAGGACATGCGCGTCGACTTGCACAGAGTGCTGCAGGAGCTATCAGGGGGTGATATATCCGGCCAGACATTTAGCAGTGTTACTCCCGAACCGCCACGCCATCTCGGAGGGTCGAGTCCTGTTTCGCGGGCCGTACGTTGGCTGAAGTCAATAACTAAATCTGAAGCACCAACCACGTCGCCAACATTCACACCAACCAGGCAGGGCGTGCACGAAACGCCTTTCACAACAATGGCGGATCAGGAAAAGAAGAGTATCGCCATCCTGCCTTTTCGAAATTTAAGCAACGATCCGGCTTCCAGTTTTTACGAATTTTCGCTCGCTGACGCGGTGATCACGGAGTTGGCGCGGGTTCGTTCACTCATCGTTCGTCCCTCATCCGTGATTGCGAAATACCAGGGTCAGCAGCTCGATCCGAGGGACGTCGGCCACGAGTTGAATGTTAACGCGGTGCTCACGGCGAGCTTTATTCATGCGGGGGAAAGGTTTCGCGTGACGACGCAGCTGCTGGACGTGGTTTCCGGCGAAATACTCTGGAGCGATCGCATCGACACCTCCGCAGCGGACATCATTGCCGTCCAGGACACAATCGCCCAACGCATTGTGGAAGGGTTGCGACTCGAATTGAGTCATGCTGAACAGGCTGATATGGCTAAGCCGGCAACCCAGAACGCGGCAGCTTATGAGCAGTACCTGCGCGGGCGCGATCTCTTTGCTCGCTTTATTTTTCGCACCATTGCCCAGGAAGACTGCGATGGAGCCATCGAACACTTTCAGCGAGCAGTCGAACTCGATCCGAATTTCGCTCTTGCGCACGACGGGCTTGGGGCTTCTTACGTTAACAGGGTTTTCAAGGGTCTGGGAGGCGCTGAGGACTTCCAGCGGGCCGAGGTGGCGTTCGCCAGGGCACTCGCCATCGACCCGCAACTGATCGAAGCGCGGATGCTGATGGTCTTCGTTTACTTGTGGCGTGGGGAAAAACAAAAAGCGCGTGATGAAGTTGCCCGGGCGCGCAAAGAAGCACCCGATGAGGCGGTAGTGCACTTTGTTAAAGCCACGCTGCACCGCCTGGATGGCGAGTATGGCAGGGCGCTGCGCAGCTATGATCGCCTCGCGCGTCTGGATCCGGCGGCCCACGTGGTTGCGAGTTACAACCGAGCGATTGTTCATATGTACATGGGCCACTTCGACGAAACGACGCGCCAACTCGACAATGCCGGCGAGCCAGACAATCCCCTGGTGCGGACCTTTCGCGCTCTCGCCTTGTATTACACCGGTCAGACAGATGCCGCCGCGGATCTAATGAAGCAGGTCATCAACCGGCATCCAAATATGCATGGGGTTCGCCCGTTTTTGGCTATGTTTTTGAGTGCGCAGGGCAAACATGAGGAAGCGCGCGCGCAACTAACGGATAAAGTTAAGCGAAATGCCGAAGTCGATCCCGACATCGCATATTCAGTCGCATCCGTCTACGCGCTCGAAGAGATGCGCGATGAGGCGTTCGACTGGCTGGCCCGGGCAATCGCCCTGGGGAATGAAAATGGTCCCTGTTTCACAAACGATCCCAATTGGAGCTCGCTTCGTGATGATCCTCGGTTTGCAGAATTGATGACCAAAGTCCGAGGGTTACTTGGAGCGCCACAGTCTCAATCCTCTCCCAGTCACTCCTAGCTACTACTTGTCAAACATAACAACATGACTATTCAGAAACGGGTATCGAAGGTAGTAAGCCTTCTTCTATTAACAGCCCTAAGTTCTGCAACATTTCCTTTTGTTGTAGCCCAGCAACCCCAGCGCGACCGGAGAATTGTCGCGCCACCGACTCCGACACCGACTCCGACACAGATAGCTATTCCCAGTCCGACCCCAACGCCAGCGACAGTCCCGTCGCCCACACCCGCGCCAACTCAATCACCACGTGTTTCAGCAACAACAAGGACGCTCGCCGAATTGCAGAGTCGTATCTCCGACATCCTGCGCAAGACTGAGCTGGCGCCGGCGATGGTTGGCATTAAAGTGTCGTCCCTGGACACGGGCCGCGTTCTCTTCGAAGAAAACGCTAATAAGCTGCTCCGGCCCGCTTCAAACATGAAGCTCTACACAGTGGCAGCTGCGCTTGATCGCCTCTCACCTGATTATCGCTTTACTACCTCTGTGTATGCGCCTGTTCGTCCTGACGCTGCGGGAATCTTGCACGGTGATCTAACAATATATGGCAGGGGAGATCCTTCGATCGCGGCGCGCTTCAACGGTGGTGACTACTTCAAAGGTCTTAACGAACTGGCTTCGCGTATCGCAGCGGCGGGAGTAAAGCGCGTCGAAGGCGATCTCGTCGGCGATGAGACCTACTTCACAGGCCCGCAATACGGCTCTGGATGGACTTGGGAAGACCTGCAGTGGTGGTACGGGGCCGAGGTGAGCGCTTTAACAATCAACGACAATGCCCTCGATTTGTTTGTTAAGCCCGGTTCCGTTGGTTCCGCTGCCCTGATCACTACTGGTCCACCCGATCCATTGCTGACTATTGTGAATAGAGTAACTACGGGGCCAAAGGGAAGCCGGAGAGAGATAACGCTGCATCGCGGCCTAAGCGCCGGAGTGCTGGAGATCGCCGGCTCGGTGCCGGTTGACGACAGGGGATACGCAGCGGGCGTTGGAATTTCACACCCGGCCTTACTCTTCGTCTACCTGCTTCGCTCGTCGCTGGCGCAACGCGGCGTGGCCGTCACAGGGAAGTCGCGCACAATTGCCGCGCCCAGTCTCGCCGGCGTATCGACGGCGCCGAAACCCTTGCCATTGGTGGAAATCACTAGCATGCAATCGCCGCCGCTGGGCGTAGTCGCCGCGCAGACACTTAAGCCCAGTCAGAACCTTTATACAGAACTTATCCTACGCACGCTTGGAAAAGCTGTGGCGCCAGTTCCGGCTGCACCATCGACGATTCGGACAAGTGAGGACGCCGGACTCGAAGTAGTGAAGGCCTTTCTGAAGGAGGCTGGGGTCAATCCGAGTTCGCTGGCCTTAACGGACGGATCTGGGCTATCACGAAACGACATGGTCACCGCGGAAGCAACTTTAGCGTTGCTCACTTATATGAGCCGTCACGCTCATGCCAATGCTTTTCGCGAAGCACTGCCGATTGCCGGCGTGGATGGCACGCTGCGCAACCGTATGAAGGGTACTGTTGCTGAAAACAACGTTCGGGCCAAAACCGGATCACTAAGCTCAGCGGCCAGCCTCTCCGGTTTTCTGACTACCGCAACTGGGGAAAATCTTGTCTTTTCCATAATGGTTAACAATTACCCGGAAGATACCGAAGTGCGGTCGATATGTATCGACCCTATCGCAGTGCTGCTCGCATCCTTCGCCGGAAGATCTTGAAATGCCTCCTCGATTCACTAAGTTCCACGGCCTTGGCAACGATTACATCGTCATCGAATCCGAGGAGCTTGCCGGAGTCGCCGATCTAAATGAATTCGCCAGGAGAATCTGCAACCGTCATTACGGGGCAGGCGCGGATGGAATCGCTGTGATCAGCCGGCTGGAAACCGGAAAGGCTGATTTCCTCGTTCGTATCTTCAATCCCGACGGCAGCGAAGCTGGCCTTTCAGGTAATGGCACCCGCTGCGCGGCAGCTTATCTCTTTTACCAAAAGCTGTGGACCGTTAAAGAACTTCGTTTAAATACACGCTCTGGTGTCAAACGATATTTCTTGCTTGAGCAGCAAGATGCCGGCAAGTACATCTTTGATTCAGAACTTGGTCAGCCAAAGTTTGACAGCAGCTCAATCCCAATGCTCACCGATCCGCCGCTGGAACGGGTGATCGACTATCCCCTCGTTGTTGGCAATCAGACCCTCTCCGTCACCGCGCTGCAAATGGGAAATCCAAACTGCTGTATCTTTGTAGACGACTTTGAAACGCTCGATTGGCGTCGCCTGGGATCGGCGATCGAGAACCATACGCAGTTTCCGGATAGGACGAATGTAGTGTTCGTGCGTGTGCGGGACCATGAAACGATTGAACTAAGAATCTGGGAACGCGGCGTCGGTGAAACTACTGCGTCAGGCTCTTGCTCCTGCGCGGCGGCTGTAGCAGCAATGATCAACGAAAAGACTGCGCGGAGAATAAGAGTGTTAATGCCCGGCGGGCAGGCAAATATCCATTGGCGGCTCGATGGCGATGTTGTAATAAGAGCAAGCGCCGAAGTGATTTACCGTGGTGATTGGCTCGCTCCCACTAAGGCTTAAGATTCACTCCGAGCCGTCAAAACGGTTCCTCGACTCAGTTTGGTTGTTTAGTATCACTGGGCTAGAGCCGCGGTGTGACTGATAAGTCAGAACCTCTTTTCCAGACAGACCCTTAGATGCCTTTGATCCCCACGACCCTTTTGCTATTCTCCAACTGACAAAGAAGTAAGGAGTTTCTCTTCCCCGAATGCGCTCTTCCTTCCCGATCCCTTCCCGAACACAGGCGTGTCTGCTAATCCTTTTTCTTGGTTTGGCAGCCTCGGGCTGCGGTAACACTATTCTTAAAGAGACTGTCGCCGAACCGCGGATTGGCAAAAGCGCGGAATCAATTAAGCCCCCCGACATGCCAATGTGGCTCGGAAATGCGGCTCGCAACTTTTATGGCTCCGGTCCGTGGCCGGATCGGCCATTGAAAGTGATCTGGGAATTCGAGACGAAGCTTACGGCGGGCCGTCGGCACAAAGACCCCTGGGGAGGCTCAAGCTGGCCCGGCCAACCTGCAGTACGGGACGGGCGGATCTATTTCGGCTCCGCCGACAGTTATCTCTATTGCCTCGACGCTCGTGATGGACACTTGATTTGGAGCTTCAAAACAGAAGACAGCCTCAAAACGACACCGACGCTTGCCGGGAACAAATTGATTGCGAGCGGCCTGGACCATTATGTCTATTGTCTAAACGCAGATGACGGGTCGCTCCTCTGGAAGTACAAGACCGGCTTCGAGGTTGACTGTTCCGTAGCCGTGATCGAAGGACGAGTCTATTTCGGGGGCGAAGATGGCTTTTTCTACTGCCTTAATCTCGAAGATGGGGGGCTCGTTTACAAAACAAGGAGTCTCGGCTCGATGGAAGGCAGTTTTTCGGCTGTGGAAGGCCGCATTTACATAGGCACTGAGCAGGGCGATCTCTACTGCCTGGAGATGAGCGACGGGTCAACAATCTGGAAAGCCCAAATCAATGGGGATTCTGATTCCACGCCGGCCGTCGCAAAAGGGCTGGTTTTCACCGCCACGGAAGACGGTTACGTTTATTGCCTCCGGCAGGCAAATGGCGAGCTTGTTTGGAGGTTTAAGGCTGAAGGTGGGCTGAGCAGCATTTACAAGGAGAGGAGCGGATTCTGGGCCAGCCCTATCGTGCTCGACGGTCGCGTAATTATCGGCTCAAACAACGGCTACATGTATTGCTTACGGGCTGACAACGGCGCGGTCGTGTGGCAGCACCTCGCGCGAGGGCCGATTTGGAGCACGTCGCCGGTTGTTGATGGCCGCGTGGTCTTTGGCGATAAGGCGGGCTGGATCTATATGCTATCGGTTGAAGATGGGCGGCGACTCTGGGAGCTGAAAATCGGCGCTAACGTCAACGCCACGCCTGCCGTTCTTGGGGGGCGCATATATATCGGCGCTTTTAATGGAAAACTCTACTGCCTTGGCTAGTCCGACAAACTTCAGTTGTCGTTATTTCGTGGCCGGGCGTATTAGGGAGCAGCGACAAACTGAAGTTTGTCGGACATGGAGTGTTGATTTACTTAATAGACAATACGATTGACGGGCAAGGCGCGAGTCCACGGGAGTTGCGCGCTGTGCTAGAGCGAATGCGCCCAGCAGTCGAGATTATGGTCGAGCCTTTCCAGTCCGTAACACTGGAGCGGGTCAGTGAACTGCATCCGTCGCACATCATTCTGAGCGGCCAGAGTCATCCCTGGGAATCGTACTCAGAGGAAGCCCTTCACGGGGTTTTTGAAGTAATTCAGCAGGCTCCTCAGCCCATTCTCGGCGTCTGCGGGGGACATCAACAGATCGCCCTCGCCTTCGGTGCTCCGGTTGACCTAATGGCGCGCCTGGAGCCGGGGGAGGGTTACGACGGGGCGAAGCGCGAGCGTGGCTACTTTGAAGTCGAAACGACTGGAGTAGGGATTTTTAAAGACCTCCCAAGAGCGATTACGGTCTGGCATTCCCATTTCGATGAAGTAAAAGCTCTGCCCGCCGGTTTCCGTCGAACTGGGTCGAACGAAACCTGCGAGATTCAGGCTATGCAGCACGCCGAGCGCCCCGTGTTCGGTGTCCAATTCCATCCGGAGCTCTTTAATGAAGAGTACCCAGCTGGTCAGCGGGTTATGGAAACCTTCCTCCATCTCTAGAAAAGGCGGAGATCGCCGACAGGCTCGCGCTTTAGGGGTGGATAAGAACAGAACCCTTATCCTAGGGCTTCCGAGTGAAGTCAGGTCTGTTGACGGCTCTTTCGACGCTGCCCGCTAATAATTGTTCCTCACTTAAGCCTAACTATTTCTTAAGTTACCTTCTCACATAAGGGCTGACCTCCAATTGGGCTCGGCCTCAAGCTGGACGCCCCAAATCCGGTTGTGCTAGCCTTCCTTAACCACCAAGCGAGAGCCGGGCACACTTGGTTGGTTTTTCGACGCAGTGGTTCCTTTCAAGGCAAAAGTATCAAATGCACGACCCCCGACTCGCGGCAGAACAATCCTTTTTGACCCTTCTAGTTATTGTTTGAGCCCGGGTTTAAGTCAGGGCAGGGCGACACTTAGCCTGAAAGCAGGAAATGCCTGTGCGGAGACTCGATTGTCATGAAACCCCTTTTTAGCGGAGGCGCGCTCGTTGCTACAGCGCTCTTTTCAGGATCGTTGCTTCTCTGGGCACAGCCTTTGGAAGCAGAGACTCTTTCCCCCCAATCCCAGGAACAAAAGAAGCAGCAATTGGCGCAAGCTACTGAACAGGAGCCGCTCATCGGATCAGCATCGCTAATCGCCTCACCTTCGTCCGAAGTGAACACTTCTTCAAGGGAAACACCAAAAGGTGACGTAAGGGAAATTAGCCGGAGCAGGCCTTCCGTTTTGCTGCCGGTGTCTTATGTAGCGACCGCTTATAGCCTCAGAGGCAAAACGGCTAGCGGGAAATATGTAAGTAAAGGACTTATTGCAGCGGACCCGAGGTTTTTGCCACTGGGGTCGCGTATTCGCCTGGAAGCAGGCGCCTATAGCGGAGATTACCTGGTAGCGGACACTGGGAGCCTAATAAAAGGTCGAAAGATCGACATCTGGACGCCTAGCTCGCGCGAGGCGATGAGATTTGGCCGCCGTAAGGTAAAACTCACGGTTCTGAGCTACGGCGCAAAACGTTCCGTCCGAAAGAGGCGAGCCGGGAACTAAAAAAAATAGTGAACAGGTACGAGGGCGAGGGACTATCCTCGCCCTCTTTTGTTTTAGTGATGCTATAAAGCTAGGCCACATCTCGCTGTAAAGCCTATGTTAAGATGGCCGGACCCTAACAGCAATTACTCTCTTAACGAGGTCATAGCGTTGATGCCAGTCTCTCACCCGTCAGAGTTGAAGACCAATAATGCCCAGCAGATTCCTGTGCCCGAACCACTGGTGCAGGTGACCAGGGGAGCGATCACCGAGTCGCGTCATCGCGGTCATGTGGTGGCGGTGGAACCCGACGGCACCATTGTGGCTCATCTCGGTGCACCCGCGACAGTGACCTTTCTAAGATCTTCCGCCAAACCCCACCAGGCTATTCCGCTGGTTGCGTCTGGCGCAGCGGATCGCTTTGGCTTCAGCGAGCAGGAAATTGCTCTTGCCTGCGCATCCCATAGCGGCGAACCGATACATACGGCAGTGGCGGACTCCATGCTTCGGAAAATCGGCTTGGGGCCAGAGCATCTGAAGTGCGGCACGCACGAGCCGTTTAGTCCGGAAGTGACCCGCCAATTGCGCGAGAGGGGCGAACAGCCTAACGTGCTGCACAACAACTGTTCAGGTAAACATGCCGGCATGCTCGCCCTGGCGCTTCACCTTGGTGCACCAATCGAAACATACGACCTCCCGGAGAATCCTGTACAACTGACTATCGGTTATACAGTTTCGCAGTTTTCCGGAATCGAGCTTGGAGATATCTCAGTCGGTATCGATGGTTGCGGCGTTCCAGTTTTTGGCATTACGGTAAAGGCGATGGCGTTAATGTACGCGCGACTCGTTGCGCCGCCGCCTGAGTTTGAGGACAACATCCGCAAAGCCTGCCAGCGGATTGTTCAGGCCATGATTAACTACCCTGAGTTGGTCGGGGGAACTGCCGATCGCCTCGATACTGAAATGATTCGCGCTGCGGCGGGAGGTTTGATCTCTAAAGTAGGTGCGGAAGGGGTTTATACCGTCGGTGTTTTGCCTTGCAAAGAGTGGCCGAAAGGTTTTGGACTCGCCTTGAAAATAGAAGACGGCGAAGACCAACGAGCGCGACCCACCGTTGTAATTGAATCACTGCGCCAACTTGGCGTGCTAAATGACGAATCACTCGAGGCCATTTCCAAATACGCATTCTTTGCTGTCCGGAATCGCCGCGGAGAAGTCGTGGGTGAGGTGCGAGCATTTTTCACGTTAAACATCAACAACGTCCACCTCGCTAAGTAGAGGCCTCAATGTCGGAACCCGGCAAGGATAATGGCAATCGAGCACCGGCAAATCTGCCGCCCCTGCAGCGTGACTCCCGGGGAAGGATTGATGTTGATTCCGTTCCTGATGTGATCCAGTGGTTTCTCGATTTCGACAGCCGGGTTGCGCTGATCAAGCATCCGCGAGTAGAAGAGGTTTTTCAATGGAAACAGGAAGAGAGTCGCGTCAGGGGCGAAGAGGTTTTTGCTTTCAACAGGGCCGAAGACCGCTTAGCAATCGGAATAATCCAGGCCCTCGCCAGGCACTCCACCGAACGCGACCTCCACTCCTGGATTAGCCAACTTCTCAACGCTCTCGACACTGCCTCAAAGTCTAACGAATCTGTTGCGGAAGCATATCGTCTCGACCTCCCCGGTGCGGCCTCGGTGGTGCAGGAGGCTGACAAAATCCCTTCGCAGCGAGGACGGAGCGAGTTTTTGACCAACTGCTGGGTGGAATCACTTTGCACGGCCGAGGCGCGAGTCCTTGGCTGGCTTTACAAAGAGTTTTACGGTTATCCGTTTGTGCCCTAGCTCCCTCGAGAATGAAATCCGCCAGCACCGTACTCTCTCAATCAATCGGCATCTGATTGCAGCAGGAAGCAAATATGAACGACAAACTGCGCGCGCTCTTTCCCATCACGCAGCGCGCGATTTATTTGAATCATGCCGCTGTTTCACCACCTCCGACTTCCACGATCGCGGCAGTTAATTCCCAGCTGAGAGACGTGGCTGAGAACGGCTCGCTCAACTATCGAAACTGGGTGGCGATCAAGGAGCAGGCCCGGAAACTCGCGGCCGGGATGATTGGGGCACGTCCCGAGCAGATAGCTTTCATGCGAAACACTTCTGACGGGCTATCCACCATTGCGAACGGGCTACGTTGGCAAGCTGGCGATAATCTAGTCACCTTCAGTCATGAGTTTCCTTCAAACGTCTATCCATGGCGCCGAATCCGTGATGTTTTTGGCGTTGAGGTACGAGTGTGTGAAGAACGGAATGGTCGAATCGATTTAGCTGAGCTCATCCGCCTGATAGACAAGAAAACCCGTGTTGTCGCACTTAGCTACGTTCAATACGCTTCGGGATTTCGCGCCGATCTTGAGCGCCTCGGACGCGCAGCACGGGCTCACGATGCGCTGATGGTTGTGGATATTATCCAGGCGATGGGAGTGGTGCCCACAAATGTTGGCACTGACTTAATCGATGTCGCGGCTGCTGCCGGTCACAAGTGGCTCTTAACTCCAGAAGGCGTGGGTCTCCTCTATCTTTCCGACCGGGCACGCGATCGAATTGAGCCGACGCTGGTTGGCTGGATCAGCGTTTCCAATCCAGAGGACTACACCAACTTCAACCAGGGCTGGAGCGATGGTGCGCTCGCCTGGGAAACTGGAACTGGTCCCGCAGCCCTGATTCATGGGCTGGAAGCCAGCCTGCAGCTCTTGCTTGAAACTGGCATAACTCGGATCGCCATCCATCTTGAGCAACTCACCGACCATCTCTGTGAACGCCTTAAACACCTGAACTATCAGATAATGAGTTCTCGCAATCATGCCGAAAAGTCACAGATCGTTTGTATCCGGAACAACGCCGGAATTAGCCCCATGGCTCTCTACCTTCACCTCAAGGAGAGAAATATTATTACCGCGCCGCGCGGTGACGGGCTACGTATTTCGCCTCATCTTTACAACAACATCGAAGAAATCGACGAACTCGTAGCGGCGCTCCCTTGAGGCGCTCCCTTGAAGCTTGCCAAGTCTTACGATTTCAGGGATAAGGAACTCTTGAATTTAGCGAGTGATTATCGTTCGGGCGTTCGGAGAAAATGTATGGAAGATGTACGGCCGCTGGACAGCAATTGGTCTTTACGAAAATGTCTGATCGACATTTGCCCGCAAACAACCTTTTTATCGGGATTGTGTTCGACACTAACCGCTTGGCACGGACATTGCTAAATTGAAGAGAGACAAGAAGGGTAGATAAGGTAAATCGGGTCATGCTCGGCGACTGAGTGAGTGGAGGCTTTGGGGGAGGCATCCTCTCACTGGTTAGACAAAACGGCAGGCGGGGGCTCTTTCGGGGGAACGGAGTTAACGCAGCCTAACAGTTGACGAGCAATAAATTGCGGTGCTGCTGATCATCGTCCTGACGGGGCTTGGGGGAGTCTCCCAGGAAGATCAGCAGCCCGCATTTTGATTTGGATAGCGCGACGTACTGAGTGTCAGTACGTCGCGCTTTTCTTTCTGCCTTCCGAGTTGAAATCAGGTTTCCGGTCCCAGCAATTTTGCACGATCACCTTGTGACGTCAGCTCATCGATATTCAGCCTCTGCATTCCACCGGCGTCGGAAAATAATTTCGCATCTCGCTGCTGATTTCGCCGCCGATGGAAAAGAAGTGCTCCCAGAAGTCCGCCGGCAGCTAAACACGCCAACGCAGAATAACCGGAGGCTTTAACAACGGCCAGCAATAGTCCACCGGTGGTCCGGTAATAGTCTCTTTGGGCTTTGTCTAAAAGGTTCGGATTGTTCCCGAGCCACTGAACCACTTGTTCATACTGGATCTGATCAATCAGTCCATTCGCAGCTTGCTCGGTTGGCGCATTAAAAACAAAGACTGAATAGTTACCCACCCGGCGATAAGCGGAGGGCACCGGCTGACCCTGGTTGCGAAGCTCCTGAAGCTTCGTCGCAATATTTCGGTCGTTGTCCGCCGCGAGTTGCGGCGTATTGAATTCAACGATAACCATGTAGGATGCGCCATACTCAGAAATTGCCGCATCCGCATCCCCCTCAGAAGTCACGACGTCGAGCAGAGGTTGATTTGGGACAACTCCTTTCAATGAGTTAAAGCCAGCGAAGTAGACCACACGTTCCTGAGCTTCCTCCCATTGAGGGAGGTGTTTCACCAGAACGGGTACATCGGCCTCGCCTTTTTCCAATCCTTCGGCAAAAAGCTGCGCCAGCGTCATTAGACTAACGGCTGCGTTAGCTGGCGGCGTCGGCGCGGCCGAAACCCTTACGAAAGTTCTCCCCTTGAAAAAGGCGACCCCCCCTGGGTGCGCGAAACCCGCTGTTCCGAATTCTCTGCCGATCTTCAGGCCTCCTGATTGATCTAGGTCACGAAGGCTCCTGGCGATCCTCGTCAGGAGTGAATATGCGTCTGAGTCTCGTGAAAACCTGACCATTTCCACAAGGTGCTTGTTGCCTTCAGCAGAAAGGTACTCAGCTTCAGCTCCTACGAAATTCCGCGCCGCGGCGCTGTTCCCGGTCGATGGTTTGAGCAGTCCCTCTTTTTCGATCAACGTATCCAAACGGACCAGACCGAATTGCCGAAAACTTCCAATAGTTCGAGGCAGCCACTTGCCCGCTTCAGCCGACTCCTGTTTAACTTGTGCGCTACACTCGAGTGCGACCGCAAACAAAAAACCGCACAACAATGCGAAGAAAGTTGGGAAACGCAAACTCACCCCCCGCTTCATTGCAAACTGCAGTTTTCTCTTAGAACCCATTTCAGATTGGATGTTCCGTGAATGCTGTTAGTTGTGCCCCAGTGTCGCGGCAACTCCAGTCTAATGCCAGCGGCGAAGCTCGCGCAAAAGCAGATCTGCGTAATGCCTTGGTTTGCTGATGTTGTGTAAAACCGTAGTGGCCCCCTCTTCGCTGGCGTTATCGACGATCAGATCGCCAAACCCCAGAATTCGCTGAGGGATACTGGCTAAAACCGTTACATCCTGAATTTTGCTCAAAGGAATACTTCGCGTGGTACGGGCGATCAGTCCGGTGTCGATCTCTATTTTAGAATCGGTAAGTGTGTAACGGACCATATTGCGTCTAATATGAAAGTAGGCAGGAATCAGCAGTAGGGCAAGCGCGAAGGCAATTGAGATATAAGCCGGGACGTTGATCAGAGCCAGTAGAAAGACGAGGCCTACCCCCCCGATCACCGCCAGTGCATAGCCCAATTTTATGAAAAGCAAAGTCGGTCGCACCGTGAAGATTGTGCGTTCAAGTTCGTCCACTCCACTCTGCTGCAGGTTCATTCCACTATTCATGCGTGCAATACGCGTTGCTTCGGCATCAGGGGCGGGTGAACCGCATCCTGAGCAGAAACGAACTCCCGGGGCCACATAAGATCCGCAGTTAGAACAATGCATCCGCTTTTACCTCAGTCAGCTCTTTCCAGGGTGGACCATTATCGTCAAGTGGGACCTAATCACCCCGGTATAGGATCCGCACCAGGGCGACGCTCGCAACGTGCGTTAATCATACCTAAAGAAACTAACACCTGAAATACAAAACGAGGCGAAACCTGCCAAAGGTTCCGCCTCGTTTCATTTCGATGTGGTTTAGCCTACTGGCTAACTAACTGAAGTTTACCGTCAGGCAGTCTCATTGCAAACACACTGGGCTCATAGATCGTGAGGGGCGCTGATTCCCTCTGTCGAACGGCTGCAAGCTGTTCGCGAGGCATGGTGTTAGCGTTGCGCGCGGCAAGAGGATCGCGGATCAAACCGTAGCGCTTGGTGATCCGGCGAACATATTCCTGTGTCTCTCGATAAGGAGGAATGCGATAGCCATACTTCATCACGGCGCCTTCGCCGGCATTATATCCCGCCAGCGTCAGCGCGACATCCCCTTTAAAATGGTCTAACAGAAAGCGCACGTAACGTGCGCCACCTTCGATGTTCTGACGTGGGTCGAAGATACGCGTGACTCCAAAGCGCCGTGCTGTCGCGGGCATTAATTGCATCAATCCTCGCGCGCCTTTATTCGAAAGGGCATAAGGCTTGAATGTCGACTCCTGGTGCATGATTGAGTAGAGCAGCAGCGGATCAACCGAATTGCGTCTGCTTGAGTCGACGATAAAACTATCTATGTTTGAATTGCCAGTCGTAAACCCCGCCAGCGAGTTGCTGGTCTTTAAGTCTGTCATTCGCTCGCGGATATTCGTCTCGATCAAACGGGTCTTGGCAAAATCCTTCGAGGTCAGTCTTACCTTCCGCGCTGAACGCGGCGGCGCATTAACCTCGACGATCCGAAGTCGCACACCGTTTGCGAGATCAAAGTTGTCCACCGTATAGCCTGATCCGTCTTGCGCGAGCGCGGGTGCGACGCAGGCGAGTAGCAGCGTGACGGCTATTGATAATCTTTTCATGCGGTTCTAGTCCTGCTTGTTTGCATTAATCCGGGTGGTCTTACCCCCGGCTGCTGTTTAGCTATCTAAATATGTGCGCTGCGCTTTCGTGAGGCTCTTGGGGTCATTGCAGTCGCTTTCTCACTCATAAGCGACCGCACACATCGTAACACAATCGTTACACAACTGACAACGGTGTTGGCCGTCCTGCTAAGTCGCCTGGTTGCAGTGAGTTGGATACTGTCAATAGCTTCGTGGACTGCAGACTGGACGGCATCTGAGAGGATTGAGGATATTGAGTAGTCCACCCGGAAACCAAAGCTGGCCTGGGATGGGAGGCGGTCTTTAGCCCTATTGACACCGGTAGTATGATACGTGCGCTTTACGAAACATCCTCATTTCCCTTAACCCGCGCGCTCTGCGCGCCTCACAAGAAGAGGAACCTCAAATGAAAAAACTACTAACAGTATCCCTGTCTCTGCTCTTTGTTTTTGCGGGCGGAGCGGCCGCTCAAACCTCCACCTCCTCAACCACCGGCAAGTCCGGTACAACCGCTGATGCCAGCCGGAAACGCGGTCCAGTGTTTAGAGCCACCAAAGAACAGATCAAGCAGGCTCAGGCTATGCTCAAGGATCGTGGCTTCTACAGTGGAGAGCAAACAGCCAAACTGGATCAAGCCACACGCGATGGTCTAAAGCAGTATCAGAAGACCGTGGGGCTAAAATCCACGGGAACACTTAACAAGTCCACGCTTGAAAAAATGGGCATTGGACTAACCGACCGGCAGAAAACGATGTAGTGCAGAATCCCTTATTGGGCGAAGCTCGGCGGCCGTTGCTTTGATTGCAGGCGTTCGGCTTGCAGATGAGTCGCGGCTGGGATGCAAATGCCCCTCTGGATGGCTCTTCGCAAAGCGAAAGCGCGAGTGCACGTTTCCAAGCCGTGCATTCGCGCCTTTTACTGTTAGGGCTTTTCGCTCTTGTATTAAGCCAGCAGTCTTTCAACCACCTGGTAACTGGCTTCGAGGGCTTCGGTGAGTTTCTCTGGTAGATTGCCGCCCCCTTCCGCCATATCGGGCTTGCCCCCTCCTTTGCCGCCGACTATTGGCGCCAATTCCTTGATCACCTGGCCGGCTGGAACACGCTTCAAGAGGTCCGGAGAGGTGCGGACGATCAGCGAAACTTTGCCATCGCCGGTTCGTCCGAGCACAACGACCCCGGATTTGATTCGCGCGAGCAGCGTATCCGAGAGTTGGCGCATTCCTGCGGCGTCGAGACCGCTAGCTTCACGCGCCACCACGCGCACCCCGGCAACTTCACGCGACTCGTCGCCATTTGCGGATGTATTGACAGCACGGCTCGCAAGCTTCAGACGAAGTTCATCAGCTTCGCGCCGAGCGCGCTTCAGCTCTTCCTGCAGTCGCTCGACTTGTACCGGAACTTCCGTACGTGCAGTGCGCAATCCACCGGCAACTTTCTCGACAATTGCCTCCGCCTCACGAAACCGCGCGAAGGCCTCCACGCCGGTTAGGGCGCGGATACGCCGCACTCCTGAAGCAATAGATTCGTCGCTGACGATTTTGAAAAGTCCGATGTCGCCTGTTGCACGAACATGCGTGCCGCCACAAAGTTCTTTGGAGAAGATATCTTCCGCGCCTTTGATAGAAAGCACCCGCACCTTCTCGCCATACTTCTCGCCAAAAAGAGCCATCGCTCCCGAACGCATCGCTTCTTCAACCGCCATCTCATTCGTTTCGACCGGCTCGTTGCGCAGGATGTGATAGTTGACGAGATTCTCGATCTCTTCGACCTCGCTCCTGGTCAAAGGCTGATAGTGAGAAAAATCGAACCGCAAATAATTCGGGGCTACAACCGAGCCGGCTTGTTTGACGTGCGTTCCGAGAACTTCTCGCAATGCGGCGTGCATCAAGTGAGTGGTCGTGTGATTGCGGCGTGTGGCGTCGCGTTTCTCAACGTCAACTTCAGCTCTAAAGAACTGTCGGGGTCTATCATCAGGGAGAGGCGGTACGCCTATGTCCGGTGGAGGATAGGCTTTGATGGTTCCGCTATCAACGGTTACCTTGTGAAGCACCAAGCCCCCTACCGGCGATACGGTGTCCGTAACAACAGCATGAATACCGCCATCATCACTAGTAAGTTGGCCTGTGTCCCCAACTTGTCCCCCTGCTTCAGCGTAAAAAGGTGTACGATCGAGCACGATCTCTCCATGCTCACCAGCCTTTAATTCACTGATTTGTGTGTCCTCTTTAACGATCGCCATAACTCTGACAGGATGGGTTGTTGTCTCCTCATACCCTCTAAACTTGCTGCGATACAGCGGATTGTTTACTAGACGACTGTGTTCACGATTCGTTTTTGGGCCGCTGGTTCCGATCTCCAGTTTCCCTGTCTGCTGAAGCGATTTCAGAGCCTCATCGAACGAATGATTAAACTGATCCTCATCAACGGTAAACCCGCGTTCTTCAAGGCCGACGCGAATCAGATCGCGCGGAGTGCCGAACGTATCGTAAAGACGTGCTAGTTCAGTGTAGGCTGGCGTTTGGTCCTTCGGAGTCTGGGCGAAAAGATCGTCCAGCTTTTGTAAGCCGACTGTCATTGTCGCTCCAAAACGCTCCTCTTCCAGCTTCACCATCTTCTCGATGAAATCGCGTTGCACTTCCAGCTCCGGGAAAGGCTCATGCATCTGATCCACAACGAAGTTCGTCACCTTATGAAAGAATGAATCCTGGAAGCCAAGCGTGTGCCGACCCTGGTAAATCGCGCGCCGCATGATCTTGCGCAAGACGTAATTGCGTCCTTCATTGCCGGGCAGGATTCCATCAGCAATCAAAAACGCAGTCGCGCGTGCGTGATCCGCGATGACGCGCATCGCAAAACCTTCTTGAGTCTCTGGTTCGTAATCGCGTCGAGCGAGGTTGGCGGTAAACTCGATGATCGGATGAAGCAGATCGGTATCGTAATTTGAAAACTTGCCTTGCAGGATCGCCGCCGTGCGCTCAAGTCCCATTCCTGTATCAACAGATGGCTTCGGCAGCGGCTCGAGCTTGTACTTACCCGGTTCCACTTCAATACGGTTGTATTGCATGAAGACCAGATTCCAGATCTCCATCGTTGTATCACCCGGCCCGTTTACAAGATCGGCGCGGTTGAATTCTGGATCTTCCGGATGCTCGCCGAGATAGTAATTGATTTCTGAGTTGGGTCCGCAAGGTCCGGTCTCTGCCATCTGCCAGAAGTTATCCTTGCGGTCAAAACGAAGCACGCGTTCGGGTTTCGCGCCCATTTCTACCCACAACGCTGCAGCTTCCTCATCAGCGGGGACTTCTTCGTCGCCACCGAAAATTGTGAACCAGAGACGCTCAGGGTCAAGACCCAGCTTGCCTTTATCACGACTGCCGGTGAGGAAATCCCAGGCATACTCGACCGCTTCGCGCTTGAAATAATCGCCAAACGAAAAATTGCCGAGCATCTCGAAAAACGTTTGATGACGCGCCGTCTTACCCACCTCATCGAGGTCGTTATGCTTCCCACCCGCGCGCACGCATTTTTGCGATGAGCAGGCACGTACGTACTCGCGCTTCTCCAGCCCGAGAAAGACATCTTTGAACTGGTTCATGCCGGCGTTAGTAAAGAGCAACGTCGGATCGTTGGCGGGCAATAAAGGCGACGAGCGAACACGCGTGTGGCCGCGCTGCTCGAAGTATCTCAGAAAAGTCTCGCGTATCTCGTTTCCAGTCATAATAATTGGTCAGTTGCCAGTCGTCAGTAGTCAGTTGCAATTGACCCGCAAAGAAATTACGGACAACTGAGAACTGACTAGGCAAAAGTTTAGCATGCGTCCTTGGAGTGGACGAAATACGAAGTTCTTGGGAGGGCTAAGTGAACCCCTGCTTGTGATCTTATTTTCTCGTGAAGGACGGCAAACTTATTGACAAGCCAATCACGCCGGCGAAGTAAGACTCGCGGCATTTGTTTTTAACAGACACACACCATAACTGAACGGCCCTCCTTGAACAGCATCTTCTGTCTTTAGCAAGTTAAAATGTCCGGTTTTCT
>JBPCIQ010000245.1:0-6171 GCA_051006135.1 Pyrinomonadaceae bacterium | reverse complement strand
GGGGTACGGTTGAGGATCTGGAGTGGATCGGATAACAACAATCCTCCGTTACGAATGGCGGGCGTTTTGGCGACGCTTTTCTTGAGCGGGAAATCTGACAGCTGGTAATCAGGGAATAGCGCTGATATTTTCCGGTCTGATTCTCATCAAGTATCTGGGGCTGTTACAGAATGCGTCGTCAGGTGTTGCGAAGGGAAGCACGGCTCTACTTCAGTCGCTCTTAGCAGGAATCTTCGTGGCCTGGCTGTTTCCGTTGGCAAGCAATGTTCGCGCTTCCCTCGCAACCCGCACCTGGCTGCATCTGCCACTATCTCTCAAAGAGCGATTCATTGTCAGGATGGTCTCGCTATGCCAAGGACGAGGGCCCTGCAGGGTGCGCGGGCATCGGCCACTACTTCTCGTCGAGTTTCCGGCCTGCGTTCAAGTTGTCGAAATTCAGGATCGCGTTGAAAACCAGCGAATAGCTTCCTCTTGTCTGGCCGCGCCACATCGGATTATTTGAGAAGAGCACGATGTGGCCCTGTCCTGAAGGAACATCGACGATCAATGGGTGCTGCGCAATTTCGTCGCCGCCATCCAGCAAACCTGAAATGAACAAGTCCTTGTTATCCGCGTAACGAAAGATCACGCGTGGGCGCATTGCCGGCGGAATGATGTTGATCCCATTACGGCGTTGCTCGTCAGTTACCGGCACCGCCTCCCACACTTCCGGAGTCGGCACTTCGGGCAATTCGACTGGCGGCCTGCCTTGCACAATGTCCGGATCGTCAGGCGAGCCGCGTCCCGTAGTCCGCGTCTCTCGGCGCGGTCGTGCACCTCTGCCTCCGGCTAAATTGCTCAGGTTAAAAATCGGCCCGTTGAAGCAATAGATCGGCAGCGTTTCGCCATATCCGTAAGCAATCGGGCTGGCAGCATCGACCACCTTGGAACGCAGTACGACGCCGATCGCTTTCAATCGCTGCTGCCGCGCAATGGAGAGACCAGGCGTGAAGCCGGCAGAGACAGCCAGGTCGGCAGTATCCATGACGCCTATAAAAAGCCCACCTTCCTGAGTAAACTTCTGCAGGTTCATCAAACCTGAGTAGCCAAGGCCGGGGCGCATATCATCAGTTGAATCAATCTTGCCCAGGTTTGGAGTCAAGGACGTTGTTTTCCACGGAATCGGATTGCCCCACATCGGCATGCCGCTGATGATTGCACTCGCGCCGCGTCCGACCGGCGCAAACACGATCACGTCGTACTTGCGTCTCAAATCCGCATCTCGAGCTACGTCCTGAGTGCTGATGTAGGCGTAGGGCACACCCAACTGGTCCAGCGGCAAACGCCACCAGCCTTCGTCTTGGGTGCTCAGCCACGTGTGAAGAAGCGCGATGCGGGGGACTTTCACTGCGTGAGTTTTCACCGAAGGAGCAGCTGTCACAGCATAAACTGGTAAGCCAAGGTCCGCTGCAACCCGCTGGAGCTCATCCCCTGGCGCCTTGCGCAGAATGAAAGAGCCACGATTGAATTTTCTTCCAGCTGCTTCGAAGGGCTCCTCCGCCGCCTCCACAGCGACATCCTTCAAACGATAGCGCAACGTGATGAGGCTATTGTCGGCATTGTGATTGATCAGATAGATCGAAGCATTGTTTATAGCGCCGTTTATCCCACCAGGGGCCCGTACCTCACCATTCACGCGTTCCATCGACGCGCTCAACGCCTTAACGTCGGTTACGCGAACCACTTGAACGTTGCTGAGTTCTCCCATGGTCCAGCCTGTATCGTCATAGACGTCCTGCTGGGGATCGTCCGGGGCCCAATACTGGTGGTCGAGGAGCGCATCGGCTATGCGACTGTAGGGCTGGTCCATGCGGACGATATAACTGCCAGCGGGGAACTGCCGATCTTCAAATTTTGCTTCCTTCTTCTCTTGAGGCGCGGGTGCTGAGGGAGAAGGGCTCGCCGACACGCGGGGCACCGCATCGGACGGTGTCACGGCAGCTGCCGGTCCTGCCGGAGACTCGCTCGCTGATGGAGAGGCAGACGGAGACGGGATCGCTGCGGGCTCTGACGCCTTCTTCTTTGCTTTAACGGTTACCGTAAAAGGAGCTGTCGCGCGATGAATCTCACAGCCCTGCGCCTGCAGTGTGCGGAGCAAGTCCGCCTGGCCGCCGAGACGCGGGTCATCGGCGGGAAAAACATAAGCGGCCGGACCCTCATTCTTCGGCTTTTCGATGGACCGCTTGCTCTTGACATAAAAGTTCTTAAGAAAGAGCTTGCTGTTATTGCTGAAGTAATGGAGCGTGGTTAGCAGCGCCGTCTGTTGATAGTTATTGTTGTTACGCTGTGACCATTTCGCTTTGGGAAGTGGAGGATTCTGACGAAACCAGGTGCGGGAATAGTCGTCTGCCGATAGCGTTCGCTCAACGGTATCGGCGCCGGCGTTGCCAAAGGTTTCGTAGAGCCGGCTTATGCCGTTATGAGTTGCGGCAATGAACATGAGATAGCCCGGCGACCAGGTATCGAACTTCCCGTGCGCGAAAACGCCCGGCATGCCAAACTTGGTCATCTCAGAAACATTGTTCCAACCAATCATCTGCCATTCATCAGTCAGAATGGGGTCGACCCAGGCGTTATATGGACCATCACCAATCGTATTGTCGTAGAGATACGGAACAGACTCATGCAGGTCGTGAAGCACTTGCGCCTTCCACGCGACATAGGTATTGAGCACGTTGCGCGTGAGTTTCAGCGACAGACCGATTGCATCGCGATTGTTGTCGTGAGCTACATAGTGGCCCCAGTAAACGAGCGGCGGCCAGTTAGACTTGGGGTTGGCCAGATGCCAGTTGTACACATCTACCATCCGGTCCCGGCCATCAACTTCGACCACGGGCGTGATCAGCGTGACCATGTTGTCGCGAATCGCGCGCACATAAGGGCTTTCGTCCACGGCGAGCCGGTATGCGAGTTCCATCAATGCCGTTGGCGATCCGGTTTCGGTTGAGTGAATGGCGCCGGTGATGTAATAAACTGGGAACGAGGCGGCTACGAGCCGGTCGGCCTCAGCCTCGTTCATGTTGATGGTGCGCGGGTCGGCAAGCTTTGCCAGCCGAGCGCGGTTCTCATCAAGTTTAGCGAGCAAACTTTCTGACGCGACGGCAACTGCAATCATCTCGCGACCCTCTTCCGTCGTGCCGATTGCAAAGACCTTCACGCGCGGACTCGCTTTTTCCAGCATGCGCATGTAGCGGTAGACCTCCGCCGCGTAGGGCAGCTTGCCCGGCGCGCCTGCGACGTCTCCCAGGACAGCCTTCGGGGTGGGCACGTTTGGCGAGGCCGGCAGGTAATCGGTCAAAGGCGAGTTAAAGAAGGGCTCCGTCGTATACTCATGAATCTTCCTGGTGTATTCCTGATCAATGGATTGATTGGGATCGCGAGCGGGCTTCACCTGTCCATCTATCGCAATGGCGGAAACAGCAAATAGCAACGCAGACAGACAGGTAGCGCGTGCGAAGGAGTGTCGATTCATTGTATGTTCCTCGGCGATGGAAAAGAGATAATTGCTGGCCCGTTGCCAGACTGCAAAACTGATACGATGCAAACGTTAGAATGCTTGCTAGAATTCCTGAAGAGGAGAAGATGCTTTTAAGCTAAGGCGCGGATTAAGTCAAATGGTTTTCCAATTGGGCGGTGGGTCATTTTTAGTCAGTACAGAAAGAGTGAAATCAGCCGCGGATTTGCGCGGATGAACGCGAATCTGAAATAAGATACTGAGGGTTAGTCATGGAAGCTCGAATCTTTCAACTGAACAGTTCTCCGGGTGGTGTGCCGAAACTGGCGGTACGTGAAGCAATCGTAACCGAGTTGGGGCTGGTAGGCGATGCCCACGCCTTTCCGGATATTCATGGAGGTCCGGAGCGCGCTCTTTGCCTCTATTCGTTGGATCGCATTCTCGAGTTGCAGGCGGAGGGCCATCCAATCTTTCCCGGAGCGGTCGGTGAGAATGTGACAATATCCGGTCTCGATTGGAGCAGCGTCACGCCCGGACAACAACTGGCCCTGGGCGATCAGGTGCTCGTGGAAATAACTAGCTATACGTCTCCGTGCAACTCGATTCCAGAGTCATTTGTCGGCGGCGATTACCCGCGCATCTCTCAGAAACGTCATCCTGGTTATTCCCGCGTCTACGCGCGCGTTTTGCAAACGGGACGGATCGCTATTGGTCAGCCCGTGCGGATGGTGAGCGGCAGCGGCTACGGATGTCCAGCTAAAAAGCAGGTGTGAATGAGAGGTCGCTAGCGAAGCCTCTGTTACAGGCCACTAGGAAGGACCTAATGCAGCGATCTGATTTATTGTCCATGAGAGAACGCACCCTACTGGTCAAGCGTTTGGGCCTGATTGAATATGAGGCGGCGCTGGCGTTGCAACGAGAAACTGAACGCGCTGTCCAAAGCGGCGAGCAATCAGACACTTTGCTGCTGCTCGAACATCCTCACACGCTCACAATCGGGCGGCGCGGCGACAATTCCGGAATTCTGCAGCCGCCAGAAGCTCTCGAGGCCCGGGGCGTTACAGTCTTTGAAACTAACCGCGGCGGCAAAATTACTTATCACGGATTGGGCCAGGTCGTTGGCTACCCCGTAATCAATCTGAGCCCTGAGCGTGAAGACGTCCACCGGTATGTCCGTGATCTGGAAGAGGTTCTGATTCGCGCAATGGCCGATTTCGGTATTGAGACATTTCGGATCAAAGGTCTGACTGGCGTTCACACGTCACAGGGAAAAGTTGCGGCCATTGGAGTGCACATCGCACGCTGGGTCACCACACACGGCTTTGCGTTGAACGTAAACACCGATCTCAGTTTCTTCAATCTAATTGTTGCCTGCGAAGGTGAGCCGGTCACCTCGATGCAAAATTTGCTCGAGCGCGAAGTGGACGTTTCCGCAGTCGAAAACCGAATCGTCGCGCGCTTCGCAGAAGTCTTCGGTATGACGACACAAGGACCTGATCGTCAAGATTTCAAAAAAGTACTGAGTACTAGTGCTGAGTGCTGAGTCACGGAGTAACTAAGTATAGATCACAGGAATCAGGCGCGCGCGACGGGCACTCAGTACTCAGCACTCAGTACTGTTTTTAGTGTGGTAGCGGTTAAACTGCAGCGATGCTCACAAACCAACTAATTAAAGAAGCCCGCGAACGGATTGGTTCGCGCATTCATCGCACGCCTGTATTTACGTCGCATTCCTTTAACGACGCTGCAGGCAAGGAAGTCTTTTTCAAGTGCGAAAACCTGCAGCGCGCCGGGGCCTTCAAGATTCGTGGTGCTACAAACAAGATTCTTTCCTTGACTGCGGAAGAGAAACGTCGAGGCGTTGTTGCGTTCTCATCTGGTAATCACGCCCAGGCCGTGGCCCTGGCTGCGAGTGAGGCAGGTGTGCGTGCTGTTGTCGCGATGCCGGATGATGCGCCGAAATCCAAGGTCGCGGGGACCAGGGGTTATGGTGCGGAGATCGTGTTTTATGACCGGCATGGTCAGGACCGCGAAGCTGTGGCCAACGAAATCGCTGAACGCGAGAACCTGACTATGGTGCCGCCCTATGACGATTATCTGGTAATGGCGGGACAAGGAACCTGCGCTTTGGAATTTCTCGAAGAGGCACGGGACTTGGATTGCATTCTAGCCCCGTGTAGCGGCGGCGGTCTCTTTGCCGGCGTCAGCACCGCTGCAAAAGGGATCAAGCCAGCAATTCGCTGCTTCGCAATCGAGCCGGAGTCTGGTGATGACACGCGACAGTCATTTATCAAAGGCGAAAGAGTCTCGATTTCACCCCCGCCCACGATCGCTGACGGGTTACGTGTTCAATCTCCTGGCACGCTAACTTTTCCCATTCTTCAGCAAAACGCGGACGATGTTTTGACGGTCTCGGATGAGGAGATTGTCGAGACTATAAAGCTTTTGCTTTTCCGGATGAAGATGCTGGTGGAACCGTCAGGGGCCGCGGCCGCGGCCGCCGTATTGTTCAGGAAGTTACCCCAGAATCTCAATCGGGTTGGTGTAATTCTCTCGGGCGGCAACATCGATGCCGAAGCACTCGCGGCCATGCTGATCTAGCAGGCTGCGAGAAAGAGTGTGAGCAGCAATAGAAGCAGTAAATCGATCCACAAATCACACGAAGTAACTCGAATTAA
>JBPCIQ010000244.1:0-31701 GCA_051006135.1 Pyrinomonadaceae bacterium | reverse complement strand
CCATCTTGACACTCGGAGTGGTCAAAGCCTGTGTGGTTTTCATGCTCCTAACAATGCCGCGAACGCGACGGCCGTCGAGCGTGACGATCTCAATGTTGTCTTTTCCGTAAAGCGGCTGGAGTGCCGCAAGTGCTTTTGTGACTTCCACAGTTACTCCCGTCCCTTCGGAGCGCATGGCATCGAGGCGCATCAACTCATCAAAGCCTATTAGATTTTGCACACAAGCCGGGCGGATGTCCATCCGGGGTGCACAATCCCGAAATCATCGGCCTTTAAGCCCCCGACTTACGTTTCGCGGGGGCTCAAGAGCGACTTTAAGTCAGTTCATCTCTCGAGCCATCTTCGAATCAGGCAAAGGAGTCAAAATTAACCAGCAATATTAACCAGCAATTTTGAGATAAGTTTCTAGTTATTCACTGGACGGGCATTATTCGCTGGACGGGCAATGCAACCGAAAGGCGCCATCTGGCGTATAGGCAATTGCTGTCTGATTTTCGTTAACCGCAGCCCACAAGAAAGATCATGTCGCAGAATCCTGGAATGCCAATAGATGCAGAGCTCGATCCAAGCGTTACGAGCTGCTCAAACTGTCACACACCGATGCCGCGAGAGCTGCGTTTTTGCCGCAATTGCGGCTATCGCCTGGGAGAAGGATCTGCTGAATATACCGAGACAGTGCGCTTTCAAAACGGCGGTCCAGCGGTTTTACCCGGGAAGAGCTCAGCGTCTTATGGCCTTTCCGGCGGTCCGCTCGGCCCGGCAGCTACCCGCCATCTTGGAAAACGTCGCAAACGAATGAGTGGCATGGCTTGGATGTTTCTTGGCTTGCTAATCTTCTTTATCGCCGCCGCCGGATTTACTGCCCTGGTTTCGCCAATCCGCCGGGCCGTCCATATAGAAAACACGCCCGCAGCCCCTCCCCGCTCTTATGTTGGCGTCAATTCTTTTGATACCGCTGAGGGAGGAGTAACGTTCGACACGGTTGATGCGCCAGGCTCGCCGGCAGATAAGGCTGGTCTCGTTGGCGGAGACATTATCACCAGTTTCGATGGCCAGAGGGTCCAGACGGACGATGAGATCATGGATTTACTGGGACGCACGGAGATTGGCAAAACTGTCGATGTTGTTTTTCTTCGTGATGGAGAACAGAAGACCACGAAGCTCACGACTGTATCGAAAGCGGAGTTTGAGCGGCTCGGAAAAGAATTTCGTAATCGACCGGAAGGCAGAGGGCTGTTTGGCTACGACGATGGTAACTCTGAGCGCGTACCCATTGCCGGCACCAAAACCTTCGGGGTGCGGCTGGACGAGGTCCACCAGAGTCGGCCGGCCGATCTTGCCGGCATAAAAGAGGGTGACATCGTGACTGAGTTTGGTGGGATTCCCATTCGTACCCCTGAAGAACTTAGTTGGCGCGTTCGTCGTGCGCTACCCTACAGCACAGTCACGGTGGTGGTAATGCGCAGCGGTGAGAAACTGGACATTCCCGTGAAAATGGGTAAGCAGTAAAAGAAGTGATGAGTTCTGAGTGATGAGTACTCAGCACTCCTTACTCATCACTTCCCCAGGTGCCCGATTGACATATTCGCCCATCCTGCCTTCCATTTCACAACGCACTTCTTCGCGCTGCTCTTCAAACTCGTCGGCTTCAAACGTTTCAAAAAGGGCGTAATTACTCTCGGCTACCAGCCGCAATTCCCAAGCCTGCCGGTTGTTGTGCGAGGCCCTGGAAAACCATAGGGCATCAATGCTCCCTTCCTCGATTCTGGCCTCTGCGAAACTGATCTGCTCCTGGATCACAACTTCACGCGTTTCAGGACGCATCAACACCCGCTCTATCTTCCAACCGTATTTCTGATAGGTATCGAGGATCTCTTTGATGCGGTCTATCGGATTCATCTGTTACTTTGCCTGACGAGATTGAAACGCTGGGAGTATAGCTCGCATCGCAGAGTTTGTTGACCATCTCAATAAACCGACACTATCATCCACGCGGTGAGAGGCTGATGAACAGGGGTGTACGGTTGCTGGCGCAAAAGCCTTTCTTGAAATACTTTTCGCACACGGTTGGAGGAACAAGGGGTCCGTCTAGTAAACCAGGCTCCCGGTCTGCACCCTTGAGACTCTTAGCTGTTGCGGCCATTTGTAGCTTGCTGTGGAGTGTCTGCATGCAGTCCCAGAACAACGCTGCCGCAGAAAGAGGCGCAGAAACGGGAACAATCGGTCACACTATGGTGAGAACCGTTGAAGAGAAGAAGAACACTTACGCCCCGTTTTATGAGGCGCTTCGCAAGGCACTAAAAAAACGCAAAACAAGCATTGAGAAAATCTGTCCAGTTTCAGACCCCGTGGCTCGGCGTATCCTGGAAGACTACGGAGCGGTGTTTCTGGCGGTTAAAAAAGTAATGCCGCCGCCGGTCTGTGTATTCTCCAGTGAGGAGCAGGTCACCAGGTTTCAAGAGAGCGCGGGCTTTACCACCGAAGCGATTGCCGATTCAGAGATTGAGTTGCAGCCCGAGGCGATGAAAGCACTGCTTAAAGCTCGCGAAGAAGCTCAAAAGGAGGATCTGGACATCACTCCGCGCGGTGGCGCTGAGGCGGCACGACGAACCTACGAGGACAGCCTACGTTTATGGGACACAAGATTCTTGCCTGCGCTCGACTACTGGCTAAGCCAGGGACGACTGACGACCGAACAGGTGGAGCGTCTTAAGAATCTACCGCTTAACAGCCAGGTGGCGGAGGTGCTGGAACTCGAGCATAGCGGCATCTTCTTCAGTAAGGACCTGTCGAAGTCGATACTTTATTCGATTGCGGCGCCTGGCACTTCGCAGCACATAGTGATGCTGGCGCTCGATGTGACCGAGTTTGATAATCCGCGCGTGCGAGAGATCATGGCAAAGCACGGTTGGTTCCAAACAGTTCTCAGTGATCTACCGCATTTTACTTTTCTTGGTCTCAAAGAAAAGGATCTGCCAAAACGGGGTTTGAAGAACGTTGAAGTTGATGGGCAGACGTTCTGGATTCCAAACGTAGTTGACACACCCGCTAAGTAGCGGATCAAAGGGCGTGACAAATGAAGCAGTGCCCTCAATGTAATCGTAGCTACGAGGACGACTCACTCAGGTTTTGTTTGGACGATGGCGCACTGCTTAGACTTGTCGGCAGTCCTGCACGAGATCCGAATGCGACCCTGGTCTACGGTTCTCCTGAGACCTGGCACAATGCATCGCCTGCTGAAGCATTTGACCAGCCTATAACGCCCATTCGGGCCTCGCCCAGGGCCTACCCGAATGCGACTGCGGCCCCGATCGCGGGCGAGGGTGTTCATCGAGGCAGTACGGCTCCCCCGACCAGTCGCTTGCTCGTGGGAGGCGTCATTGCGATTGCAGTATTGCTGCTGGTTGGTGCCGTGTTAGCCGCAGCATTCTTGTTTCGTCAAAGTCGTCAGGATCAGCGCGACGCTTCAGGACCAAATCTCGCTAATAATGACTTGAAAGCACCCTCACCCAAGCAAGGTGACTCAACTGCCAAAACCTCCGAAAAAGCCACGAGCGCAGATGGTCTGAACCCGAAGACTTCACCGTTGCAGATTAAGGTCACAGCGTCTTCCGTGCGCTATTCGGTCCAGATTAATACCTACGATCAGGCAAACACCATGGATGGCAGGCAGAGTACTGCCTGGATCGAAGGCGTGGATGGGCCAGGTTGGGGCGAGTGGATACGGTTTGATTTTGATCGTGAGATTAATCTGCATCGCATTCTTATCCTGCCCGGTTACTTCAAGAGCAAGGCAATCTGGGCCAGCAACAACCGCATTTCTGCGGCAGCGTTCTCTTTCTCAGATGGCACCAAGCGTATTATCAATTTTCCAGATCGCATGGAACGCCAGAAAGTCGACGTGGGATCAATCAAGACTCGTTGGGTGCGGATAGAGCTTGAGGATTTCTACTTCGGAAAGGATCCGGATACATCGATTTCCGAGGTGGCCTTCGAATGGGAACCGTAAGCTGTTCCTGCAGACACCAAAGGTGCTAAACTAACCGGGCAATAAGGCCGGCTTTCTCCCCCCAGTCAAAAACGAACAGCAACTGCTCCATTTTTCAGCGCCGCACGGAAGCGCATCTCCTCGTCGTGACTAGCACGCTCCGAGCGACCTTTATCCCGAAAGAAGGTCAGGTATGGATGTCCCTCAATTTATTGCTGGCAGGTTTCGTATCGAGTGCGAGATCGGACGAGGTGGCATGGGCGCGGTGTATCGAGCGACGCACCTCGGACTCGATCGTCCAGTTGCAGTCAAGATCATCAAGCCCGAGTTTGCCGGCGATCCTGATGTGGCCGATCGCTTTTTGCGTGAGGCCCGCACGATGGCCAAACTTCGCCACCCGCACGCCGCGATGATTTTCGACGCCGGCAATCTACCCGACGGCCGTCATTTCATCATCATGGAGTTTGTAGAGGGTACGACGCTCTCGGAAGCGCTGGCCCGGGACGGTCGTTTTTCAGCGGAACGAGCTGTAAAGATCGGCGTTCAGATCTGCGAAGTGTTGGACGAAGCCCACCGGTTGGGCATTATCCATCGCGACCTTAAGCCATCGAACATCATGCTCAACGATCGTGGAGTTTGTGTTCTGGATTTTGGCGTGGCAAAGGTGCTGGTGACCTCAGCCGAATCAACAGCTACCCACGCAACCACCGGATCCGGTCAGTTAGTGGGCACCCCCCGCTACATGTCGCCGGAGCAGTGCCTGGGCCAACGCGTCGGCATACGCAGCGATCTCTACAGCCTCGGAGTGGTGCTCTACGAAATGTTGGCGGGTCGTCCACCGTTTATTGACCCCTTGCCATCCGCGGTGCTGGTAAAGCAAGCAACGGCTCCGGCGCCTCCTCTGCCACAGCTGCGCCAGGACATTCCGAAGCAGCTTGCGATCGCCGTTCATACCTTACTTGCCAAACGTCCGGATAATCGGCCACGAACGGCCGCTGCTGCTCGAATGATTTTGGAACAGAGTCTGGTGCGGGCGCGGCGCGATGTGCCCGAAGCCGATCCTCTGGCCGCCACGATGGCGGCGCTCGCTCAACGCAGTAGCATTGTCTTTCGCCTGGCGGGCCCGCTCGCAACCGTGATCTTTTTTGGCGCTTTACTTTTTGTCTGGGGAAACCACGAGATTACACCCCCAACCCTGCCGGAGCCTTCCGTCTCGGCGCAACTCGCGCCGACCAGTACTCTGCTTCGCAGAGGCGTGGCGCGGAAGGGTGAGAGCGAGATCGGAGTTGCACGTAACGAACGCATGTTGGCAGTTGCTTCGGACGCATCGTTTCCCACATTGGCACCGGACCGAGCTCGGAAGATAGCCGCTACAGCATCTCGGTACTCGGTAGGCGACGTACAAGTACTTCGCACCCCATCCGGGCCGGCGGTCGTCGCAATTCATGACGAGCGCCAAACCGGCACTTCGCGTTTCTTCATGATGCAAAAACGCGGAGCCGCCTTCCGGGTTTCAGCCAGAGGTCTGCTTGATACCCGCAGCTTTCGCAGCGCTCATTGGACTGCGGAAGCTATAGATGCTAATGGCGATGGGTACAACGAGGTCCTCTTTACAGGGTTCGATTCTCATGGTCAAAACCCAGGCTACCGCTTGATAGTCTACGTTCCAGGCACTAAGCAAATGTATTCGTTACAGATCGAGGGTGGTCGCAGAGCTCGTAAGTCGATCCAATTCAGGTGGTCTGCCAATACTCTCAGTCCCCATGTAGTCCCTTATCGCAACGTGTTGCTGCAGCATGCAAAGAGCCTTGTGAGGTAAGAGTCTGTTGTTGCGCTTCACCTGCGACACCTCAAATCATATTTCCAGACAATTACCATAGTTTCGGAACCTTGCTGGAAGATTGAATCTTCTTTGGCTGACATCTATTCTTGAGGTCGCGACATCGAAAGGTCGCGCCCAGGCGCCACATGGTGACTGGCTCGGACTCCCAAGGGTCCTGGAATCATTGAGTAACGTACCGTTTCAGAGGTCAATCACGCCTAGCACGCTGCTGAAAAACAAACACGATCCACGAAACCACACGAAACCGCACGAAATGGACGCCTTAATTAGAATTCTTTCGTGTGATTTCGTGGATTGCTTTACTGCTTCGATTGCTGCTTACTACTTCTTCAGAAGCATGCTAGAGGTCAAATGGAGAATTTTTTGTGAAACGTAACCTGTCGGTCCTTTTACTAATCCTTTCACTTTCGGCGCCGGGGGTCATCCTTGGCCGTAACGCACCAGTCTTGCAACAACCGCGGCCAGTTTCCTCCCAGGCGGGCCCTGCGACGGCCACGGCACGTCTGCCGGAAGCCAAGCTGGTAAATCGCGTCCTTGCGAACGGCCTCGAAGTTGTTGTGCTGGAAGATCACTCTGTCCCTCTCGTCACGATCGAGCTAGCCGTCAAGAACGGCTCCTATACCGAGCCGCCCGAGCTGAATGGCCTGTCGCATCTCTACGAGCACATGTTCTTTAAAGCCAATCGCGCCGTTGCGGATCAGGAAGATTACCTTAAGACCATCGGTCAACTGGGAATTACTTACAATGGTCAGACGCGCGAAGAAGTAGTCAATTACTACTTCACAACAACTAGTCCGAACCTGCGCACGGCGATGAACTTCATGCGCGACTCGGCGCGCTATCCACTCTTCAACGCTGGTGAATTTGAACGCGAGCGCCAGGTGGTGATTGGCGAGATTGATCGGAATGAGTCGAATCCGTTCTTTTATCTGAATCGAGAGATGAACGACCGGCTTTTCTATAAATACCCCAGCCGCAAAAATCCGCTCGGTAACCGCCAGACAGTGACGGCTGCAACGACTGACATGATGCGACTGATTCAACAGCGCTATTATGTGCCGAACAATTCGGCGCTGGTTGTGACTGGCGATGTAACACCCGAAGATGTTTTCAAGCTGGCCCAGGAGTTTTACGGGGATTGGCAGCGTGCTGATAATCCATTTGAGAAGTTTCCGCCCGTCGAGCATCCGCCGCTTGCAAAAAGCGAGGGCACAATCATCAAGCAGCCGGTGCAGAACGTTGTGATGATGATTGGCTGGCAGGGCCCATCGATTGGCACCGACAATCCGGGAACTTACGCTGCGGATGTCTTCTCATTCATTCTGACGCAACCAAACTCGCGTTTCCAGCGCGCTCTCGTAGACACCGGACTCGTTAACGGTGTCGGGATTGGTTATTACACGCAGCGCAACGTCGGCCCCATCACCATCATCCTGCAGACCACACCTGATAAGGCGCACGCGGCCATCAAAGCGGTCTATGCCGAAGTCGCGCGTTTCGGCGATAAAGACTATTTCACCGACGACCAACTGGAGAGTGCCAAAGCACTGCTCGAGGCGGACGATCTTTATTCACGTGAAAAGCTGAGCGAATACGCGCATACCTTGAGCTTCTGGTGGGCCTCAACCGGTCTCGAATATTTTCGCGGATATCTGCCGAGTCTTCGCCGCACCACGCGGGCCGATATCAACCGCTATGTGACCACTTACATTCAGGGTAAGCCTCACGTTGGCCTGGCGCTGGTTTCAGAAGGGGTGCAGCAGCAGATACAATTGAAACCTGAGGAGTTGATCGGACAATGAGGAAAAAACTCGGCAGTCGGCAGGATGCAGGATGCAGTAAAGGGCGTGTGGTCTCAGGTTTTAATCTTCCAGGTTTCGCCCGTTCTCTTATTTTGCTCCCGCTATTTGCCATGGCCATGTCAGTGGCCGGCACACAGGGCGTATTTGCGAGGAACGCTGCGCAACAAAAATTCACCCTGCCTGCACACGCTACTCAGCAGCCGAAGCCGGCGCCAAAGGTAGAAGCAGGGCAGCTTGATGCTGAACGTCGCGCGGCGGCGCTCGTCACGGAGTTTGAGGTCAATGGCCTGAAGGTGCTCGTTAAGAAGCGTGCGGGCAGTCCGACTGTCGCTGGTGGGTTGTTCCTGCGTGGTGGTTCGCGGAACATCAATACCGAAAACGCAGGCATTGAATCTCTGATGCTTGCCGTAGCAACTGAAGCAAGCGCCAACTTTCCTCGTGACCGCATGCGCAACCAACTTTCCCGCATGGGAACGGGTATAGGCAGCGGCGAAAACTATGATTACTCGGTGCTTTCTTTTACCTCTACCCGGCCAAATTTTGAGCGTTCGTGGGAGATTTTCACCGACGTGGCTCTACGCCCCGCCTTCACAAAACAAGACTTTGAGCTCGTGAAAAGCCGCAGAGTCTCCGCGCTGCGCGATGACACAGACGATCCGGACACTTACCTGCAGCGACTGCAAGAGCGCGTGGCCTATGCCGGGCATCCTTATCTCAATCGACCTCAGGGTACAGCTGACTCGGTGGCCCGTTTGACTGTGGAAGACGTGCGCAAGTATCACCAGGAGATGTTGCAAACTTCGCGACTTTTGCTCGTCGTCGTTGGAGACCTTGAGCCCGCCGACGTGCGGGCGCGCGTAGCTTCCGCGTTTGGCAAACTGCCGCGTGGAAGTTATCGCCCGGAACCAATGCCGCAGCTTTCGTTTGCCAGCCCTTCGGTGGAAATTATTCAGCGCGGGCTGCCGACTAATTACGTTCAGGGATTGTTCACGGCACCGCCTTTAACTGCGGACGACATCTATCCAATGTCAATCGCTTCGAACCTGCTGCGCGACCGGGTCTTTGAAGAAGTTCGGGTAAAGCGCAATCTTTCGTACGCTCCGAACGCCTTTCTTAGCAGTCAGGGCGCAAACGTCGGAGGCATTTACGTTACGGCCGTTGATGCAAATCAAGCCGTAGGAGTAATGCTGGAGCAGATCAAACGGCTTCAGAACCAGTCAATTGGACAACAGGACATCTCTGACGTGGTGGCGCAATACCTGACCACCTACTACATGGGACAAGAGACCAACTCTGCGCAGGCAGGAAACCTCGCAGAATACGAGCTGATCGGCGGGGGCTGGCGAAATTCTTTTGAGATTATCTCCCGTCTAGGCGCGGTAACGCCTGCCGATGTGCAGCGGGTCGCGCAAAAATACATGCGCAACATCCGCTTTGTCGTGCTGGGCGATCCGAAAAGCATCGATGCGAATGTCTTCACTGGCCAGGCCGGGGGGTAGAACTGGCGGCAGACGGCAGACGGCAGGAGGCAGACGGCAGGTGGTACTGGGCAGAACGAGCGGAAAAAATAATAACGCGGGGATGGACGTTGGTACCAATCCCCGCGTTTCGATTCTGTGAGTGATCCTCCTGCCGCCTGCCGCCTTGTCTCCTGCTCTATTGCGTGTCACTCAAAAACTTTTCGTAAAGCCTCTCATCGAGCTGTCGTAGGATGCGCCCTTGAGCTAGAGCCAGCTTCTGATTGCCAGTTTCGAAATAAACCAGAGCAAGATTGTAGTAAGCTTCGGCGCCCGATGGGTACAACCGCGTCGCCTCTTTATAGGTTGCAATGGCCTCAGGCAGTCTGCTCGCGAAGTAATAAGCATCACCGAGCTTATTAAGGATTTCTTCCGCATCGGGCTTTAGCAACAAGGCGTGCTGATAAGCCCGTATAGCTTCCTCAGTTTTACCCTGCTTGACTTTGCAATACCCAACTTGAATCCACGCATCTGCGCGCTTTGGATTCCGGTTAACAGCATTTTCGAAGTAACCTACTGCATTGTCGTAGTTACCCAGCCACAAAGAATCGAGGCCTGTTCGGTACAGTAACTCCGCTATGTCGCCACGGCCTTCCTTCTCAGGTAGATCAGATAATGGTCGGAGCTTGCCGGGACGCAGCGTCCTGACGCGATCAGCAGCGATCGCGAGGTTTATGTTTTGACCATTAGTAACCTTGACCGTTACTACTCCAATCACCTGGCCCTTTAGATTGAAGATGGGACTACCGCTGTTTCCGTGAGAGATAGGCGCCGTAGTCTGGATTATCTTGCCGACACCGGGCACCTCGCGCACCGCCGACACTATTCCGTCGCTAACCGAACCTTCGAGCTTCAACGGATTGCCAATCACGAAGATCTTCTCGCCCTCCTCCGGCAGACCACTCGCCAGTTCGTTCGAGCGGGGACGCTCAGGGGGTGTGGCCACGCTCAACAGCGCGAGGTCGCCTTCCTCATCGACTGCGAGAATGCCGGCAATCGCAAAGACCCTTCCTTTGCCTTCGAGGGTTTTCACTTCAGAACGGTAAGCACCGCGCATCACGTGCAGGTTTGTCACTACTTGCCCCGGCCGAATGAAGAATCCGCTGCCGGTGGTCAGTGCGTCGCCCTTTTCATCGTACGTAAAAATGGCGACCACTGCCGGTTTAACACGCCTGACCAGGTTTGGAAGGTTTTCTTGTGAGAAGGCTCTGGTGACGGAGGTGAAAGCAATAGCGATAAGCAGCAACTGGGGGAAGATGCGTTTATACATGGTTCGCTAAATGGGTACCGCCTGGAAGGGCGATTTCTCTAGTGCATGTTCATAAGTGCTGAGGAGCTAAAGCCAGCTTTTTCCTGTAGGAAGACCGATTTGCCTGGATACACTAACTGGAGTCGCGTTTCACAAACCCTATCGGCTCTTATACTACCTCAATAAAAACAGATAATGGTAGTAGTTTTCCCCTTATTCACTAATACCCATCTGCCAGAGCATGAACGCGTAGTCAAACGCCACTTCTCGGAGATAGTCGTAGCGTCCGGAAGAGCCGCCGTGACCTGCGCCCATGTTCGTTTTTAACAGCAGCGGATTGTTGTCAGTCTTCATGGTCCGCAGTTTGGCGACCAGCTTTGCGCCTTCCCAGTAAGGCACTTGGCTATCGTTGAGCGAAACTTTGACCAGAATAGCCGGATAGTTCGCCTTGGCGATGTTGTCGTAAGGCGAATACTTCTTCATGTAAGAGTAGGCGTCCTTGTCGTTCGGGTTGCCCCATTCGATGTATTCACTGGTAGTAAGCGGGAGGGTAGCGTCGAGCATGGTGTTTAGCACGTCGACGAAGGGGACCTGCGAAACAACGGCTTTGAAAAGATCGGGTCGCATGTTTGTCACGGCGCCCACTAGCAGGCCTCCGGCGCTGCCACCCTGAATGACCAACCGGTCGCTTGCCGTGTACTTGTTCTTTACCAGATGCTCGGCAGCGGCGATGAAATCCGTAAACGTATTCATCTTGTTCATCATTCTTCCCGCCTGGCGCCACTCTTCGCCCATCTCGCCGCCACCTCGAATGTGCGCAATTGCATAGACGACGCCCCGGTCCAGCAGGCTCAACCGGTTTGATGAGAAGGTTGGCGGGATCGACGCGCCGTAAGAGCCATAACCGTAAAGCAAGAGCGGCGCTTTACCGTCGATCTTCGTGCCCCGGCGATAGACCACTGACAGCGGGACCTTCGTTCCATCCGAGGCAGTCGCGAAGAGGCGCTCCGAAACATAATTCTTCTTGTCAAAGCCACCGGGAACTTCAGTCTCCTTCAGGAGCGTGGCCTGGTGCGTATTCATGTCGTAGTCGAGAACGGAACTGGGCGTCACGAGCGACTGGTAGGTGTAGCGCACAACGGGAGTATTGAATTCCCGGTTGACCGTCAGCGAGGCAGCGTATACCGGCTCGGGAAATTGAAGACGATGGGCCTTGTTAGTCTTCATATCGATGACCCGCAGCCTTTGCAAGCCACCTTCCCATTCTGAAATAACCGCGTGATTGATAAAGAAAGAGATGTCATCGACCTTTATCGCGGGTTGATAGGGCACGAACTCTTTCCAGTTTTTTTCCGACGGATCAGAAACAGGCGCACTGACTACGCGAAAGTTTTTTGCGCCTTTGTTTGTGCGAATGTAAAACCGATCGCCGTAATGATCGACGTCATACTCGTGTTCAGGCTCGCGTGCGCGAATCAATTTCGCCCCCGCCATCGGTTTATCAGCCGGGAGATACCGAAACTCCGTCGAAGTTTTGCTGTAGGAGCCAATTAGGATCATCGCCTTGTCACGAGTGCGTCCGGCGCCAAGGTCGAAGATTTCATCCTTCTCTTCCAGTACCAGATCAGTTTTGTCACCTAGCACATGACGGAAAAACTTGTCGGAACGTTTCGTGACAGAGTCTTCCGTAGTGAAGAAGAGGGTCTTGTTGTCAGTGGCCCACATCACGCTGCCCACTCGCTCGAAGGTTTCCGGGAGTAATTGGCCGGTCCGCAGATCTTTGATTTGCAGTTTGTATTGCCGGTAGCCTGTGGTGTCAGTTGAATAAGCTAGCAGGTTACCATCGTCACTAACGACGAACGCGCCGATGTTGAAGAACTTAAGCCCCTTCGCGAGCTGGTTTTGATCGAGAATTACCTCTTCCTTTGCCTCGAGCGTCCCCTGCTTGCGGCAATAGGTAGGATACTGTTTACCCTGCTCAGTACGCGTGTAATAGAAGTAATTACCCCAGCGATAAGGCACGCTTTGGTCGGTTTCCTTGATGTGCCCGACCATCTCCTTGTAGAGCTTCTGCTGAAGCGCCTCAGTTGGTTTCAAAGCCGCATCAGTATGCGCATTCTCGGCCTCGAGATAGGTGATCACCTGTGGGCTCGACTTCTCGCGAAGCCAGAAGTAGTCATCGACGATCGTCTCGCCGTGAATATTTATAGTCTTGCTTTTCTTTTCTGCCATTGGTGGTTTAGGTGCGGTTCCTCCCCCATTAGATTGCGCCAGCGCCGCGTGACTGGAAGTGGAAAGCGAAATCACTGCAAACAAGACGAGCAGCATTAGGGGTGTTGGCCGTTTTCTCATAGCGAACCTTCTTTGTTGGTGGATTTATGACTGCGGACATCAGGGCTTTTCAGACGGTTGTTCCGTGTTAACCTGGCACAACATCGAGTGCAGTAAAATTCGAGGAGTCTTTTTGTAAGTATCTTCGCGGCTCACGGCCGGCTAGTCATGAACAGTTCAACCACGAGGAGGATCACCCCAGCCTGACTTTAGGTACTTACCATCTTCAACGATGCAAGGCACGGTCGGATCACCGCCCGAGTAGGACAACATCTCCTTGCGCCGAGCCCGATCGTTTTGGGCGTCATAGTCTGTAAAAGACCTACCTTTTTCATTGTAGTGATCCCGTGCTTGTTGACAGTAGGGACAGCCTGGCTTTGTGTAGATAACTAAGGTCAATTGGATTACCTCCGCGTAGATTTAGTTTAGCAACGTACCGCAGTGGATGAGAAGTCGTCACGCCAGGTCTAGATATTATTTTCACGAGGATGTTATTTTCGCGAGGGAATCGCTATACTGCGCCGGCTTATGAAAGAACAAACTCTTGAAGCAACAAAGCCCTGTCCCACTCAAAGCGACCTGCTTGATCCATACGAAAAACTGGTCACGGTTGATATTCTGGGTAAACAGGTCCAGGTTCCTGAAAAAAACCGTCTGCTGAGATGCTTTCAGTACTTATCAATCAACACGATTTCATACGGAGATTTTTGCTGGAACGGTGAATGCACAAATTGTCAGATCTGGTACCACGAGCAGGGCCAGACGGAGAGCCATGACAAACCCGCATTATCGTGCCGGATGGAAGTGGCTGAGGGAATGGTAATCACGAAATTGAGCCAGTTCATTGACTTGGGCGAGATTAGCAACAACGGCGGGGTTAACCGAGTTGGTCAATCTTTGCCGCCACTATGAAATCGCTTTCGCTTAGCCCTCCGATCTTGTGCGTCCAGATCGTGATCTCAGCCCAGCCCCAGCCAAAACAGATGTCAGGATGGTGTCCTTGCTCTTCCGCAAGCTCGCCAACGCGATCTACAAAAACAAGGGCCTCACGAAAATCCTCAAAACTATATTTTTTCTTCAAGTGATGTTCGTTTACCACTTCCCATCCCGGCAGCTGAGACGCGAGTTTTGAGATTTCTTCACCCTTGAGCGGCGGCACCCCGCCCCGACAAGGAATACATTCTCGGCTTGCCAGATTACTCATACCCTCTGCTCCTTTCCTGAAAATGCCTTCTTCAAAATAGCAATCTGACCCGCATGATACAGATCATGTTGCACAGCGCCCTGGACAGTCACATAAACTGAAGACTTGCCCGGCAGAATCGGTTCATCGAGTTGCGAGTCGTCGAGGCGACCCATCGCCTGTCTCAGTTTTTGATGTCCTTCCACAAGGTCGGCTTTAGTAGTCTGCCATGCGCCCTCGCCGGTGTCTTTAACCGCTGGCCAGTCTTCCTCATCAGAAGGCTCTGCCCGATCCCCTGCGAGCCGTCGACGACAGACGCTTTCCCAGACAGCGATGTGCAGTACGATCTCCCAGATACTGTGGGCGCCAGGTATTGGACGCGCCGCCGCCTGTCCGGCCGTCACGTCCTGAAGAATTTCGAGCACGCTCGGCCCATGCCAGGCTTGGCTTTCGAACGCTCGTTTTAACTGATCGGCAATTCTTTCGGTCTCTCTCATAAAAGTTTGTCAGTCATGCTGTTCGTCGGTTTGCAACTCAGCGCGCAATTCTTCTCGCTCGGCGTAAAGCTTTGCAAGTGAACCGGGCAGCGCAACGTTGTCGGCCTGCGCCGGATCAAACCCGCGCTCACGCATCTCATGTTCGAAACGCTCCTCGATTTTGTTTAGTCTTGCATCAAGGTCGCGGCGTCTTCCTTCTTCCTTGCTAGCCATTGGCGGCTATTCTACACGCAGTCCAAGTGCTCCTCCATACCGGCATGAACACAAGCTTTCGCGGCCCTGTTCGTTGCGCGCAACGGAGGTCAATACAGAACCGCGAGCGGTAGCGACCGGATGTTAGCACTCACGCTGGAATTGCTCGTTTTACTAGATGCTTGGCTCAACGTTGGTTGACTCTAGCATCCGGTTGCTACCGCTCTCAGTTCTGTATTGATTCAGTCGGTTGCTCGCTTTGCTTAGACGCTTGGTCCAACGTTGGTTGATTCTCGCATCCGGTCGCTACCGCTCTCGGTTCTGTAAAGATTCAGTCGGTAGCTCACTTTGCTTAGACGCTTGGCTCAACGGTGTGGAAACCTGGATGTGATGGCCGGTTAGCAAGACGTCAGCATCTTGACATGGCTGGTTGCGCCTGCCTTCAGCAAAAGCCCGAAGGTAGTAAAGGCGCAAAAGATTGGCGAAACAGCCTGAAAATCAGGACACTACCTTGACTTGCTAAGATCGCGCTTCACCGATAGTCTTAGGTCACAGCAATCAAGCAAAATTTTTAGGAAAGCACGTGAGACTAGTGCTGAAGGCTTGTTCCAACCTTGCTGCTCAGAGGAGGATTCCGTGGCGGTTATTCATTCCTTCAGCGCTTTGCGCCCGCAGGCCGATCGCGCGAAGCAAGTGTCAAGTGTTCCGTATGACGTTGTTAATACTGAAGAAGCCCGCAAGCTTGCCGCCGACAATCCGCTGAGTTTTTTGCATGTATCGCGCCCGGAGATCGATTTGCCTGAGGGCACGGACATCTACAGCGAGCCCGTTTACCGCAAAGCCGTAGAAAACTTCCAGAATCTGATCAAGTCTTGCCCGCTTGAAACCGAAGCGGTTCCGAGCATTTATCTTTATCGTTTGATCATGGGAGACCATGAACAAATCGGCGTAGTGGCCTGTTGTTCGATTGACGAGTATGACCAGGACGTGATCCGCAAGCACGAACGCACGCGCCGCGACAAGGAGGACGATCGTACTCGGCACATGCTCGCCTTGCGAGCACAGACTGGCCCGGTCTTTCTCACTTACCGAGCGCGTCGTGATATCGATACGATGGTAATGGAAACGACGATGGCGAACGCGCTTTTCGACTTCACCGCTGACGATGGAGTCCAACACACAATCTGGCGGGTGCCTGATCCAGTTCGGTTCGTGCAGGCATTTCGACAAGTGCCAAACCTTTACATCGCGGATGGGCATCACCGAGCGGCCAGCGCCAGCCGAGCTCGTAGTGAACTTAAACAGCAAAGCTCCGGACACTCGGGCGATGAAGATGTTAACTCCTTCCTCGCCGTAATTTTTCCAGACGATCAGGTGAAAATTCTGCCGTACAATCGTATCGTGCGAGATCTCAATGGAAAAACTAAGGAAGAGTTTCTCGGCAGCGTCAGGAAGAGTTTTGAAGTATCTGAACAAGCGACTTCCGAGCCCGCAGAACCTGGCAGGTGGAGCATGTTTCTTGATGGGAAGTGGTATGGGCTGAGGTTGCCCGGCGATGATACCAACGCTGCGAAGGCGGAGGGAACGGTGGCGTTGTTGGACGTCACGACTCTTCAGGAACGCTTGCTGGCCCCCATTCTGGGCATTGCGGAAGTGCGTACTGACAAGCGGATCGATTTCGTTGGCGGACTGCGGGGTGCGGCAGAACTCGAGCGACTGGTGCGCGAAGGCAAAGCTGCGGTTGCATTCTCGCTCTATCCGACAACGGTCCAAGATCTACTCCGCGTTTCCGACGCAGGTGAGGTCATGCCACCGAAATCAACCTGGTTTGAACCGAAGCTACGCGACGGTTTACTGATTCACACGATTTGATTTTAGATTTTCGATTTGTGATTTTTGATTTCATGAATCGGATACGCATTCCAACCGAAAGTGGCAATCGAAAATCAAAAATTAAAAACCAAAAATGAATCCATGCTCGTCTTAATCGCCGACAAATTTGAACAGTCCGGGCGCGATGGTTTGCAAGCCATTGGCTGTGACATCTCGTATCAATCTGATCTGAAGGACGATACCCTTGTAACCGCAATCGCAACTGAGCAGCCAGACGTCTTAGTGGTGCGGGGGACTAGGGTGACTGAGTCGATGCTGGCGGCCGGTCCGGTCAAGCTCGTCGTGCGCGCAGGCGCAGGTTACAACACCATTGATGTGGCGGCGGCGTCCCGACTAGGCATCTATGTTTCAAACTGCCCGGGAAAAAATTCGATTGCGGTAGCTGAGCTGGCCTTTGCCCTCATCCTGGCGCTCGATCGGCGTATACCTGACAACGTTATTAGCTTGCGCCGCGGCGAATGGAACAAGAAGGAGTTTTCTAAAGCGCGCGGTCTTTATGGCCGCACTCTCGGTCTGATTGGTGTTGGGAAAATCGGCCAGGAAATGATTCCTCGCGCCAAAGCATTCGGCATGCGGGTTATTGCTTGGAGCCGCAGTCTGACAATCGAGGGTGCTGAACAACTCGGGGTCGAATACAAGCCGAAGCCGAACGACGTCGCGAACGAGGCGGACGTCGTAAGCGTGCACCTCGCACTAAACCCTGAGACGAAGGAATTGATTGGCAGCGAGTTCTTTAGCGCCATGCGTGAAGGGAGCTACTTCATAAACACATCGCGTGGTGAAGTCGTAGATCAGCCCGCGCTGGTCCAGGCAATGAAGACGCGAGCCTTCCGCGCCGGACTTGACGTTTTTTCTAACGAGCCCACCACTGCAAAGGCAGAGTTTGCTGATGAGATTGCCAAAGAGGCCACTCTTTATGGCACGCATCACATTGGCGCTTCCACCGATCAGGCGCAAGAGGCGATTGCAGCAGAGACGGTGCGCATAGTTCGGGAGTTCAAAGAAACCGGTAAAGTTCCAAATGTCGTGAATCTGGCGCGGCAGACTCCGGCAACCCATCGGCTCGTGGTGCGTCATCTCGACCGTCCGGGAGTGTTGGCCAGTGTCCTTGAAGCACTCAAAGCTGAGCAGATAAACGTGCAGGAGATGGAGAATATTGTTTTCGAAGGAGCCGAAGCCGCAGTAGCAAGAATCAATCTGGAGCAGGCTCCCTCACGGGAGATGCTGAACCGCCTGACCGCGGAAACCACCGATATCATCGAACTCGATCTGCTGGAGCTGAGCAATTAATGAATACAACGCTCATCACCGGCGCATCCAGCGGCATTGGCGAAGCGTTTGCCCGCAAACTTGCCTCGCGCGGGCGGAATGTTCTTTTGGTGGCGCGTTCAGAGGATAAGCTCGTTGCCTTGTGTAATGAACTTGGGCGCATCAACCGGATCCGTGCACAATACGTAGCCATTGATCTGGCAAAGCCTGAATCGCCAGAGAACTTGTTTGCTGAGGTAGAAAAGCGCGAACTCGTTATCGACATGTTAATTAATAACGCCGGCTTCGGTTCGATGGGCGAATTCGCGAAACTCGATCTGGCACGCGAACTTAATATGATCGATCTGAACATCAAGTCGGTGGTGGATTTGACCTATCGATTTCTCATTCCTATGCGGTTACGCAAACAAGGAACGATCGTAAACGTGGCCTCAACGGCAGGGTTCCAGCCAGTGCCTTTTATGGCCACTTACGCTGCGACAAAAGCATTCGTACTCTCTTTTTCTGAAGCGCTCTGGGAAGAGAACCGGCCCCACGGTGTTCACGTGATGGCGTTGTGCCCGGGCGTTACGGAAACAAACTTCTTCGACGCTGCGCAGATTCAAATGCCCCCCCTGCGAGGGGCCCAAACGCCCGAAGACGTCGTTGACACCGCGCTCAGAGGCCTTGCGCGCAAGAAGAGCCATATCGTTTCCGGTTGGAGCAACTTTCTGATGATCCAGTCGGAGCGTCTGGTGCCGCGCTCATTCGTGCTGAGGATGGCTGGCAGCGTGCTGCGGTCGCATTTTAAGGAATAAATCTTACGGAATAAGTTGAGCACGCTCCCGGCGTCCTTTACAGAACCGGGAGCGGTAGCGACCGGATGCTACAGTCAACCAACATGATCAAAAAGACTGTAAGCAAAGCGGACAAATCCGGCTTGAGTGCTAGCATCCCGGTCGCTACTGCTCCCGGTTCTGTAATTGAGTTGGCGTGTCACAATAATTGAACCTAGCGCAAAGGTGCATGTCTGAGTCGCCCTTCAAGGGGCCAAAGAGGCCCATTGTAAAAGAATTTCTGAGACACTAGGATTCGTGTTGGTTCGTGATTTCTGGATCGTCTTGCCGGAGTCACCGCAATCAAGCGACCAACTGCTGAAAACAGGGACTACTTGCAAATTCAAGCAAAAAACAGGCCCTGATTGGGAGATAAGATGACCGAACGAATCCATAATTTTAGCGCCGGCCCCGCGGTGCTGCCCGTGCCCGTATTAGAGGAGGCCCAGCGCGACCTGTTAAGCCTTCCCGGCGTCGGCATGTCAGTGATGGAAATCAGTCATCGCTCGAAGACCTTTGACGAGATTTTTGGTCGCGCGGATTCCGGCCTCAGAGAACTGCTGGGTGTGCCCGATAACTATCACATACTGTTCCTGCAAGGCGGCGCCAGCCTGCAGTTCTCGATGGTGCCTATGAATCTTCTGCCAGGGGACGGCAGCGCTGATTACATCATTACGGGTAGTTGGGGAAAGAAGGCTTTGAAGGAAGCAAAGCGCTCGGGCTCAACGAATGTTGCCGCCACGATGGCCGATGGGGGATTCACACGCGTGCCGGGGCAGGATGAACTAAAGCTCGATCCGAAAGCGTCCTACGTTCACTTTACAACAAACGAAACTATTGAAGGAGTGGAATGGAAACAAGAGCCGCACGTTGGAGATGTTCCGCTCATAGCCGACGCTTCGTCGGATATTCTATCGCGCAAGATTCCCGTTGAGAAATATGCTCTCATCTACGCCGGCGCTCAGAAGAACATGGGCCCCAGCGGTGTCACTCTCGTAATTATTCGAGACGATCTGCTGTCGCGCATTCCTGATGGACTGCACACAATGCTCGACTATCGCACGCACGTGGAAAACAAGTCGCTGTATAACACGCCGAACACGTGGGGCATTTACATCATCAGTCTGGTTTGCAAGTGGCTGCGCGACAAAGGTGGTCTCACTGCGATGCAGCGCGAGAATGAAGCGAAGGCAAACATGCTTTACGACGCGATCGACTCCAGCAAGTTTTATCGGGGCCATGCAGATCCTGACTCGCGTTCGATGATGAACCTGACTTTCCGGCTTCCCACAGAAGAACTCGAAAAGAAATTTACGGTCGAGGCAACGGGTCAAGGTCTTGATGGCCTGAAAGGTCATCGGTCGGTGGGCGGAATTCGTGCTTCCATGTACAACGCGTTACCCCTGGAAGGAGTTGAGGCGCTGGTTTCCTTTATGAAAGAGTTTGAACGAAAAAACGGATAAAGAAGAAATCGGCAAGCAAACCCAAACGTTAAATGTTTCTCAGAGGCCGCAAAAGGTTCATACTTTTGCGGTCTTTGCTCGTTCTCCTCAGGCGCTCAGGGGTTCCTGAAATGTCCTAATGAGTTCCAGATGAGTTCAATCGATAACAAATCGGCCCCCGATCACGATGTACTGACCTTCACGGCAAAGGAAAGTGATGCAGGCTCGCGGGTCGACAATTTTCTAGCTGGCCAAATTGCCGGCTGGAGTCGGGCGCGACTGCAACGGCTGATTGAAGACGAAGACGTGCTGGTAAATGGGCGGACCGTTAAATCATCATACAAGCTTCACGCGAATGACGAACTCGAGGTTGAGCTGGCTGCAGCGCCATCAGCGCTTTTTGTTCCTGAAAATATCCCCCTTGCGATTGTTTACGAAGACACGGATCTGGTTGTCGTCAACAAGCCTGCCGGTCTCGTAGTCCATCCCGCTGCCGGTATCCAATCGGGCACATTGGCAAACGCCTTGGCATATCATTTCGAACAACTCTCAAAGAATGCCGGTAAGATTAGACCTGGTATCGTCCATCGGCTGGACAAAGATACTTCTGGATTGCTTGTGGTGGCCAAAACTGAAGAAGCCCACGAGAAACTCGCGGAACAGTTCCGCCGCCGCGAGATATTCAAGTCTTACGTGGCTTTGGTTCATGGAATTGTTGGACCAGACCAGGGGAGCATCGATCAGTCGATCGCGCGCGACCCTCGCAACCGGACGCGCATGGCAGTAGTCCGCGCAGGACGGACCGCGCTATCGCTGTTTCGTGCGCGGCGCCGGTACGATCGCTTCACGCTGCTTGACGTTGAAATCAAGACGGGTCGAACCCATCAAATCCGCGTACATCTCACATGGCTGAAGCATCCTGTTGTTGGTGATGAAGTCTATGGCAGCGGGCGTGATAATTCAGTGCAGGATCCACAGTTGAAGTCTGAGATTCGCAAGGTCGGCCGGCAGTTCCTGCACGCCGCGCAACTTGGCTTTCGTCACCCGCGGACCGACGAGGCGCTGCAGTTCAGTGCGGCATTGCCTGACGAGCTTAACCGGCTCCTGGAACTTTTGGAGTCGAAGCGCGTTGCGGGATAGAGATTGGCCTGACGCTGCAATAACAACGGGCATGGATCCGAGCCGCAAGAGAACTGAAATGCCATCCGTAAAGTCGGATTCGTCCGAGTCCGGTGCGACGAGTGATGCCCGGCGTCTGAACCTAACGCAGTGCATTAGTCGTCGCCTAAAGTGTATGCTTTCATATTCATCGGACTACAACCTGCAAGCCACCGGCATGCGAGGGCAACGGCAAGCAGTTGCGCTGGCATCGAACCGCAGGTCCTTAGGAGGCTAAATAGCGGGACAAAGAGCTTTAGGCCATCCCTGCTCATAAATCATATGTCCTCGTTATCTCGTTTCTTAACCCAGCTCTTGCTGGCGCTTAGCGTCTGCTCTGTGGCCACCAGCGCTATACAGGCGCAGCAGCAGCCGAAGGCAAACCCGTCGCCGACGCCGGGGCAGACTGACCAATCGGAGCGAATCTTCATCCGACGCGTACGTCTTCCAATTAGTGTCGTGGACAAGAAAGGGCAGTTTGTACCGGGACTGAGCAAGAATGATTTTTTGGTGCTTGAAGACAAGCTACCGCAACAGATTGAAACTTTCTCCGAAGACCTCGGACAGACATCACCGCTCTATGTCGCCGTGTTGATGGACACTTCTCCATCGACAGCTGGAAAGCTAAAGTTTGAACAAGAGTCGGCGATGAACTTCATTCAGACGGTAGTACGTCCACGAAAAGATCGCGTTCTCTTCGCAACTTTTGATCATGAAATCGCATTGAAACAAGACTTCACCGATAAGCTCGACTTGCTTGATCGGGCAGTGTTTGGCGTGAAGAAGTTGGGAAGTCAAACGGCGCTTTACGATGCCGTTTGGCAGTTTTGTGATGAGAAGCTGCGATCCGCTCCCGGCAGACGCGTCATAGTAGTGATCACTGATGGCGAGGATACTTACAGTCGCGCTAATCTTCGCGACGCTATCGATATTGCCCAGCGAACCGAGACTACGGTCTACGTAATCTCGACAAAGGCGGGTCTGGCTGGAACGGTCCCCGGAGTGCGAATAGGAGAAGTTAAGGATCGCGCGGATACTGATTTGGTTAAGCTCGCTGAAGAAACTGGAGGCCAGGCTTTTTTCACCGGTGATTTGCTGGCGCTCGAGCGTTCATTTAATAAGATCAATAAGGAACTTCGCGCTCAGTACCTGGTAACTTACAAGCCCACGAACGATCGATACGATGGAAGCTTTAGACGCATCGACGTCAAGCTTAATGGAAAAGGAGGTCTGAAGGTGCGAACGAAACATGGCTACAAAGCAATCGCAGACACCGTCAGACCCTAACTGTGCTTTAAAGAGGTTGAGTTGAATCGCAAAACTAAGATTGCAGCGCTGGTTGTTGCTTTAGCAGTGCTGCCGGCTTTTGTCGCACGTTTTCCATACCGGCTCCTTGCCCAGGCTCAGTCGGATGTCAAAGGCACGCAGGACCAGCGAAGTCGAACGAGCGAACCGCAAAAGCCCGCGGCCAGTCCGACTCCCAGTCCGAGAGATGAAGTTCCGCAAGAATCTGATGAAATAGTTCGTGTTGAGACCAATCTCACGAGTATCTTTCTCACTGCCGCAGATAAACATAAGCGTTTTATCAATACGCTTAAAAAGGAAGACATTCGTGTCCTGGAAGACGGACAGGTCCAGGATGTTTTCACGTTTCAACAGAACCTTGATATACCTCTTTCGATAGCCATCCTGATCGATACCAGCGCCTCCGAGGAGCGAACGCTTCCTGAAGAAAAAGCGGCTGCCCAAACGTTCCTCGAAGCAGTGCTGCGACCCGGACGGGATGAGGCCGCTGTAGTTTCGTTTACTGGTGAAGTGACCTTGGAGCAAGGCTTCACCGGAAGCATCGATCGCCTACGACGCGCAATCCAACGAGTGGAATTTGTGCCTCCTTCGGGTTACATCGGTGGTGGTGTGGTTGTCGGAACTCCACCCATCTCCGATCGGAATCAAACACTGGTTGGATCAACTGCGATCTGGGACGCAGTATGGGTCACTTCAAAGGATTTACTTGTCGAAGCGGCCGACAATACTCGGCGGGCGATCATCCTGCTCACGGACGGAGTGGACACCAGTAGCCAGGAAAAAATGAGTGAGGCGGTAGCGCGGGCGCAGAAGGCAGACGCACTGATCTACACCGTAGGCATCGGCGACAGTTACGGCTTTGGTGTTGACGAGGGCTCACTGCGGAAAATTTCTGAACAAACAGGTGGTCGCGCTTACTTCCCGCGCAGTGAGAGAGAGCTTCGCGATGCCTTCGCTCAGATTCAGCGCGACTTACGAGAGCAGTATCTGCTTGCATATTCTCCTTCAAACAAGGCCCGCGACGGCTCGTACCGCCGCATCCAAATTGAGCTCATCAGTCCTGAGCTGCGGAAACAGAACGTTAAGCTTAACCACCGAGCAGGCTACTTTGCCAAAACAGGTGTAGTGGCTCCCGCCAAGAAATAGCCCCCAGCGCCTTCGGACTGTAACTCAGCCTGTACTCAAAAAAAGGTCTGGTTACTGGCATTTACCTACCACCAGCCCCTCAATAGATCCCAGCCATAGATCTGATGACAATCCGCGTATAACCCTGTTATACTGAGCCCGCAGCCGTCGATCGATATCTGGCTGCTTACCTAACAACTTTTCGGACCAACCGAGCTGTTGCTCTAGCAATTCCACCCCCGTAGTTTTACTGCTATCGGAACTCACGATTTGTCGTCCAACCACGAGGCGTTACCCAGGAAAAATCTGTCTCTCCGACCTGCCTAGAAAATATGAGCAAAGCTTTCTCAGAGCAACGCCGCGTATTAGTCGTGGACGATGATCAAAAAGTACTGCACTTGCTGGTCGAACTGCTTGACCAGGAAGGCTATGCAGTCACGTCCGCACAAGACGGTGGTTCCGGACTCGAACTCGCATTGTCGTGCGATCCGGACCTGGTGATTAGCGATGTCGTGATGCCGGTACTTAATGGTATCGAGCTATGTCGGCGGCTGAAACAAGACCTTCGCACTGCGAGTATTCCTGTGCTCCTCATCAGCGGCATCCGTAGGTTCGAGGACGATGGCCTGGAGGGTCTAACCGCGGGCGCCGACGACTACCTGGATGTTCCCTTTCGCCACGAAGAACTCCTAGTCAAGGTCGCGCGATTGAGCGAGCGGCATCGCGTCGAGAAACACTACCGTGAGATTGTCGAGCAATCCCATGACATGATTTACACGCGGACGATCGATGGTTACGTAAGAAGCGTCAACGCTGCGGGAGCGCGCTTCTTTGGTCGTCCTGCCGCCGAACTTGTTGGTGCCCACCTGAGCGAATTGCTTGGCGTTGAAGCTGCGAATCGCGACATTCAGCAGACAAAGGACCTCAGCTCTGATTCGACGCTGCGCTCCTTTTATTGTCTGCAGGGCGCCGATGGCGTGATGCATCATCTTGAAGCCGTAATCACGGTTCAGCGCGATCACGAGGGGCGGGCAACGGGAGTTCGCGGCGTGGTACGCGACATCACAGACCAGAAGCGCGCCGAAGATGCGCTCAAAGAGAATGAAGAACGTTATCGCGATTTGTTTGCGAACGCTAACGACGTCATTTATACGCATGACCTGGCCGGAAACTTCACATCACTGAATAGAACTGGTGAACTAATCACTGGTTATAGCTGGGAAGAAGCAGCAAAGATGAATCTTGCGAACGTGGTCGCGCCAGAATATCTGGATCTCGCTCGCCAGATGACCGCCCATAAAGCCAGTGGCAACGCGCCAATTCTTTACGAACTAGAGATCATTATTAAGAATGGCCAGCGGGTTAGATTAGAATTAAGTACCCGCGTTATTTACCGCGAGGGAAAGCCTGTGGGTGTGCAGGGCATTGCCCGCGACCTAACAGAGCGCAAACTTTCCCAGGAAGCGCTGCGAGAAAGCCAGGCTTTCTTCCACAGCTTTATGGACAATAGTCCCGCCGTCGCTTTCATGAAAGACGAAGAGGGCCGATACGTTTACGTCAACAAACCCTTTGAGGAATTGTTTGGCTGGAAACTTAGTTTCCTTCGCGGCAAGACCAGCTTTGATTGGCTCTCGGGAAACATCGCGCAGCAAACTCATGAACACGATTTACAGGTAGCATTGACGGGTGAGTCGCAGGAAATCATCGAACTTGTGCCCGCGCAGAATGGTCCGCGCGATTGCCTGTTCTTTAAGTTTCCAATCACCGATTCTTCCGGTAAGAGGTTTGTGGGCGGCGTTGGGGTCGATATTACAGCGCGTCGCCTCGCCGAGAGAGCGCTATCGCAGCAGGCCGAACGCGAAGCGATTAGCCATCGAATATCCCAGGCTATCCGGTGTTCGCTTGATAGCTCTGAGGTTTTCCACACGGCAGTACGCGAGCTCGGTTCTCATTTGGATGTGGATCGCTGCACGCTATTCATGACGGACGCGAGGGCCAAAAAGCTCAAGAACGTCGCGGAATATCATGCTGACGGCGTTCAACCCGCAGCAACTGATTTCGATCTTTCTGACTTGAGTGGGTTGGCTGAGTCTCTGGTCGCCACCGGCGTGCTGATCTTCGATGACGCTGCCAACGACGAACGGATAGCGCAAGTCTATGAGCGTATCCTGAAAAAGGCCGATGTGCGCTCTATCATGTACGTGGCTATCAGAGTAGGCGATGGGGTGCCTGGCGCTTTCGCACTTTCAACTACGCGTGAGCTGCGGCATTGGAGCGACTCCGATATTGCACTTGCCAAAGCAATCGCCGACCAAACCGGCATTGCCATTCGACAGGCGGAACTTTACCAAAAGGCCGAGGCTACTTCCGCCCGTGAAGCCCTCGTCAATCGTCTGACAATGACCATTCGGGCTTCGTTGAGTTTACCTGAAGTCCTAAGCACGGCGACTCGCGAGCTCGGACTCGCCCTCGCCGCCTCGCGCGTACACCTGCATCTCTATAACGCTGAGAATCCGATTTCGCCAGTCGAGCACGAATTCGTCGCGCCCGGATGCAGCAGTATCACCGGGCATCAGGTGAGTTATGACGATCCGGTTGGCCGGCAACTGTTATCTTCCGCAAAGTCAATCGTGATTGACGACGCCTTGAACTACTCGGCGGGACCCGCCGATTTCAACGCCCGCATAAGGGCTTTTGCCCGGCAGGCCAATTTGCGTTCGCAGATCGACTACCCCCTGATTGTAAAGGGCCTGTTCCGTGGCGTGCTATGTATTCACCAGACGGACCGGGTGCGCAACTGGACTGAAGATGAAGTGGCATTGGTTGAAGCCGTAGCGGCGCGCATGACCATCGGCATGACACAGGCCGAACTCTTTGAAATGGTCACTAACGCCAAGCAGGAGTGGGAGACCACTTTCGATGCAATGTCTGATGGCATATTCATTTTTGACAGGACTGGAGAGTTGAAGCGAGTGAATCGCGCCGGCGCCACATTGGAGAGCGCCAAGCCATCTGGTTTACTGGGGCGTAAGTGCTGCGACATCCTGCGCACCGGCGCTGAAGGCGACGGGTGTGTGGTCGAGCGGTCCATCAAGAGTGGCCAAAGCGTCACCATTGAGATCACACCAGCGGGTCTTAAACGTCCGCTGCTGGTATCCATCGAACCGGTACTGGATAACACCAACAAGACAGTGGCCGTGGTTTGCACGGCACGAGATCTTTCCGAGTTGCGCAAAGTACAGGCGGAAGCCCGCGAGCATCAGTCATTGCTGACAAACATTCTTGAGAGCGCGCGCGAGTCGATCTACGCCGTCGACGATGACGGTCGTTTCAAGTGGTGCAATAGCGCAACTCTGACTGCCCTGGGTCACAGCCGAGAGGAGCTCATCGGCCGGCAGTTGATCGATATGGTTAACGAAGGGGACCGCGAACTGGTCTCAGAGAAACTAAAGGCAGCCTTGCAAGGTCAACCTCAGACCTATGAAATGAGATATTCCTCGCCTGCGGGGCGGCTGCGCTACGCGCAAGTTGATAACTCGCCGCTCGTGGTCGATGGACGGGGAACCGGTGTGCTGGGTATCTCGCGGGATATTACTGAACAGAAAGAAGAACGCGAGCGGGCCGAGCGGGCAGAAAAGCTGCGTGCACTGGGACAGCTTGCCTCAGGTGTTGCCCACGACTTCAACAATTCTCTTGCGGCAATTCTCGGCCGCGCGCAACTGCTACGCCGCCAAACAAAGGATGAGGCGCTTTTGCGCAATCTCAAAATCATTCAAACCGCCGCCGAAGATGCTGCAGCGACAGTGCGTCGCATTCAGACATTCGCACGCAAGATGCCGGCGAAAGAGTTTGAAATGCTTGATGTCCGCACTCTGCTCGTTGATGCAGTCGAAATAACCAGAACTCGGTGGGAAAACGAGGCTCGTCGGCGCGGGCTCGATTATGACGTCAAACTCGACGCTTGCGATGTCCGGAACATTTATGGCTGCGCCTCCGAGCTTCGCGAAGTGTTTGTCAATCTAATCGTGAATGCGCTTGATGCGATGCCGGCGGGTGGTCGACTCTCGATCGGCTGCGCGCGTGAGGGTGAACGTTTACGCTTGCGGTTTGCCGACAATGGCACTGGCATGGCGGAGGATGTGCAGCAAAAAATCTTCGAGCCTTTTTTCACGACGAAAGGTGCGCAGGGCACCGGGCTGGGTCTTTCGGTGAGCTACAGCATCATCGAGCGCCACGAGGGCTTCATCAGCGTTACTTCGAAACCAGGTGCTGGGACAGTGTTCACTATCGACCTGCCAGCCAGTGAACGAGTATCGTCCGGAACTGTTTGCCCTTTGGCCGAGCGTGAACCGAATGCTCTACCACTTTCGATACTGGTTATCGACGATGAGCCGTCTGTGCGGGAGACGCTGGCGGATATGCTCGAAGCGATGGATCACAGTGTCAGTTCTGCGAGCGGCGGACACCAGGCCCTGCAGAAGCTGGCGGCGGGTGATTTTGATCTGGTTTTCACGGATCTAGCCATGCCGGAAATGGATGGCTGGGAAACCGCACGCCAAATACGTAAGCGTAGGCCCGAGATGAGGATCGTTCTGGTAACTGGGTATGGGCCGGGGACTGTGCCTCCCGTTGGCGAGGATCATCTCGTGGATGGCATCATCGGCAAACCGTTCGACTTTACTCAGGTCAGCAACGCGATCAGAGAGGCCAGGGGCCTGAGTCGGGCTTTGGAGCCCGTCGGCGTTTAGCAGCCGGTCGTCAAATCGCTTCTGCGATCACTCAAGACTCTGAACCCGGTCAGTCGTTCAATTCAAACTCATAACGCCGGCGCTGGCGGTGAAGCCGACGCCAAAACCGACAACCATTGCCGGTCCCTTCCAATCGTCCTTGTCTGCCAGCATGAATCCTGTCGAGGCGCACGAGAGGTTTCCGTAGTTCTTCAGAACTTCGTAAGAGCCATGAACCTTCGGCGAGTCCCTTGCCAGGTCTAACTGTGAACAAACTCCGTCAAGAATCTTCTTGCTGCCGGTATGAATCAGACAATCATCTACCTGGCCCAGGTTGCTAACGGGGCAATCCGGATGTTGTAAAACGCTCTTCACTGTCGAAACAGCATAGTGGGCGCCGCGGATGGGCACGCTGGACCGCATGAAGTATTGCGGTCTTCCTTTCAGGGAGGGGTGGGAATTGTTGCTGTTCATTGTCAGCAGGTTTACGTCTTCTGTCTCTTCATTTGTCAAATGGGAGATTGGCCCAAAGGCTGGCTTGCCTTCTTCGTTTCCAACGAGGAGTGCTACTGCACCGTCACCAAAGAGCATTGACTGAATAACGAAGGTGGTATCCAACCTTTGTTGTTCAAACTGAGCTTCATCGACCAGTCGGTTCCTTCGCAGTCGTGAGAGTTCACGAAAGCCGTAGTATTCGCTGCGCAGCAATGGCGCGGCGTAAGGAGTATGGGCCTCAGCCATCAATACCATAGCCATCTGGCCAGGATTCGCAGCCAGGTACCACTGCGCCACTTCGATTGATTTGAGCAACACGGAACAGCCTTGCGCTTGCATGCTCACAGTCCTGATCGAGCGCGATAGTAGTCCGTGCGTTTTCCCCATCACTTCGGACGCCAGACAGGGCAGCATTTGATCAGGCGTGTTAGTTGCTGCGATCAGCAAGCCAATCTTTGATGGATCTCCCTGCCAGTGCTCGATGCATGTCCGGGTGGCCTCAACTCCCATGTGTGTGGTCGAACTTGTCGTATTCGAAGGCTTGCCCGACAAGAACTCGGGATAGTTTTCAACCGTGGAATACCGCTGATCTACGCCGAGGCTGTCGATGGTATTGATGAGTTCCGGGGAAAGTTTGTGCATCAGCTCACCTATGAGGTCATTGGTCTTGAATGCGTGCCGTGGTGTTGAGGTCGCGGCCGACAGTAAGTTGATCATGGTCGTTTCTCCGTGGAGGACTGAGAATTAATCCGGGTAGAGGACTGAGACTTAATATCCGGGTAATGGCCGATCTTGGTTCGCCGATTTCACTGATTATTCGTCTCCTTTCTCTTCAATGCCTGTGCCATGGCTGCCAGGTTCCAAGCACGGGGCACAAACGCTACCAGCGAAGGACTTAACGAGGTCAGAAGCGCTGACAGCGTTAAAACCGTAATGGATACCGGCTATCCAGAAAGCAGAAGACTCGCTGGTTTTGCGTGTTTTGCCGGGGTTCAGGACTAAAGCGAGGTTTGGTAAGTAGGTATACAACTGTGTAGCAAGTATTCAGATCTCAAGATCTCAGATCTCAGGCTTTGCCTAAAAATTGAATTGTTGGGAAGAATTATTGGGCAGGAATAGGAATTGTTGGGTGAGTCTGGGTAAGACGGAGCGGGCGCAGATCAACTAAGCGCTTTGTGAGGTGCTTTGCCACGATATCTGTTGTCTATTCAATCTATGTACGAGTTGAACTTGAAGCCGAAGTTCTGGAAAGCGGTTGCAAACCTCCATCGAGGCGGTGCATAGAGTTAACACCAAACGCACCGCCTCGATGCAATTTAGTTAGTCTTGCGCTTTTATGTCTGTAGGGGACGAAATTTCCAGCTTTTTAGGGAACGCCCCGACTATGTCATAGCGCCGCACTTCTCCGCCTTTGACGGCCTTAGCCTCTTCAGTCGTCAACTCTTTCTCCGGTTTCGGTAAGTTCTCCACTTTGACGCTGCTTTCATTCTTCTCATCAGCCATGACCTGTCCTCCTTTGTGTTGATGGACGCGCATTCTACACCCTTCTTGCGAGAGGCCAAAGAATTATTGGGCAAGTTGTGGAATTAATGGGCAAGACTGAATTATTAGGCAAAGCCCAGATCTCAAATCTCAAATCCCAGATCTCAGATCTCAAAGATCTCAGAATTCCAGCCTCGCTAAGAGCCGCTTCATGAAGTGGTTGATAGTCTCTATCTTAAGAGTGATTAACCTTGAGTGTGGGCCATCCAAAAGCGTTGACCGAGCCTTACTTTGTGATGTATACCGTTGCTCATTGCCAACACACTAGGAGAATCGTCAATGCCAAAGAACACGAAGAAGCGCACTAAGGTCAAAGACCTGCCGCGGTCCAAGCAGGAGCTGAGCGCCAAGTCAGCAAAGAAAGTCAAAGGAGGTCAAGGGTCGACCCCGGCTGCGACGGCCAAAAAGGCCAAAATAGAAGGCACCCTTACGCTCATCTCCGATTGAGCAGGTTATGTCCAGGCGGTGGCGCTAAAGGGTCTTGGGACTTGGGGGATTTGCCTGGCGGGTTACAGTAGATTCACAAGCTGTCAACCTGTTTTGGGGGCGGTACACTTCAGATACTCTCTTCTTCAAGAGATGAATGCCGCCTCCCGCATTTTTGCACATAACGGCGGGGCATTGGTTCTAACATCAGGCCGGTTCCTATCTTTCTCGTGCCGGGACGGGACGTGCCTGCAAGCATGCAGCACATCCCTGACACTCCATAGACTTTGTCGCTTCGGACTGCACAACCGGGCGAGCATCCGGTTGAGGGGCTTTCGCCCGCTTGTTCGCCAGCAGGAAATCCACTCGATCCACCGGAAGACCGATTACGCCAGCCAATACCTCGTCCACCTCGAACAACAAGACTTCGGCTTGAGCATCCAGCGGTAACAGACTGAAGCCGAGCGGGCCACGGCCTCGCTCCCCGCGCGGAGTGCCGGACCAGGCAATGTTTCGGGTGTAGCCCGCCGTGCGCCCGCCCTTTCGCCGCAACGCCTGGGCCAATTGCTCCAGTTCCGCGCCGCAACCTGACGGCCCGGCAATGAAGGGAACGCGCGCCGCGGCGGCCCCCGCCGGGAAGAGGTGGTTCAAAGTAGCGCCGGCGAGGTTACGCGATCTGCCTTCAGATGGTCGTTCGTGCATCGAGAAGGCTGGTGCGGGATTCACCTAAATCTCTTCCCTCCCGATGACGCTCTATGAGCAGCGGCCCGCCGAGTGGGCCTGATTGCTCGGCGGCTCGTCGAAAGGAAGAGAAAATAAAACCCGCTCCTTGAGTCATGTTGCCTTTAACATTAATGACAGACTAAACCGTCCGATTCGAGGTATCGCAGGTGCGCTCGAAA
>JBPCIQ010000243.1:0-7261 GCA_051006135.1 Pyrinomonadaceae bacterium | reverse complement strand
ACTGCGTTGCGTTTTCACACAACCTCTACCGCTCCCGGTTCAAACTTCTGCGGCCCAACTTTGCGGTGGGTAAACCCTCATCGTTACTCTCGGTACGAGGGATCGATGCGGTCAAGCTTGCGAAGCAGACCTGGCCAAGTAAGCTGAGCCCCTTGTCCCACGGTTACGGCGCTAAGCTGAGCTGCCACGCCTTCCCTGATTGGCCCGGCAACGGGGATGAGCTCCATTGCGCCGGATTGAGCCAGAATCTGAATCTTGCAGGCCCGCTCGAGAATATACATCGAGAGAAAAGCCTCTGCGACGGTCCGTCCCACAGTCAGTAGGCCGTGGTTTCTCAGAATCATATTGTTCTTATTTCCGAGGTCCTGGACAAGTCGGGGCTTTTCTTCATCACTCAGCGCAAGTCCTTCGTAGACGTGATAGGCAAGGGAAGCGAGAGGGAAGAGCGCCTGTTGAGAAATCGGCAGCAGCCCTTCCTTCTGTGCAGAAACAGCGATGCCGTAGTCCGTGTGAAGATGCATCACGCAAAGCGCATCCTCGCGCCCGGCATGCACGGCGCTATGAATTGTGAATCCTGCTGGATTGATGATGTAAGATGACTCACTTACGATCCCGCCGTTGAGGTCCACTTTCACCAAAGTCGACGCATTGATCTCCTCAAACATCATCCCGTAGGGATTGATGAGAAAGTGATGTTCCGGCCCGGGTACGCGGGCGGAGATATGCGTAAATATCAAGTCGTCCCAGCCGTAATGAGCGACTAACCGATAGGCAGCGGCGAGATCAACCCGTGCCTGCCATTCCTCCTCCGTTACTTGTTTCCGGATCGGCAACATCCTGTGGGCAGTGCTAGTCATAATACGTTCATCCTGTTTTCCGGCGATTTAAATTCAAATGATTTGACGTAGTCTACAAAAGCCCGGTTCCAACGGTTGACGGTTTTCTCGGGTCCAACCAGCTTCGCAAAGTAGTTCCCCTTTGGTGTTTCGACAATGGCGGCGCGCAGACGGTAGTTGGGCTTGTTGTGACGTGTGCCGCTGCCCGGCGACATCTCTGCAGTGTAAGTGCCGGTCACATCAATCATGGTGACTCTCAAACCATTCACAGTTAACCTTTCGGTTTTGGCCTTGTCGCTCGATGAACTTCCGTCGGGTCTCTCAATTTGGCCGACCCAGCGGTCGATGTTGTCCTGGACCGAGCCACCCTGATCGGAGCCGAAGTAGTAGAGAACGAGGGATGCGTCTTCAGAGTCACCTGCCGCTTTTGGCAACTTGTATTGAGCCACGCGCATGCTTGAAGTCGGATGTTCGATCACCCATCCTTCGGGCGCCTTGTACCGCAACTCGCCCGGGACGATGGATTGCGTGGCGGCGTGTCGCTGAGAAATTAATGGCAAAGCTTTCACGCCCGGCGATAACATCGCGATCATGAGGTTGGTAACGGCAATAGATCTTAGCAGCTTCATGTCGTCTTATCTCCGATGTTTGATTGTCGAGATTGCTGAAACACGGGCACCGGGGGTCATGGCCTGGCCCAAACATTTTAAGTCCGGAATACTATTTGCCGCCGCTGCGGTTTTTCATCGCCCCTCTCACATTAAGAAAAGCAAGGCACACCTGGAGCAGGATGAGGGCATATGCCCGGTCGTGGAGACCCCACAAAATCCAAAGCACGTTACTGAGCAGGAAGATCCAAAAGCCCCAGTTCCGCTTAAACTTTCGCTGCGAAGCTACCAACCACGCAGCGAAGACCGTGACAGCCATCGCCGGCCATTGCAGCGCGTTGATCCAGTCCATTCCTATTACTTCAATCAAGTTTGGTTCAAAAAGGCTAGGCGAAACTGTCCGAAAGTGCAACTAACTTGGCGACTTACATTAATAAGTTATCATTGGCGGAATTTAAATCGGACACGGAGTGATTCAGTATGGCCAAAGAAGTGAAAGAGATGACCGAGCAGGAAATTCGCGCACGCATTCTGCTGCTCGGATTCGGCGGAGATGAACGACTCTTTATGGCGTTCCGGAAGAGGCTACAGGCCGATCTGCCCGAGGGCACCGGGATCGCGCTACGCGGCAGTGTTGTCACCAATAAGCGTTGGGAAGATGGACGACCCTTTGACGCGGAAGGGACGGGAACCAGCGATCTCGATGTCACGCTGGTCGGCAACAAGGTTATGGATTACTGGGACAAGGATGCATTCTATATCCTTGGGCTTCACACCAAACCGCTTTGCGATCAAGATGCGGGGATCGCGATAGGTCTCGATAAACTTCGCAAGGACTTGCAGAAGCTCGTAGGTCGCCCTGTCAATTTTCAGGCCACAGCAAATCTGGTTCTCTATGGACGTGATGTATTGTTCGACGAACCATACTTTACGCTGATCGAAGCAGAGAAAGAGACGTGATTCTCAAGCTGCTCAGTTACAACATACGCTTCGGGGGCAGCGGGCGGGAGGCTCAACTGGCAAAGGTTATAGGAGATGTGTCGCCCGACCTGGTGGTTTTCCAGGAGGCCACTGATACCCGAGTAATCGAAAGACTAGCCGAAGCAACGAAGTTTACTTTCCGGGCTGCGCAACGGGCTCACTCCATCGCGTATCTCAGCCGCGTCCCAATCGCTTACCATGAGTGGCATTATCCGGCCGGGGCCAAACATTCTTTTATGGAAATCGTGCTCGAGGGCAGCGAGGCTCGCATCTTTGGCTTGCATCTCAGCGCCATGTTCTCAAACTGGAGCGAGCGTCGCAGGGCACGTGAGATTCGGGCTTTGTTGGAAGGCATCAAACGTCACCAGGCAGGATTTCATGTCCTGGTTGGCGACTTTAATACGCTGGCGCCGGGCGAAATTCTGGATGTACGTCCCATGCCCGCCTGGATCAGGGCGCTGGTTTGGATGAACGGCCGCGACATCGCACGCGAGACGATTCAGGTGATGCTGGACGCAAATTACCTGGATGGTTACCGTTTCCTGCACCCGGACGTCAAAGGCTACACTTTTCCCACTTGGGAACCGCACGTACGCCTTGACTATGTTTTTGTGCCCGTGGCTTTTGCCAACCGGCTCAAAGGCTGTGAAGTTATAAACCAGCCCCCAGAAGCTGCGACTGCTTCAGATCATTTCCCTCTTCTGGCCCACCTTGAGATCTCGGATTCTTTGGTTAGTTGAGTGGGCGAGCCGTGAAGCGTTAGACGTTACGAGGCGGCTGAAGCTTTAAGCTCCTTTTTCATATAACGATGAAATTAGAAACGACCAACGAAAGAGGACTGATCTTTTTACATATCCCTAAGACGGCGGGCACGACGCTGCGAACGATTATTGACCGTCAGTACCCTCGTCATGTTATTTGCTACTTTCATCTGTACCCCAAGGATAGAAGCGAATTTTTCGCCATGTCCGACCAGAGGAGGCGGGAACTCCGCGTGCTGCAGGGGCACATCGAGTTTGGTTTTCATCGGTACATATCAGTACCTGTAGATTATATTACGCTGCTTCGTCCACAAGGGTTATGGAAGTCTCAAGAAGGGTTACAGTTTGGTACGCCGTGTAGTACCTCATCGAGCCAAGGCCCTTATCAGAAGGACCGTGTGGAAGTCTCGGCTCGGCTAACCTCTCACAGCGCACGAAGCGCCAAAACAATAGAACGGCCCATGAAAGTGACGTTGCTTTTTAAATGCGCCTGGCCGTTTTGTTTTCGGAGGCTGGATCTGAACAATCCACCAACTTCTATTTTATAAGAGCCTCTATTCTGTAATGAGTGGCAGCGTTGATTGCTGTCGAGATCATCGCGTAGGTTCACTCGAATGAGTTTCATCAACGTGGAGGTCGGTCGCCGCGAACCGCCAGACCTCATACGAATCCCATGCACTGAAGCACTCAGCTCTTTTGCGGAATCACCAGTACCTGACCGGGAAGAATCACTATTCCCTTAAGAGCGTTTTCCTTCTGAATACGAGGCCATAAAGTGGCTTTGCCATAGTACTTCTTAGCTATCTTGCCGAGCGTGTCTCCCGCCGTGACATTGTGGGTAAGCTTCGGCTTTTCCAGATCAGGCGTTTTTGCCATTACCTCAGAAACAGCATGTTCTTTACCTTTTCCCAGTGCTTGCCAGTAATAACTCCAAAAGCCTCCTCCGCCCTCAAAAGGGAATTGTCTGGGGTCGGAACGAGAGCCATCGGTGATTATTTGACGATGAGTTGTGATATCGCTGGTAGTTAGTTTGAATTCTCCAGTCAACCACGCACACAACTGAGCGACGCTCATAACCTGGGCGCTCGTGTATGCAGGACTCAGGGACAGCTTCACATGCTGACAAATCTCAATGCCTATGGTTGCACGCGTGACCTGGGAATTGGCGAGGCCCTTAAACTTCGTTGCGCGGCCGGCATGTAAACAGAAAAATTGAGATAGGTTGGGATTCAATTTCCAGATGCTACCATCTCGCTCAACCGTGAAGTCCACACTCACTGTTCGACCATCGCCTGGATTGGCGAGATACAGCGTGTCGTTGTGAGTACCGGAGCCCGCCGTATCATGCAAAACCACGCCCTGAACCTTCGGACGTCCCGCTCTAATATGTTTTGCTTTCAGTTCTCTCCATTGAGGTGCTTTCATTATTCGCCTCCGCGCGTATTTGGTGAAAAGCAGTAAACAATAAACGGTAAACACTAAACCAGTAAACCGTGAACCGTAAATCGTGAATCGGTAAACTGTTCACCGTTCACTATTAAGTTGTTTGTTACTCGGTCTCGTTCAGCGAGTAGGCAAGCAGTCGATTGTCCTTTGAGACGTAAAGCAAGTTTGCCGCTTCGTCACTGATAAACCGCTCGTCGGGATCGCTCAGGCGGACCGTGCGCTCCAGGTTGCCGGTGTTGACATTGATGCCAACCAAACCGTTGCCGCTGTTTAAGTTGGTGTAAAAGTACATCCATTGGCCACGCAAGGTTGCGAGCTGGCGACGGCGCCAGAGAAAGCGCGCGAGGCGGTCCAATTGTTGAGCGGGATCCAGACGGTCAAGCAAACGTTCCTCAACGTCCAGCGTAGGGCGTGGGATGCTCGGGATTCGCGCTGTGCGCAAGGACGAAACCTGACGGGCGCGCGAAAGCAGCCCGAACGAAACGAATCGCTCAGTTACGTATTCACGAGACTGACTCGCCGCGAGGCTGGTTAAACTGGGAAGAGTGGTGTGAGTTGCCAATCCGGACCAGCGCAGTGAAGTGACCGCGTTCAGCAGGCGTACACCACGAAAAGCCGTAGCCGCTGTTCCGCCGTAACGAAAGTAGAGAGAGGTTGCGCGTGCGGCAACTGCCGCTACGGTGCGCAGCAGACCGCGGCCAGGTGGGTTATGACGTGAGCGCCATACTTGCCGCTCGCCGAGGACGTCAAAGCCTGCAATCTCGTTTCGCCCTCCGACGACGATCTGCCCTCGCTCGTTAAGCAAAATGAAGGCGGCCTTTTCTATTTTGTGTGAGCTCTTTCCGCGACGTTTTCCTGTGACAGCATCAATCGTGATCAGGTCGTCACGATCGGCGACAACGATACTTGAGGAATCCGGGAATACAATATTGGTGATGCCTTTATCGGCTCCTTTGTAACGCCAGAGAATCTTTCCTGTATCGACGTCAATCGCGCTTACGCCATATGGGCCGCGCGCAACAATGTCTCCATCGTTGAGACGAGTGAATTGTCCCCCGGTGCGCACATAGAGTACGTTGCGCGTCAGAATCATCTCGGGCGTTAACCCCAAATCTTTCGCTTCCCAAACTTCTTCGCCACTTGAGCGCGAGATTGCGCGCACCCGGCCACGTCCCGAGACATAGATGGCACGCTCGTCCGCAACCGCGTCAGCCTCGGTAAGTGCCAATCCCTCTTCGTTGACACGAAACTTCTCTCGCTTCCGATCCTTTCCTGATTGCGCATCCAGTGAAGTAAGACCTTCGTAGAAGAGATAAAGCCGATTATCGAGAAAGACAGGTGGACGGTAATTGTCGAGCGCGTAAGGCACTTCATCTTGCTCACTCCAATGGGTCGGCATCATCTCGACTTCGCTCTCCAGGTCACGCTTCCAGAGTTCCCGGCCGGTACTGAGTTCGAAAACGTGTATTACAGGCTTTCGCTTAAACCCCTCCCGTGCCTTGCCGCGCGCGTCGCGTGCCAGGACCACAGCCAGCAAGCGGGTGTTCGGATCCAAAGCCAACTGCATCACAGCGCCGCGCACGTTATCGCTGCGCCAGAGCGTCTCACCAGTCATTAGATCGATAGCCTCTAACCATGTTTTGTTACCGTTCGGAAGGCTGAGTAGCAGCATGTCTGTGCCGGGCACAGGAGCAATATCGGTTTGCTCCAGTCCTGCATGTTTGCGTCGCCATAAGATATCGCCCGACTCGCCATCCAAAGCGTAAAGTGATTTTTCTGTACCGGAGACTATTACGCCGAGTTCGGTCGCTTGATAAAAACGGATGCGCCCCTCGAGTTTGGCGGACCATTCAGGTGCGGCGCTGGTTGTCGCTGCAGTTGAGCAAAGCAGAAGCGCCAGTCCAATACCCACGATTGTGAGCAAGGGATCTTTCGGGCCTGGGCTGGCGGCTAATGAGTAAGACACTTTGTTACAAACCATATTGTTATGAGCTAATTTGTGACCCGGGAGGGCTGCTCTTGAATTATAGAAGGATGAACGGACCCTCCACAATGACACCAGCATGCGACGTATTGAAATCATGCCCCCGCGCTTGATCCTCACGCCAGAGCTAAAAGTCTAATTCGTGAAGCGGCAAAACTCGTCCGACATATGCTAAGATGCTGCGCCACCTTTCCTGAAGCGCACCCACAAAGATAGTAATTAGTGATAGCGGGCGAAAGCCGAAGTCTACCAGGGGCGGCGGGTTTTGTTTTTGATCCAATTTGAAAGGGGCCTACAAATGCCAGAGCTGCGTGGCCATCAGGCAACGGAAGAAGTCAAACAAGAGTGGGCGCAAGCCTACAAACTATATCTGAAAGCGCCGGGTGATCCTCGAAATCAGAAGAACGATCGGGCGGAACGTATCGAATACGTCGCGAAAGAAATGAATCTCACGCATAAGCAGGCAAAACGGCGTGTTCGGAATTATGAGTCCTGGCAACGCAACATCAAGAAACGTCTGGTGGAACCCTAGCAGGCTGCTGAAAAAGTAACTTTAGCGCATGGTCCAACGTAATAAAGGCGAGTAGTAGAACCTCGCCACCAGGAGACTGAAAACCAATGCGCGGAGATGATCTTCAGCAAGCG
>JBPCIQ010000242.1:0-5217 GCA_051006135.1 Pyrinomonadaceae bacterium | reverse complement strand
CTTCTCGACGGTTGCAGGTTCGCGTGGTTCGACCGATCTCGCTCGCGACGTGCGGGGTTTCGCGGTCAAGTTTTACACGCAAGAAGGAAACTTCGACATAGTCGGCAACAACATCCCGGTCTTCTTTATCCAGGACGCGATTAAATTTCCCGACCTCATCCACGCCGTGAAGCCGGAACCCCACCACGAGATGCCGCAGGCGGCATCAGCGCACGACACGTTTTGGGATTTCATTTCGCTAATGCCTGAATCAATGCACATGATTATGTGGGTAATGTCTGATCGCGCGATTCCCAGGAGCCTCCGCATGATGGAGGGCTTCGGCGTTCATACCTTCCGCTTCATAAACGAAAGCGGTAAGTCGCGTTTTGTAAAGTTTCACTGGAAGCCGCTGCTCGGCCTGCACTCAGTTGTCTGGGACGAAGCGCAGAAAATTTCCGGAAAGGATGCTGACTTCCATCGCCGTGATCTTTGGGAAGCCATCGAGAACGGCGATTTTCCGGAGTGGGAGTTTGGCGTACAGATTGTCGAAGAGAAAGACGAACACAGCTTTGATTTCGACCTGCTTGATCCGACGAAGATTATTCCCGAAGAGATTGTTCCCGTTCGTCGAGTTGGAAGACTGACCCTAAACCGCAATCCGGACAACTTTTTTGCTGAGACCGAACAGGTTGCATTCCACGTTGGTAACATCGTCCCGGGGATTGATTTCACCAACGATCCGCTTATGCAAGGCCGTCTCTTCTCGTACACTGATACTCAGTTGATTCGCCTGGGCGGTCCAAACTTTCACGAGATCCCGATCAACCGTCCGGTGGCGCCTGTGCACAATAACCAGCGCGATGGCTTCATGCGCCAAACGGTGAATCGTGGTCAGACCAGTTACGAGCCGAATACTCTGAGAGGAGGCTGCCCCTTTCAAGCCGGAGCAGACATGGGTGGTTTTACCAGCTTCGCTGAAAGGATCGATGCAAAGAAAATTCGTGCGCGTAGCGCAAGTTTCTTCGACCACTTCAGTCAGGCGACGTTGTTCTTTAATAGTCAGTCTGAGCCGGAGAAGGGACATATTATACGGGCGCTGCGCTTTGAATTGGGCAAGCTCGAAACGCCGGCTATCAGAGAGCGCATGCTGGGTCTGCTGGCGCAGGTGGACAAGGGTCTTGCGAATAGCGTAGCTGAAGGTCTTGGCTTAAACGTGCCGGCGAAGCTCGATAAACCAATGAACATGAGCATACCTGCCGATGGTGATCCGCGGAAGTTTCAACCAAAGCGCGTAGCCCAGGCGATAGAAATTTCTCCGGCATTGAGCATGGTCAATAATCCCAACTTCCCGAAGGATACAATCAAGACGCGCAAGATAGCGGTGCTGCTCGCAGATGGATTTGACGACGCTGCTGTGGTGGAAATGAACAAGGCGCTGCTAACTGCTGGCGCCACACCTAAGACAGTTGCGCCGCGTCTCGGAGTTGTAACTGGAGCAAATGGTCAAGAGTTGAAAGTGGACTTTAGTTTTCTCACCGGCTCCTCGGTTTTGTTTGATGCCATCTACATTCCTGGAGGAGAGGCAAGCGTCGAAGCTCTCAAACAGGAAGCCGAAGCTCAGGAGTTTGTGAATGAAGCATACAAACACTGCAAGTCGATCGCGGCCAGTGGTGCCGGAGTGGGATTCCTGGCCACTTCTCTGGCGGGCAAATTCAGCGAGACGGAAGCGACAGGAAGACAGGCCGCGGTAAATGAAGGCGTCGTGAGTGGTCGTGATGCTTCGATAAACAACGTTGCCTCGGCTTTTATCGAAGCCATCGCTCAACATCGACACTGGGAGCGCGAGAACAGGAAACAGTAGGAGCAGTGGATGGGTACAAGCCGGAAGGAACAGGGCTGGAGAGCCATTCTGTCCCGCGCTCCGCTCCAGTGCCTTGTTGGGCGTCCGGCTTCGGTGAAATCTCCGACCTGAGCAAACGCGGGTACCAGTAAACTTGACGCAGTGCAGGCGAACGCCGCGGGGATTGGTACGTGCCACTCGAGAAAGGAGGACTGCTCGGCATCACTTTGCCGGCGACTTCCAGACATACTTCCCCGACTTGTCTATGTAGTCCCACCTCTGCCAACAGCAAGACGCATATTTTATGGCTTCATCTTCCGTGACCGCCGCCAACCCGCCCTTAAAGTCTCCGGCCTGCTTAAAGATAGGTTCGATCACCACGTCGCCACTCCGGTTGATGTAGCCATATCTACCTTCCACCTGGATCACAGCAAAACCTTCGGAGAAATGAGAACTACTTGTGAAGCGATGGGCAATGACCATCTTCCCTGTGACGTCTATATACCCATACTTGTCAGCTAGTCTTACCGCAGCTAACCCCTCCGAGAAGGCTTGTGCTACCCCGTCAAACTGGGGTTCGATCACAATCTTCCAATCCTTAGAGATATAGCCCAATTTATCGCTCCTCTTTGCGGGTGCCAGGCCCTCAGAGAACCAGGCATCCGTATACTCATAGTCAGGGTTACTTACCACCCGTCCAGTCTTGTCGATGTAAGATCGTTGACCCTGGCTCAGGACAACTGACGCGAAACCGTCTGAGAACCAATAAGCGCTTTCAAACGACGGCTCGATTACCATTTCTCCTTTTTTATCAATGAAGCCCCACTTGCCGTCAACGACAACTCGCCCTAAACCTTCAGAGAATCCGTAGGTCTCATCGAATAGCGGCTCGATAACCACCCTTCCGGTATTGTCAATATAGCCATACTTGAAGTCGTCCAGTAGTCGGCCATTGCGCTTCCTCGCTACACCCACGGGTGCAAGCCCTTCATTGAAAGGCCCAACGGAATCAAATGTCGTGCGAATTACAACCCTGCCCCGCCGGTCGATATAGCTCCACCGGCCGTCGATACTAACAGGCGCAAGTCCCTCACTGAACCTGATGCCATACATGGAGCCAGTAAACTGCGGGGGGATAACAACGGCTCCGGTGTGGTCGATGAATCCCGTTTTGCCGTTTTGCACGATACCAAAAAGCTGAACTGCCTTCTTTCGTGGCATCTCCTCTTGCAAAGAAACCGGAGTGGCGATGAGGGCCATCATGAAGATTTGGCACAAGGCATTCCTTTTCATGATTAGCTCCAGGCGCCAAGCAGTCTTCGCACTGCCACTAACTCACCTATGTGGTAGGAGCTGTGATCGGCAACGAGCACCACCTCGCGTAAATAGGTCTGTCCTTCGCCGTGCGGAATTTTCGCATATAGGTCGAGCGTCGGGTCGGCAATCAACCTCTGCAGGGCTTCCCGGTCGGCGCGGAAGGCGGCCACACTCTCCAGCCAAGCTTCTGGCGTGGGTGGAATAGTGTTCTGCGGCCAGTAATCATCAGGCCATTTCCGCGTCTCGTATGCCGGGTCACCACAGTAGTCCAGGATGTCGCGCTGCGTTAGGCGCATGTGCTCCAGCAGTTGCCATGGCGAATAGGGCAGTCCTTCGGGCCGTACGCCTTGCAACTGCGGCGGGACGCCTTCCACGGCGACATCGAAATTGACATGCGCGTCTTGCCAGCCGAGGAGTTTGATTAGCTGCTCACGAAGCATGTCGCTTTGTTCCATCCCTTCATCACTCCCACACGAACCAAAGAGACCCAACTCTGCATCCGATTATACTTCTTGGTCACGCTTCACCAGTAACAGACTTAATTCCCAGGAAATAACGCCGACTTACCTGGAGTTTACGGTTGACCGCGGGAAGGTGACGGCGGGGGGTACGCTGGACGAAAGACAAGCAGCTTTCGCGGAGGAGTGGGCTGGACGCGCAGCATTCAGAGAGCGGTATCCGGATGCCATGACAGCGGCGGAGTTCGTGAATCGGCTATTCGATACTGCGGGGCTGGCACCGTACGGCGAAGCGCGTCGGCAAGAGATAGAAGCCATGTTGAAAGGCAAGACGCGGGCCCAGGTACTGCGAGACATGATCGAGATCTCAGAGTTCCGCAGGCGCGAGTACAACCCGTCATTCGTGCTGATGGAATACTTTGGCTACCTGCGGCGGGATCCGGATCGGGAAGGTTACCAGTTTTGGCTGGACACGCTGAACAATCGGGTGCCAGGCAACTATAGCGCGATGGTCTGTGCGTTCATTACTTCAGGGAATATCAGCAACGATTCAGCGCGGTAGTTACTCGTACGAACCGCGATTGCGGGGGTTAGGCTCAGCCAATATCCCCTATGTGCCAGTGCCTTTTCAGCTATTGTGCTGGAATCCTGAGTGCAGAAGCCCAAACTGTATCAATACATTTTACAACCAGCACAGCCTGCGAGCGCGGGGGGTGTTATCTGAAACATGCAACTGCGGGAACCTCTGCTTCATTCAGGAATCTGACAAACTGACCGTAGTCAGCAAAATCTTCAATCACATGTTTTGCTCCCGCTTGATGCAACATCGCTGCCGATTCTCCACAACCGACCCCTATAAAAGTAAAATCAAGACGACGGGCAGTGCGCACATCCCATAGACCATCACCGATGCTGACAATCTTTTCGAAGCTGCTCAACCGAGACTGCTCCAGAGCCTGCGATACCGCCACCTGTAAGATTTCCTCTCTCGATATACCATCTTCAGCATAGGCGGCTGGTATCCCGTCAATATCAATCTTCGCTGCTCTCAACTTTAATAATGCAGATTCGCGCCAACAACCTGTAGCAATAGCAACAGCCCAATCAGATTCTCGCTGCAACTGATTTAGCGCAATAGCAGCACCGGCGATTTCAGCAAAGCTCGATGAATTAGATTTGTACTGCTCCTTCAGCATGTTTACGAAGCAGCATTGGAATTTGACTAACTCAGCTTCTTCAGGATTACGACCAAGTTTCTCCTGAAAAATATGTAGAGTAATTCCAGAGTCGGTAGTATGCGGGTACGCAGCCCAATCCGTGTCTATTTCAGTAAACGCGTGAGCTTCAGCCAGAGCTTTGACGAAGTATTCATTATCAACGCCGTTCGTATTCGTCAGTGTGCCATCAATATCGAAAAGTGCCAGCTTCATTTTTCGTCCATTTCCGATTCCTTCAGCGTCAGCCGCCGGAATTGACCGGGCGCGATACACCTCATCATGACAACTTGAAGGACAAAAGGACCGGCTGAGGTGCGAGTCAGCTGCATGCCCTCAGTCAGGCGGCGGCCGTCTCAATGATCGAGATACCTGCGCCGGTATCGATTTCACGCTCGATTGAAAA
>JBPCIQ010000241.1:0-7179 GCA_051006135.1 Pyrinomonadaceae bacterium | reverse complement strand
AATGACGCGGACTCGACATTCTCTCTGGTTTGATTCTGATGTTGAAAGATGCCGCCGAGCTTAATCGAGTGACGTCCCCGGTTAAAGGCAACGATCTGCTCAATACTCCAGCTCTTACCACGGCTGGTCAGAACTTCCCCGCCACCTGGCGAAAAATTAAACCCGAAAATCGCCGGAATTCCCCCTGACTCTAACTCTACGCCCAGCAACCGCGTGACGTCATTTCGGTTAAAACCGAATCTCGTTTCTGAACTGTAAGAAGCTCCTGTGCGGAAATAACTGGTGGTAAAGGTGTCGTCAAGACCCGTGAATAAGAATGGATAAACCGTGCTTAAAAAAGACAACGAATCGGGCCTTCCGCGTGTGTACCTACTGCTTATGCGGTTCGTGTCGTTTACATTGTAGTCACCCCGAATCACGAAATGGTTGTCATTGGCGGTGACCGGCGTTGTTCCAATGAATGCGCTGGTCTGTGCGCCTACGGCGTAAGGCTGCGTCGGCAGCGGGAACGCATCGAAGAAGGCTTTATAAGCGGGAACGGCAGCGATGGCACTGGCGCGAAACTCAGGTGTCGGAACTTGCTCGTTCCGGTTCGTGAATCTCCGCTGCCGGTATCCCTCATACACCCCGAAGAAGAAAAGCTTGTTCTTGATGATGGGACCGCCAATGGACCCACCAAACTGGTTGAAGACCTCGTTCGGCCTTGTTGCGGCGAACTGACTGCGTGCGTTGAGAAATCGACCCAGATAGTTTTCGAACAGGCTCCCGTGAAATTCGTTGGTTCCGCTTTTGGTAATAATACCGATGTTACCTGAAAGCGTATTGGAGTATTCAGCCGGGACAATTCCTTTAGTGACGTTTACCTCGGAGATCGCTTCAAGGCTGACCACTTTAATGAGATTGAAGTTACCAAACGAGGTGATGGATGTTTCCTCCGAGCTTCCTGATCCCTGGGTGCCATCTACCGTCAAACTTATGCCGCCTGGAGGCAAACCATTGAGCACAACACCGGTCCCGCCGCCGGAGGCTCGCACCTCAACGCCTGTACCAATATTCAAAAGGTTGGTCCAGTCACGCCTCGCGAGCGGCAGTTCCCTGACCTCCACCGTGTTATGAGATATGAGTTGCTCGGCATTAACGGCATTGATTAACGGGGCCTCTGTCGTTACTAAGACCTTTTCGGTGATCGCGCCAACTTCAAGTTCATAATTCAGGCGAACTCGTTGGCCCCCTGTCAGCTCAATAGCGTTTTGAGTCTGTTCTTTGAAGCCACTTGCGGCGATCGATAGGGAGTACCGCCCGACCTGCAGGAAGTTGAAAGTGAACTCTCCTTCGTCGTTGGTCGTCGCACTCTGTGTTGCGCTGGTTTGATCATTAGTGATCGTCACAACAGCCCCTGGTAGCTGTGCTCCTCCGCTATCCGTAACGTTCCCATATATATTTGCAGTGGTAACTTGAGCACGGATTGCTGTTGAGGTAAGGAAGAGAACCCCAATTGCAACCATTAGCGTTAAGGCAATCTTTTGACGGTACATGAGATCTACTCCTTCTGGACCAGAATCCGTACGGAAACAGACAAAGATACGATTCTGTCAGGCGGGAACTACAAATAAGTTTAAGACCAAAGTGGAAAATAATACCGAAACTGATTTTTGTCAAGATAGATTTCAAAACACTTCTTTACTTTCACAATAAATGCTGGTTTAATTAGGTTCATCATATCGCTCTGCCTTTGGATGTTTTTTTTCGCAGGCTTCATCAGGAGCTTGTCGCGGCAAAGGTGATGCTAACCGAAATTCACTCGATTTAAATCAATTCGCGGGAAGAGACTATATGAGAATTAACTTAACAAAATCGCGCCTCAGGAATGATGAAGTCGTTTTCGGTGTCGCTTTGCAGCAATACCGTTCGACCGAAATCCCAAGATTGTTAGCTGCCGTAGGATTTGATTATCTATTTATTGATTCCGAACATGGAGGATTCAGTTTAGAGACAGTACAGGATTTGGTTGTCGCCTCCAACCAATCAGGCATCACGCCTTTTGTTCGCGTCGGCGAGATGCTTTATTCGCACGTGACTCGAGTACTGGATGTTGGAGCCCAGGGGATCATCTTTCCGCGCGTTGAATGCGCCTCACGATTAAGAGAGGCAATTAGTTGGATGAAATACCCGCCGCATGGCACTCGTGGTTTTGGATTTATGGCTCCGCAGTTGGATTACAAACCATACAGTATGCCAAAAATCATGGAGCACCTTAATGCTCAGACAATGGTCATCGTTCAGTTTGAAACCGCTCTCTCGATAGAAAGATGTGATGAATTGCTGACCGTTCCGGGAATTGATGTGGCGATGGTAGGACCTACTGATCTATCAATTTCGCTCGGAGTGCCGGGCGAATTCGATCATCCAAAGATACTGGAAGCGATAAACGTCTTTGTTGCGGCATGCGAGCGGCACCGAGTGGTGCCTGGCATCCATTGCCGGGACTATGACATGGCGCTGCCCTGGCTGCGGCGAGGGATGCGTTTTCTAGGCTGTGGGAGTGAACATGGCATGATGCTCGCAAAGGCTAGAGATACTATGGCCGAGATTCGCACAGCTATGGCCGAATTGACCTCCACGCCGATTCCCGGCTGAACTAAAGAGTAAGGCCCAATTGCGCTTGTGAATTTGGACGCTCGACAGTACACAATTTAAGCGGATCGTCACTGGCCAGAAAAACTCTCCCGAACAATTGGACAACGACAGACTCAGACCTGTAATGCGGGAGTGTGAGTGAAGTAATGAGGGAGAAGGAAAGGTATGAACTGCGCGGAATAGCGGTCAGTTTGAACACCCCCTTCGACGAAAATTACCACATTGACTTTCAGTCTTTGGAGAAATTAATCGACCTGCATCTTTCTGAGGGCGCTGTTGGCTTTTTGACGACCGCACATGCAGCGGAGGCGTTTGACCTTACCCTCGACGAGCGCATTGATCTCATTCGTTGCGTAAGAGATTACACCAGTGGCCGCGCCCAGGTGATTGCGGGAACTACGGCGCGCGATGAGCGAGAGAGCCTGATTGCTGCTGAAGCCGCGATAAAGGCCGGATGCGATGGAGTGCTCATTGAAGTCCCTGAAATGCATAGGAAAGACCTTCGCGCGACTTTGGGTTTCTGCGAATCTTCCGCATCGCTGGGGATGCCGATGCTGATGATTCAGGATCTGGATTGGACCGGCTCCGGTTTGGCAGTAGACATAATAACCGAACTCTTTGAGCGCATCGAAGTGTTCAAGTGTCTGAAGATCGAGGTGAATCCATCTGGCCCGAAGTATTCTGCGGTGCTAAAGGCAACAGGTGGACACTTGCACGTATCGGGTGGCTGGGCATCTCTACAGATGCTCGAGGCCCTGGATCGCGGAGTCTCAGTATTCATGCCCAGCGCGATGACCGGACTTTTCGCTCAGGTTATGAATTGCCACCAGCGGGGAGACCGGGAGGCAGCAAGAGCATGGTTTCATTCGACACTACCGGTGCTGGCTTTTACTCGCCAGCACCTGGACGTCTCAATTCATTTTCATAAAAGGCTTTTTCACCGGCGCGGTGTGTTCAGCACTCCGAATGTGCGCAAGCGCGCTATCCCCTACGATGCCCACCATGAAAGGTGCGGTGAAGAGTTGATCGCTTACCTGGACAATATAGAAAAGAGAGCCTTTGGATAACAGGTCATGACAATACGTCTGGCTTAAGGTGAGCATGTAGGACCAATGAGTTGGACTGCAATATACCTGCTCTGGCGCCGGAGTTTAGGGTTCTCTCGCACCGTCACTGATCGAGCTATGGAGATAAGGGATGAAGTATCTTTTTAAGAACGTCGTTTTATTGACCTTAACAGCAGTGGTTATCTCAGCAGTTGTGCTGGGCCAATCTAAATCTGCCCCCCCAAAGTCTCTCTCCAATTCGATCGGCATCAAGCTGCTTCGCATTGAACCGGGTACATTCACGATAGGGGAAACAAATCCAACAACCGACTCATTAAAAGGGCCGCGCTACACAGCGCAGGGCGACTGGGACGAAAGCCCCGCGCACAAGGTTACCATTAGCAAGCCCTTCTACATCTCCGAAACTCCGGTAACCATTGAGCAATATAAACAGTTCAAGCAAGAGTATGACGGATTAGATTTCTTCGAACCCTACGTTTCAGGCATAAGTTGGAACGAGGCGATGGAGTTTTGCAAATGGCTCAGCAGGAAAGAGGGCAAAGAATACTGTTTACCCACGGAGGCGGAATGGGAATATGCCGCGCGCGCGGGAACCACAACACTTTTTTGGCCAGGCAATGAGCCGCCGAAAGAGGATGCTCCAAACCCATGGGGTTTGAAGGACATTGCATTCGGCGTTCCCGAATGGTGTTATGACTGGCACGCCAGGTATGCGGATGAACACCAAGTCGATCCTGTAGGACCTGCTTCGGGTTTGACACGGGTTGTGCGCGATGGCGGTCTGGAAATGCCGGAACTGACACCCAAAGATAAGAAGGAGGATCATCTCGGTTTCAAGCAAACAAATTTCAAATCCTCGACTCCTTTTTTTCGTCGTTCGGCTAATCGGGCCAGCATGATTCCAGATGTCCCATCGAAGGAGAATACGGGGCCCGCAACGCGCTACACGCATTACATCGGTTTTCGCGTAGTGCAGGCGCCGCTGCCTAACACGCGCCCGTCGGCAGTCGCGCAACCATTCCCGCTCGATTGTGTCGTGCAGAGCAACATTGGGGTATCGCAGGGGCCGGACGCCGTGAAGCCCTATTTCAAGTCGAGACCGATCCTGCCCATTCCACCGGAGAACGATCAGGGCGGCGGCGTTGATGCCGTTGGCCTGCACCCGGCGGTAGGTGCTCACAATCACAGCGGCGGGATCGTGGTGGCGCCCAACGGCGATGTTCTGCAATTTAGTTTTTCAACGATGGCTCCTAATACAGAAACGGACCGCAAGTCGTCAATGATCGTCACGCGTTTGCGTCATGGAGCGGCACAGTGGGACATGCCAGATCTCTTTTACGATATCGCCGATGTAGACGATCAATCGGTGCTGACCTGGAATGATAACGGAAAGCTGTGGTTCTTCGGTGGCGGGCGCGCTTTCGGCGACGTGCGTTTCAAATACACCACCTCAACCGATAGCGGAGCCACCTGGACTCAGTTAACGGTTCCCTTTATCACGGAGCAAAAGGGCGGCGTCGAATCGCAGCCGATCAATTCGGCCTTTCGCGGACCGGATGGCACGATCCATTTTGGCTCAGACGCGAAAGCGGGTGACTCCATACTCTGGGCCAGCCGGGATAATGGAAAGACATGGTATGACACAGGCGGACGAACTGCCGGGCGTCATACCACATTTGCCGTGCTGAAGGATGGTCGGATTCTTGGAATGGGCGGCAAGACAACCGATATCGATGGCTACATGCCGAAGGTGTATTCGTCCGATTGGGGCAAGACATGGTCCAAGGCAGTTAAGACCGAGTTCGCCGCATTGGGAGGTAATCAACGTCCCGTCATTCTTAGACTCAAGAGCGGTCGCCTCTTCTTTGCAAGCGACTTCCAACTATCTCTCGCGCAGAGGCAGCTTATAGCAAAGCCCGGAGACAACGGTGCTTGGGGTGAGAAAGGAACATCTCCCGCAACGATTAAAGAACGGGGCTCATTTGTTGCCCTTTCTGACGACGAGGGAGAGACCTGGCACACCAAGAAACTTGAGCTTGCCTTGCCACACGAATCCCGGCAGATCCCGAATATTAAGAGGCCGGCAGGACCGAGCGATCATGACTTTGGCACCGTTGGCTATACCGCCGTCGCACAGGCACCAAATGGTGTTATTCACCTGATGACCTCCATGAATCATCCCGGGATGCATTTCGAAATGAATGAAGCCTGGATTTTGTCCAACGAGAAGGGCGAAGCCAATCAACAGTGGGAAGGCTCAAGTTCACCCGTTCAGAAGCATGAAGCGAGATATCCCGATGGCAGGATAAAAGCTACATGGGGCAGCCGGACGGGCGCCAACGGTGATTTCGTGCGACACGGCGCCGAAACCTGGTACTACCCTAATCGCAAGAAGAAGTATGAGGTTCTATATCAGGATGGAAAGAGAACGGGAAAAGAGAGTTTTTGGCTTCCCAGCGGTGGTTTGCAGTGGGGTTGGGGGCATCGTCCCGATGGCACCGGCACATGGACTCACTACTGGCCGAATGGACGCAAGAAGATCGAGTCCACTTGGAGAGGCTTCAAAGCGGAAGGTGTTGCCACTCACTGGGATCAGCAGGGAAAGTTGATTCGCACATTCACGTTCAAAGATGGCGCCTTGGTTCAGTAGTGGGGTGAAGACATGGACAGTCTTATTTCATATTTGCAAACCATCGACACACCTACGTTGTCGAACGCAATTGAGCTTCTCGATATCCGGCCAAGATCTGAGAACTTTGCTCCTCATTGGCTCCGCTGCTTGTACCCTGAGCTTGGTACGATGGTTGGATACGCGGTGACAGTGCAAATGGAAACGATGACGCGGATGGAGCCTCGCGATGAGCAGAAAACTATCGCGTTTTATGAAGCGATAGAAGCCAGCCCGAAGCCTGTGGTCGTGGTCATGCAGGAGATTGGTAGTCGTCCGGAGTTCGCTTCGCACAGCGGCGAGGTCATGACGACCCTGATGAAGAACTTCGGAGCCATTGGCCTCGTGACGGATGGCAGCGTGCGCGACTTTAATGAAGTACGAGCTCTCAATTTTCATAGCTTCGCCAGGGGGACTGTGGCAAGCCATGCCTATTGCCGCATTGCGCAGGTCGGTTGCCCGCTACAGATCTATGGGATGACCATACGCACGGGCGACCTTTTGCACGGCGACATTAACGGCCTTATCGAAGTGCCAAGGGAGCGCCGAGAAGAACTTCCGGAGATGATTGCGCGTGTGCGTAAGGAAGAAGGAGATCTCTTGCAAGATGTTCGTGCCGGCGGTTTCACCCTGGATAGTCTTCGTCAACGTGTCACCGGATACTGATTTCTGGCATTTAGTAAACCCGCGAGATTGCGGCTTGCCGCCCGCCAGTGCGGTAAGGCTATGCTTTCCCTGAACGCGTCTATATTAAATTTGAGGCTATGCGTATGCCAGCCCGACAGAGGCACAGCCTCAGGAAAATCG
>JBPCIQ010000240.1:0-12706 GCA_051006135.1 Pyrinomonadaceae bacterium | reverse complement strand
GATGAACAGGGGATGGTTGTAGTAAGCGCGAAGTTTTTCCACGTCCGGCGCACGCGAGCCAACGGTCGCCCTCGCTGCGGCTATGTTTTCCAGATACTGACGGCAACTTGAATACGAACTGTAAGCTGCTGTGACGAAAGCAAGCGCCTGTTTGATTCCATCAGCGGCCATCTGGGAGAGAGTATCTGCCAGCAATGGATGCCAGTTGCGATTACCCCAATAGACCGGCAGATGTGGCCCGTTCGTCGCTAACTCCTTATTCAGCGCCGTGATCAGATTACGGTTCTGACCATTGATTGGGCTGACGCCGCCGAACATCTCGTAGTGTTTCGCCACCTCACGCAAACGCTCAGGAGGCACGTTTCTGCCACGCAGCACGTTCTCCAGGAATGGCATAACATCATCCATTCCTTCCGGGCCACCGAAAGAAACAATCAGTAGTGCGTCGTAGTTAGAAGTTATGAGTCTTGAATTTGGAGTCACGTTCATTTCGAAATCAACTAGGTGCGTGATTGAGTGTGAAGTGGACCCATTTTCACGCAAAAGGGGGCAAAGACGCAAAGAAGAGAATTTAAATGGAGCCAGCGTCTGAACGGCTTAGCCTTGTAGGAAACCGTTCTTGTTTTACTTGGCGTCTTTGCCCCTTTGCATCTTTGCGTGAAAAACTTCCGTTCCGTCTGCGGTTCTTTCACTCAACTCATGCACGGCATCTACAAGCGCAATCACATTCTCAACCGGGGTTTCGGGAAGAATTCCGTGACCAAGATTGAATATGTGCCCAGGCCTTCTCTCCGCCTGGGCAAGAATCTTTCGCGCCTCAGCGCGAATATGATCTCTGCTCGCAAATAGTGCTACTGGGTCGAGATTGCCCATTACGCCAACATCATGACCGAGACGTTGCCATGCCTCATCGAGCCGGACGCGCCAGTCGATACCAATCACGTCGCCGCCGGCTTCTTGCATCAGTTCCAGTAACGAGGCCGTGCCCGTCCCGAAGTGAAGGATCGGCGTGCCGGGTGTGATGTTTTGAATAACGCTTCGGGTATGTGGCAACACGTACTCGCGATAGTCGTCGGGACTTAAGCAGCCGACCCAGGAATCGAACAACTGCACTGCCTGAGCGCCGGCGCCTATTTGTGCGTTCAGGTATTTAACCAGCGCTCGCGAGATTAGCGACATCATTGCATGCCAGGCGCCGGAGTCCTGGTACATCATTGACTTAGTATGGATGTAGTTTTTAGACCCGCCACCTTCGACAATGTAAGACGCAAGTGTGAAAGGCGCTCCTGAAAAGCCGATTAGCGGCAAATCACTCGGCAACGCGCTTCGAGTTTGTGCAATTGCTTCAAACACGTAGGACACTGAGTCAACATCCTCGACTTCTCGCAACCGCTCAACATCCGCGGGCTCGCGCACCGGATTTTGAATCGTGGGCCCTTCACCTTTGGCGAACTCGAGGGCGATTCCCATTGGTTCCACGATCAGCAGTATGTCCGCAAAGATTATTGCCGCATCCACACCCAGGCGTTCTGCTGCCTGGACTGTCACCCCGGCGGCGAGTGATGGTGTCTTGCAGAGTTCGAGAAACCCTGTGTGTGCGCGTAACTCCCGGTACTCGCGCATGTATCTTCCGGCCTGACGCATCAGCCAAATCGGTGTGTAGGGAACCGGCTCGCGACGACAGGCACGCATAAAGGTACTGTTACGCAGGGTCTCATTTAGACTCGAGTTAGAATTAGTAATAAAGCCCCTTTCTTTCGCCGCTCCTGACATTTGCGAACTTTCCCCCGCTGCCCAACGTTCAACTGAGCACTTACTTGAACACGGTTGAACCGTAGCCGCTCGATAAAATTGGTGCAAAACCTGAATCAGACTACAATATACCGCCCAAAAGGCGGTAGCGAGGGCAGTCTTAGAAAACTGCCATAAACTCGCGGTTTGCGGTGTGTGCATTCCTGAGAGCGGTGATCAATGAGCGGACAAGCAAGAGCCTTGATAGACTCCATGGCCAAGGAAATCGCGACTGCAGCGACCGCGCTCAGCTTCGACGAGGCGTTTACGCTTCATCATCGCGCGGTATTTCGCACTGCTCGCTCAGTCGTCCGTGATTCAGCACTGGCTGAGGACGTTACGCAGGAGGTCTTTCTCAGGCTCTATCGCAATCTCGACTCCACGCCGGGCGAGGAACTGCTTCGCCCGTGGCTTTTGCGCGTAACGCTAAACGTCGCGCGCAATACGCTGCGTGGTCAGAGTCGCTCAATGGCGCGCGACGACGAATATCAAAAGACCACGACCATGGAAAGTTGGTTCCTGCCGCCGGAGGAAGATTACGAGCGCCGGTTGGCAATCGAAGAGGCGCGACGAGCTCTCGATAAGATAAAGGAGCCAATGCGAAGTTGCTTGCTGTTAAAACAGCAGGGGCTGTCTTATCGCGAGATTGCTACCACGTTGGAGTTGAAGGAAACAAACGTGGGCAGTCTGGTCGCACGAGGTCGAAAAGAGTTTGCGCGGGTTTACGGCAAAATCGGGAGGTAAGGTCGATGAGAGAGTGCTTGGATGAAGGAATTTTGCATAGCTATTTTGACGGTGAGCTTTCCGGGGATCAAATGGAGAGCGCAACGTCACACCTGGCTGCGTGTAGTGTTTGCTCGGCAATGGCGCGCGAACTGGAAGGCGAAATCAACCTCGTTTCAACGGCTCTGGCACACGAGTTTGACGCGGCCGTGCCAACCGAGCGTTTGCGTGAGCGAATTGATGCTGCAGTCGCAGGTGCTCAGCTGGCAAGCCGGGCTCGATCGAAAGCCCATTCTTCATCTGTTCGTAATTTGTTGCAGTCTCTCTCCGCTCTCTTTGCGTTCACGCCTCAACAATCTTTTGGTTATGCAGCCCTCGTAGTCGTGGTGTCGTTTGCCGCAATATTCGGAATTATCCAGTGGCGACAAGCGCCGCCCTCTCAGACGCCCGATGGCGTGGCAGCAAAGGGGAATCTTGGGAATCCCGCCAGCAAGCCAGTGAACGGAAGCGATAACACAGCGGTCGCTATTGCGCCAAAAGTTGCCAACGCTGACAACCCAACCGAGATTCGGAATGCCGGCCCGGTTAACCGCAGAGTGCGTTCGGTGAAACCCAAAACAGCTGATGCTAATCAGACTGTTGCCCAAGTAAAGCTTCTACCTGGTGAGCGCAGTTACCTGAAGACGATCGCAGCCCTGGATTCGACAATTAAAGGGAATGGCAGGCGGCCCATGACGCCGTCGTTGCAGGCGGAGTATGAACGGAATCTGGCACTCGTGAATCGTGCGCTGGCGGCAACACGTAGCGCCGCCAAGAAGAATCCCAACGATCCGGAGGCGGCGGAGTTTATGTTTACGGCCTATGAAAGCAAGGTGAATCTCTTAAACACCGTAGCTGATGCACGGGTTTATAACAGGCAGCAGTAAAAGGACTGGGTCATAATTAGTAATGAAGTTCAAAGCAATACTTATCAGTCTGGTTTTAATCGCTCCGTCCGCAGGCGTCCTGGCCCACAGCGATGATCGCGTAGCTAAGGAGCGCGCGCAGAAGGTTGAGCGCACTGTGTCAACGGATGCAGCGGTGACCGTGTCGCTTTGCGTAATGTCAGGCAACATCAGTGTGCGGGGTTGGGATAAAAATGAAGTGCGCGCGCGATCGAATGAGGCTGTGCAAATCGAATTCAGGCGGAAAGATGGTTCAAGCGAAACCGCTCCAGCAACGAAGCTGGAAGTGGTAATTCTCGACAAGACAAACGCTCAAAAACGACGTCGTGAATGCCCGGCGCTTACTGATGTTGAGTTGGATCTCCCACGAGGGGCGACCGTGCACGTGCAAACACGAGACGGCGATATCAGCATCAGTGAAATTGCATCCGCTTATGCGGGGACACAGAACGGCGACATCAGCATTGAGGGCGTGACGCGCACAATAGAGGTAGGCAGCATCGGGGGCGGTATCGAGATTAAAAATTCCAGCGGGCGCGTGAATGTTAGTTCGGTTGGTGGCAACGTCGAAGCGATAAACTTGCGACCGGCGGAAAGGTTTGACGCTTTTGAGGTCGTGAGCGTAAGCGGAGATATCACCCTCGATCAGGTGACGCACAGACAATTGAATGTGAAGACGGTTAATGGAAATGTGAACCTGACTGGACCACTTGCAACCGGTGGCCGTTATGGATTCAACACATTCTCCGGCGATGTGACGCTGACATTGCCGTCCGAGTCGTCCTTTCGCTTAAGTGCCAAGGTCTCTCAGGGTGGAGAAGTGATCACAGACTTCCCGCTGACCTTAGTGACCGAAGCCGCGACTCCTGCTGCTGCGCCTGTTGCTCCTGTTTCGCCCGTTGCTCCAGTATTGAGTGGCCCTCCACCCGCTGCACTTAAAACACCGGCACCGCAGCTAGATCCGAGTCCGACTCCACGGGCACACCCTGAGAACACACAAGTAATAAAGATAACGCCTCGCTTCAACGCAGTTGTGAAGGTCCACCCCGTGATGGTGCAGGCACCTTATGTATTGCGCCGTATTAATGCTGTATACGGCAAAGGCGACGCTACCATCTCCGTAGCCTCTTTCAGTGGCACCCTCCATTTACAAAAGCGCTAAATAGTTCAGCAACCACTCGTACGATAGCGTTCAGACGGAGCCTGTCCTTGATCTTTGGAGGGTCTCGCGAAGCGGCACTATTCTCTGCCAGCCGGCGCCGTAAAGTTAGGGGACTTTCATCAGGCAGTAAATTTATTGCCACAAACAATTTCGACATGGTGTTCTGTTAATAGAGCAACGCAGACGGGCCGGGGGCGGTAGTTAATAAAACCTCCAAGGTGACTGCTCCCGGCTCGAATAAACTTAGAGGTCAAATCAGTGAAAGAACCAAACACAACCAGGACGCCCGACAAAGCATACAAAGTCATCATTATTCTCCTTGTGTCGCTGGCTGCGTTTTCCAGTGCGCTGAGAGATCTGAATCGGCTGCAAGAGGTGGTCGGCAGTTTGCAGGAGTTCAGTGGGGAATTGCTTGGCGTTGGGTTGAACACGGCGGAGGCAAAAGGAATTTCTGCGAGCGAGAGTTTGTGCCTGCAGGGTCTTGCCGAAAGGGTCCAGGGAGTCAATGCCACCGAGGAGTTTCGCTGGAGCGGACGCATTGCGCAGGGCAGCGCCATTGAAATCAAGGGAATCAACGGCGACCTTACTACGGAAGCGGCAACCGGAGATCAGGTCGAGGTTATCGCAAAGAAGAAAGCCCGCCGGAGCAACCCAGACGGAGTAGCCATTAAAGTAGTCGAACATGCGGGCGGCGTCACGATCTGTGCAGTTTATCCGAATGCCGATCCGGATAATCCGAATAGCTGTGAGCCTGGCAAAGGTGGCCACATGAACGTCCGCAATAATGATGTGCAAGTGGATTTCACAGTGCGGGTTCCTGCTGGGGTCGGATTTATCGGACGCACAGTCAATGGGGGCATTAGCGCCACTTCCTTATCCGGGAATGTGATGTCGTCTACAGTGAATGGCAGCGTAAAGATCTCTACCAGCGGCTATGCTCAAGCGAAGACAGTTAATGGCGAAATCTCCGTCAAGATTGGTGATGCAAATTGGCCAGACTCACTTGAGTTTACGACCGTCAATGGTGAAATCAGTTTAGATCTTCCTGCGACGGTCAATACTGAGATTAAAGCAGACACTTTTAACGGAGAAATCTCCTCGGATTTTCCCCTGAGTCTGCTGAACAGAACTAGCCGCAAGCATCTGAGCGGCAGGATTGGAAACGGTGGGCGTGAACTAATCCTCAAGACACTGAACGGCGGTATAAATCTTCGCCGTACCAGTTAATTCGCAATCATTACCTTTATGTTTGAGAAGAGAGAAACTATGTTGAAAACGGGCCTGATTACAGTACTGGTTTTGGCTGCCACCATCCTAGGCGCGTCAAGCGAAGGCTTGTCGATGGTTCAGCTTGGTGCCACTCCCATCGAGGAAGTGGAGAGCGCGCGAGTCAGCCCAGTCAGCGACGAGCAGGGCGATGAGGTGCGCGAGGAGTTTCACCAGACTTATCCGCTTTCGCCAAGTGGTCGCGTGAGCGTCGAGAATCTGAATGGCAATGTAAAGATCGCCGTGTGGGATCGAAATGATGTTCAGGTCGACGCCATCAAGCGTGCTTATCGGCGTGAGCGATTAAATGAAGCGAACATTGAAGTGAGCGCAACCCCTGAAGCTATTCGAATCAAGACAAACTACCCGGACTTTAACCAGTCTTTTGCGGACGAAGGGCGCGGCCGTTTGAATAACCCGGCCATTGTTGACTATTCGATAACTATTCCGCGTCAAGCCCGGCTAGAGTCGATCGATCTAGTCAATGGCTCGCTTGAAGTGGATGGCGCTGAGGGCGATATAAAGGCCTCGTCAGTAAATGGCCGCATGATAGCCCGGGGACTGATGGGTGTGGCTAAGCTCTCCACAGTTAATGGGGGCCTGGAGGTAACCTTTACGAGGCTTGACGAATTGAAGCCGATTTCGCTGGGTTCGGTAAATGGCAGCGTTGTTTTGATTATTCCCTCCGATGCGAACGCCGTTATTAAGGCCGGCACGGTCCACGGGGCTATCAGCAACGATTTTGGTCTCAATGTGCGCCACGGAGAATACGTCGGTCATGAACTTTACGGACAACTCGGCACTGGCGGAGCGCGCATAAAGCTGGGAAACGTGAATGGCCGTATCGCCATTAAGAATTCGCAGGACGGTCGTACGCGCAGCTCGGCTACGAGTTTGCTTCCCGAAAAGAATAAGGACAAGGCAGAAGAAGAAAAGGGCGTCGGAGAAGCGGACCAGGCAGTCGAGCGCAAGATGAGCGCAGAAGCTCGTGGTCAAGCGGCGGAGGTGCGGCGGGCGGAACGTGCGGAGCATGCTGAGGCCGCCAGAACCGATCGTGAAACTCACGTCGAAGTGCGGCGAGAAGTTGAGCGAGCCATTCGCGAAGCGCAGCGGGAAATCGAGCGTGCCCAGAGAGAAATTGAACGCGAGACGCGGCAGGTGGTGCGTGAAAAAGTACGCCGGGAAATTCGCGGGGAAAGCGAGGGCGTTGGCGAACGAAAGGGTTCGGGGGCAGGAAAAGGCACCGGCAAGGGTGCTGGCAAGGGAATTAGCTACAAGGGTTTGATCGAGCGTGAGTCGAAGAGTTTTTCCGTGCCAGGCTCGCCTCGCGTCAACATCAAAACTTTCGATGGTACCGTGACTGTTCACGGCTGGGACAAGCCGGAAGTGATGTACACGGCGACAAAGCGAGGCGATGACGATCAGGAGATTAAGCAGGTAAGGATCCAGGCGGAACAGCAGGGGTCTGCTGTTTCGGTCATCGCCGCATCTGAAGAAGGCAATGGCTCAGCTTCCCTTGAGGTTCATGTTCCACGAAACGCAACTGTTCACGTTTCGTCAGCTGATGGGCAATTGAAACTTCAAGGTGTTTCTGGTGAACTCACTTTGCGCACGGGAGACGGCGCCATCGAAGTAGTTGACGGCCGCGGACAACTGGAAGTGAATACCGGCGACGGCCGTATTCGGATCTCAAACTTTGATGGGCAGGTGGACGCGCGCACGGGCGATGGCGCCATCACACTGGATGGTAACTTTAGCGGTCTGGCGGCACGCACGGGCGACGGCTCAATCTCGCTTTCAGTCCCAGTGAATTCAGACTTCACAATTGAAACAAACGCCGAAGGCATCGACAACCAAGGTTTGACGGTTTCCGAAGACATTGCCCCGTCGAAACGCGTGAAGCGATGGAAGGTGGGTCGCGGAGGCAATGTGTTTGTCCTTAGTACAGGAGAGGGGAAAATCCTTCTTCGGCCCACCAACAGGTAGGAGGTGGAATTCCTGGGATTGATCTCGTTGGAACATTGCGCGGACTCTGTCCGTCTAACTGACAGAGACTGGTATATCAAGCTGCCAAGGCTCCAAGAATATTACTAAGAATGCATGGCGTTCTGATCTCACCTGTTGAATTATCAATGAGGGTTGTTCTAACTATCTCTCTCATCATTTTCTGCTTTATTCGCACAGACGCTCAATCTGTGTCGGCGGCGACCTCGCAGTCAGCCACGCCTTCCCCCACCCCCGAGAAGACGACGAACAACTCCGATCCAGCGACAGCTACCCCTGATAAACCTCTAAACGCGAAATCCGAAAAAGCAGTAATCAATCTGCCCCCGGAAAAAACTCAGCCAATTACTCTGCCGCGCTTCGACAAGCCGCCGGTGATCGATGGCAAGCTTGATGACGAGGTCTGGAAGTCAGGGGCCGTCTTCAAAGACTTTTACCAATGGCGGCCCAGCGACACGTCGCCGGCATCAGCGCGTACGGAAGTTTTCGCTGGGTACGATTCGCGTTTTCTTTATTTTGCCTTTCATGCCTACGACGAGCCTTCGAAAGTGCGCGCGACGGTGGCGAAACGCGATGCCATCACGGACGACGACGCCGTTGGCATAATTCTCGACACTTTCAACGACAAGCGACGCGGTTATGAGCTGCTGTTCAATCCACTGGGCATCCAGCAGGATGGATTTCTCACTGAGGGTGGCGATGACGACTTCAGTGTGGATATCGTAATGGAGTCTAAGGGAGTGCTGACATCCGATGGTTACACAGTCGAGGTGTCTATTCCTTTTAAATCGCTTCGCTATGAAGCGGGTAAAGGTAAACTCTGGGGCATCCATCTTCTGCGGCAAATCAAGCACTTTAATGGCGAACAAGATTCCTGGATGCCTATACCCAAGGACCAGTCAGGTCTGCTAAGTCAGGCAGGTCACATCACAGGTCTGGACGGTATCTCTACCGAACGCACCCTGGAGCTGATTCCCAGCTTAACGCTATCGGAAACGGGCAGGCGGAAAGCCCCCATCACCCCCGCGCAGATCAACCAAGGTGGCAGGTTTGTCCACGAGCCGCTAAAGTTTGATCCAGGTCTCACAGGAAAATACAGCATAACGCCGACGGTCACTCTCGATTTCGCTGTGAATCCGGATTTCGCCCAGGTCGAGTCGGACCAGTTGGTCGTCACGGCCAATCAGCGTTTTCCGATCTTCTTTGAAGAAAAGCGCCCCTTCTTCCTTGAAGGCATCGACATCTTCCAGACGCAGATCGCGGCCGTGCACACGCGCGCCATCATCGATCCCGACGTGGCAGTGAAGTTAACGGGGAAGGTCGACCGCAACACCTTCGGTTTGCTGCTGGCTTTGGATAACGGGCCCGGAAACTTTAGCGAGGATGAGCGATTAACCGCGAACCCCAGGTTTGTTGATAAGAATGCGTCGGTTGCCGTGCTGCGCTTGAAGCGGGACATCGGCAAGTCAGACTCGTTCATCGGGTTTCTTGCCACGCATCACAGATTTGTCGACAGGTACAACGAGCTGGGGGGGGGTTGACGCCCGTTTTCGCGTTGATAAGCAGACCACATTCAGTGTCCAGGCGCTCGCAACTCATTCACGCCGTGTCTTCTTCTTTCCGGAGGAGGGACGGAGCCTCGATCGAAAGAAGAATGGCTTCATCTATGCCTTCGACTACAACAAGGATGGCAGGCATTTCGGGCACGAGTTGTCCGCCGTCGGCCGCACTCGCTACTACCGCGCTGACGTTGGCTTCAATCGTCGCACAAACACCAACAACTTTAATTGGTTCATCCGTTACAACTCCGAGCCAAAACCGAAAGCGAAGCTAATCTCGTGGCGGATCTTTACTGTTCCACAGACCAACTTTGACTGGCAGGGACGTTCGCAAAGTTTTCGCGACAATACGCAGATCCGATTCAGCTTTAGACGTGAAAGCTTCCTCGGCATCGGTTTCGTTAAGGGCTACGAGCGTGTATTCGAGGAGGAATTTGGTCCCCGGCGCACGCCGGCGCGCACGGGCACTTTTGCTGGTGACGACTCAGAGCGCTCTTCACACCAAACAAACCTCTACTTATATGCCGGGTCAACGCCAAGTAAAAGAGTAAACTTCTTCTTCCTGGCGGACCGCCGTTGGGGAGAGCTTGATTTTGATTTCGGCTCGGGCTTCAGATACCCACGTGTCAGTCTCGGGGCCATTCGCGCTCGTCAGGCAGAAGCCGCCGGCCTCTGCGCTGTGCCGCCCGGGACCGCATTGCCTGCTGTGTGCACTGCGCTGCAAGACCCTGGTCCGGGCGACTTCTGGCATATCGAAGGAAATGTCGCCTATCAGCCCACTAACGAACTGCGGTTGACGCTTGACTTCACAAAAGAGCGGCTCGAGCGCTACGACACGAAGCAAGTAGCCTTTGATCAAAACATCGTTTCGCTCCGCGGCACATATCAATTCACACGTTTCCTTTTCGCGCGCGCCCGCGCCGACTTTGATTCGATCGCCTCCAACGTGAAGGGTCAGTTTCTTTTGGGCTGGACACCGAATCCGGGTACGGCCTTCTACCTTGGTTATAACGATGATCTCAATCGCCGTGGCTTTAATCCCTTCTCCGGCCAGCTTGAACCGGGATTTCGGCGCAATGGCAGAACATTCTTCGTAAAGATGTCTTACTTGTTCCGCAGAAGCTTCTAAGTGGTCAAGCGGTACTAGCTAGTTGGTTTGATCGACGGCATAAGGGCACGGACGCCGTGCCCTTTTCTGATCTGACACGCGCCAACAGGAAACGGAGACACTGAGACACAGAGACCATGACACCACCCGGAAGGGTGGTGGTCTAACTTGAACTCAGATTTTGGACTGCCCCGGACTCCGATCGACTTTTTGCTCTATTCAAATTGGACATTATCACTTGGAAGTCTGCCATTAATGTCTACCCTGCATGTTAGACTAATAATTCCCAACCAGATGACTCCGTAGCGGACCCGGTTTTTCGGATAGTCGATCTTCATGCTTAACATGGTTGCATTCGCTAAACGTTTGCGTGATACGAGAACCTCCCTGCCACTATTTGCAGCACTTCTTATTTGTCTGCTTATACCGGCTTGCAAAAGCGACTATCCTGCCTCCTCGCGTCAGAAAGGTCCTGATGAAGCGAAGGCCAGCCGGCAGGTCAAGACCGCCCGGGTTCAACAGACGCCATTTGGTGAGGCCGTGACCGTAAACGGAACCCTTGCCGCTTATGATCAAACAACTGCCAGCGTAAAAGTTCCAGGCCGTTTGCGCAGCATCACCGTTGATCTGGGCAGCGTCGTTCGTCGCGGGCAGGTGATTGCGCAAGTGGAGCAGCAGGACTACAACCTGCGCGTGCAGCAAGCTGAAGCCGCCCTCGCTCAGGCGCGGGCTCGCTTAGGTTTATCACCTGACGGCAGAGACGACAGAGTTAATCCTGAACAGACCGGGACTGTAAGGCAAGCTCGAGCGGTGCTCGACGAGGCGCGAGTCAGTCGCGACCGCTCCGCAAAACTTGTCGAACAAGGCGTGGTGGCGCGCTCAGAATTCGATACCGCCGATTCCACGTACAAGGTGGCCGTGAGCCGTTATCAGGACGCAATAGAGGAGATTCGCAATCGCCAGGCGCTTTTGGCGCAGCGCCGCTCGGAGCTGTCATTGGCTCGTCAGCAACTTGCCGACACGTCGGTTCAGGCACCCCTGGATGGAATCGTGCAAGAAAAACGTGCGAGTGTTGGGGAGTATTTGGCGGCGGGGGCGCCTGTCGTTAGCATCGTGCGCATGGATCCACTGCGTTTGCGGGCCGAGGTGCCAGAGCGCGACGCGCATAACGTTCGTTCTGGTCAGAGCGTCAGAGTTACAGTTGAGGGCGACACGAGTCTCTATGTGGGACAAATCATGCGGCTCAGTCCGGTGATTGCCCAGCAGACTCGCATGCTGATAGTCGAGGCAGACGTTCGCAACAACGGAAAGTTGCGCCCCGGAGCTTTTGCCCATGCTGAAATAGTCACTGACGACGCAAAGATGGCCGTCACCGTGCCTAACAAAGCGATCGTTACCTTCGCAGGAATTGAGAAAGTAATTCTCGTACAGAACGGCAAAGCGTTGGAGAAACCGGTGACGACGGGGCGACGCAATGGTGAATGGACCGAAATCGTCTCCGGAGTAAACGTCGGCGATCAGGTTGTTGTCGACCCGGGCAACCTACAGTCTGGCCATTCAGTCGAAGTGGTGGAGTGAATTTGGATTTTTGATTTTAGATTTGTGTCGAGGAAGAGGCGGACGAGAGTGGCTATTGGTTGGAAATGATCATCGAAGGAAAACTCATGAAGGCCAAGCTTGTGGAACCCTTACTGACGGAGGCGAATGAGCTCGTCGCAATAATGACAAGCTCTCGGATAACAATACACAGAAAGCACCTCGCAGATAAGCAGAACGCGACGCGATCGTTCAAATCAACAATCAAAAATCAACAATCAAAAATCTAAAATACCCTCGTGCAAAAACTCGCTGAAATCTGTATCCGCCGCCCGGTCTTCGCGACCATGATAGTGCTATCGCTGGTTGTTGTGGGCACGGCCAGCTTTTTCCAGCTAGGGGTCGATCGCTTCCCATCCGTTGACCTTCCTACGGTAAGCGTCCGCACAAGCTTGCCCGGAGGAGCCCCTGAGGAAGTAGAGTCGCTGATCACCCAGCAGATCGAAGAGGTCGTTAACACTGTTGATGGGATCGATGAACTTCGCTCGATCTCGGGGCAGGGAACTTCTATCGTCATTGCAACTTTTAAGTTGGATCGCGATCTGGAAACCGC
>JBPCIQ010000239.1:0-7583 GCA_051006135.1 Pyrinomonadaceae bacterium | reverse complement strand
TCTGGTATGTGCCAGTGGCAGAGTTCAGAAGTCTCATCTTTGTGAGAGCTCAAATGGACGCGCAGCTTTGTCTTAAACAGCCGCTTCTGATCGAGCTTCAGATCAGCCGGGGTGTTGTAGGCGGGATTGCCGCCGAGGATAACCAGCAGTTCCACGCGGCCGACATCAATATCCTGCACCAGCTCGCGCAACGACTCTCTTTGATCTACCGAATTCACCTCAAGCGGATCTGTGTAAGAAACAGTCTTGGCGATATTGCCGAGCGTACTGTTTATTGCATGGGCAAGTGCATGGACCGCCGGCGGCGCTTCGCTACCTGCAATCACGATGCTGGCGCCCCGGTGCTGCTGGAGATCGCTAGCGAGTGGCTCAATCCATCCACCTCCGTGATCGGCAGCCGGCGGCGGCCTCTGGCCGGGGGATGAGGCGCTAGCTGATAAACCCTGAACGCCCAGCCGCGCGGCCAGTTGGGAAACGAAGCCTTCCATCTCGCTCGGACGCACCGCCCAGCGATGATCGGCGCTCGCGCCCGTAGTTGTCGGCGTAGTCTCAACGACGTACAGCCGGCTCATCTCGTGTTTGCCTTCTGTAACGCGCCGGCGGGCCGCAAAATCACGCGCGTAGCGCAGCGTTCCAGGTGCGCCGGAGAGGAAATCGGCATCGAGCGAAAGAATTCGCTGGGCCTGATCGAAGTGGTAGATCGTGTTGACGGGTTGGCCTAACGCCGTGATGGCTCCGGTCCTCGCATCGTCTCGGTTGACAGGTTCGTATTGATGCCACTTTGCCTGCGGGAACTCGACGAGGATAGCCTTTAATTGCGCACCCAAGGTCGGCGAAGTAACCGTCTCTGTTAGAAAACGCAGGCCGGCTCCTTGCTTGGGACGTTGCTCGTCAAGCGCTGTGCGCATCTCCCCGAGGAATGTCGTCCACGTGCGAATCTCCTCACGATAAGTAACCGTCTGAGATCGATCCGGATCGTAAAGACCCAGAACCGAAGCCTGGGCAAAAAGATCGGTGGCGCTCGATCCACTGTCCGCAGGATCCGCGCTGCGGCTATTGGGATGATCCGGGTTCCCTTCGATCTTGGTTGGGCGGCCTTCGTTGCTTCTGGCCAAGAGCGGTGTCGCCATACCGGCCAGCGTGGCCGCAGTCGCAAAGAAGAGAGCCTTGCCGGGCACTGCCTCCTGTGGCTGCCTGACAAAAGGGACGATTTTCTCGGGAGGCTGGTAGACGCAACCGCTGAGGCCGCCGAGTGCCAGCGATGCGCCCATCAATTTCAAGAAGGTGCGTCGCTCGATTGGATCGTCCCACTCCTCCGCGTGCTGCGGGTACTCGCGTTGCACAAATTTGCGGAACTCGGGCGAGTCGCCAAGCTCTTCCAGACTACGCCAGAAGTTCTTGCCGTCCTGCGAACCCACAATGCGATCGCGCATTAACTTGAAATTTATTTGTTGGTCTTCAGACATCGTTTGTCTTCTATTCACGCTAAAGGCGGACACCATATCCCCACTCCAGGGATCATCGGTGGCACGTCGAGCAACTCGTTAAAATCTCGGGCTTCTGAATTTGATATTTGCTGAGCAGTGATTTTCCTTCGGCCACGTGTTCGCTGGTTCGGTTCTCAGGTCGCCATTCCATGTCGAAGATCTTGTCCGCGGGTCTGACAAATTTCTCGGGGCTCCGGTGACAGCCCAGACACCACTCCATCTGCAGCGTCGAAGCCTGGAAAGCGATGGGCATTTGGTCGATACGACCATGGCAAGTTGAGCAGCCGACCCCCTTGTTCACATGAATGCTGTGATTGAAATAAGAATAGTCAGGGAGGTCGTAGACCCGAATCCACTCAATCGGCTTGCCGCTCCGAAAGCTGGCCCGGACCGGTTCTAAATAGGGACTGTCGGCCCAGATCTGCTTGTGGCAGTTCATGCAGGTTTCTGTTGAGGGCATGCCCGCTGAGGCTGAAGTTTCCACTGACGTATGACAGTAACGGCAATCGATGCCGTCGTCTCCGGTGTGATGTTTATGGCTGAACTGAATCGGTTGCTGACGTTCAACCCACTGGCCTGTATTCCAGGAGGAGCGGTTCAGCTCGGCAGTTACCCAGAGCGCCGCCAGCAGAATGAAAATAGCGCCAAAGATACTTACTTTGGCTAAAGCATTGGTACTGTGATGAAAGATCTGTGGCATCGCCGCAGCTTTGCTAATCCTTGATTGTGTAATTCAAGAATCCGAAACCAAAACCACGCACCGTAACAGCCATGCAACACGTGAGTTCCAACGAAAACGATTTCACGGCAGACTACGCCGCACTCCAAAGGACCACTCGAGGACACAGCGGTCGTCAAAACCCCTTGACTTAAACTGTCGTCTTGCAAAGTGAAAGTACTTTACCAGATGGGTAAAGTTTTTCAAGTTGAAGTTAGATTGCTCGCTTGTGAGGGGAAGATGTGATATGTGCGCCGGGTTTTCTACATACTCAACGTGAGGCGAGGCGCAAGGCATGACTCAGCACAATCAACCTAGTGTTCCGCCAGCAGATGCGATCTTGATGCGAATGCTATTCGGGGCGTTGATGCAGAGAAGCATTGCATTGCGGCAAAACTCGGCATTGCCGATTTGCTCGCGGAGAAACCGCGAACCGCTGATGGACTCGCCGCTAAAACCGAAACGCACGCACCGTCTCTGTACCGGGTCCTTCGCACGCTGGCTAGCGCAGGCGTCTTTGCGGAAACCGCCGATCAGCAGTTTGAGCTAACGCCGATCGCCGCACTGCGGCGCGAAGTTCCGCCGAATGCCGAAGCGGGTTTGCACATTCGTTTGACGACCGGCGGCAACCCGATTTTAGAACATTCTGGAAGAAACGATTGACGGACGCGTGAAATCGACATTTCGTCAATTGCTTTGCTCGTGAAAATGCTGGCGGTTGACGAATTCAAACAAAAGGTTGTGCGTTTTACAATCGATTCCGCGTTTTTCAAATTGTTGAACGCCTCTACTGCTCGGCACGAGTTCGATTCTCGATGCTCATACTTCACACGAAATTGTGTTGAAAAAAGATTTGGAAGAAGCAGTCGGGCTTTATACGAATTTAGTAAAGAAACTCATAGCCGACGAAACCAAGTCCGAATTAAATAGGTGAAAATTCAACGCGGGTTCAACGCGAAAAATAATTGCGTTGAACCCGCATCTGTTTGCCGATCATTCAAACCGGGTGGCTGTTGTAGTCGAGCAGCCGGTAAATATTAAATTGCCGTTTGGGTCGTAGACTTCCGCAGTTCCAGCTGATTCATATTCAGTTGCCTGCGTGTTTAGAGTTGCTTCGTGGCTAATAATTGTCCAGCCGTTAGGATTACCGCTCGGGTCAAAACTGAAAAACTTGACCTTAAAACGATAGGTTCTTCCGCTTATATGGCTCCAAACACCATGTCCGGGCGTTTTCAGAGCCTGGGGTGTCCCGGAGGTCGAGTCCAGAAAAGTCCCCCCGGACATAAATGTACCTATCGACGCAAAAGTTCTGATTGCCGTGCCGTTTTGACAATTGCGAAGTGTTACGTGCACGTCCCACGTGCCTATCAGCTTTCTGGCGTTTGCGCGTTGCTGGGAAGCATCTTCCAGTTGTTTGTATTCTTCGTTTATGATGTCCTGCGCGGACACCGAAATTTGCGCGAACATTGCCAGCATCAAAATTGCCAACGTCGTTCGTGCAATCGTTTTTAACCATGTCGTTTTCATCTTTTTCCCTCTTTCTTTATTTAGAATTATCCTTTTGCAGAGTTGAAGTAGCGGACAGTCCCCACCGCGAGGAACTCACGGTCGGTTGTAGATCACTCTCGGAGCTCAAACCCTGTTTTCCGCCTTCACACCTATAAGCGCAAACCACGCCGGGATCTGGTCATGCGCCGGCATGGAATTAGCGACCCGCCGATGGGCTATGCAAAACTATGTTAGATTTATCGGAGTGACCGATTAATCACGCCAGAAAGACCCTGAAATGTCAGCCTCCAAACAAGATGAAGTCACCCAACTGCTTGTACGCTGGAGCGAAGGTGATACCGGGGCTATTGAAAAGCTGACGCCGCTCGTCTATGACGAACTGCGCCGCCTGGCGCACAAATACATAAAGCGCGAGCGCGAGGGACACACATTGCAAACAACGGCTCTGGTCCACGAAGCGTACGTTCGATTGGTTGAACAAAAGAGCGTTCACTGGCAAAATCGTGCCCACTTTTTTGCTGTGTCCGCAAAGGTGATGCGCCGCATTCTAGTAGACTACGCTCGCAAGAGTGGTTCAGCTAAACGCGGAGGCGGCGCACAAAAAGTGACTCTTGATGAAGGAGCGATAATCTCGCGAGGGCGCGCGTCAGAACTCGTCGCGCTTGATGAAGCATTGCAAGGCCTTGGCGAGATTCACCCGCGCCGGAGTAAAGTTGTTGAGCTGCGCTATTTCGGAGGCATGAACAATAGAGAAGCCGCGGAGGTTCTCAAAATCTCAGAAGCCTCAATAGAGCGTGATTGGAGATTCGCGAAGGCCTGGCTATATCGCGAACTTCAGCAGCAGTAACTTGAATGCAACCCGAACGTCTGGAAAAGATTGACCAGTTGTTTCAATCCGCGCTTGACCTCGCGCCGGAGCAGAGACCTGGGTTTCTTGATCAAGGATGCGCCAGCGATCAGGAGTTGCGCCATGAGGTCGAATCGCTGCTTGCCGCCCACGCTCAGGCCGGCAACTTCATAGAAGACTCTGCCTCAGAAGTTGCCGCGCAGTTTCTGGCAGAGTCGTCCAACGAATTCTCTCTCGTCGGACGCTCCATCGGTCAATACAAGATCGTGGCTCGCATTGGTGCGGGGGGGATGGGTGAAGTGTATCTGGCCACCGACAAGATGGGCAGAAAGGTGGCCTTGAAACTGCTGACTGCTCGTCTCATCAACGACGAGCAGGGAGTCGCTCGCTTTATGCGAGAGGCGCAAGCAGTGTTGACTCTGAACCATCCCAACATCGTAACCGTCTACGATATCGGACGGGCTGATGCAACTCATTACATTGCCAGTGAGCTGATCGAAGGCCAATCCCTGCGCGAACGCCTCAAACTCCAGGGAGAAATAAAAGTAGCAGAGGCTTTGGAAATTGCCATCCAGATTTCCAGTGCACTGGCAGCAGCACATCAAACGGGCATCATTCACCGCGATATCAAACCCGAGAACATCATGCTGCGGCCAGACGGCTATGTGAAAGTTGTCGACTTTGGCATCGCGAAACTGATGGAAGGGCAAAAGCCCACCGCTGTTGCCACCGACGTCACGACGAAGGTAATGGTGAAGACAGCGGAAGGCTTGGCAATCGGCACCGTCCACTACATGTCTCCCGAGCAGGCGCGCGGACTGCCGGTGGACGTGCGCACGGACACGTGGAGTCTGGGTGTTATCATTTATGAAATGATAGCCGGACGCAGACCGTTTGACGGTGAGACGGTCGCGGATGTGCTCAACTCTCTGATTGAGCGACAGCCCCCGCCGCTGTTTCGGTTTTCCGCCGACGTCCCGGAAACGCTCGAATGGATTGTCAACAAAGCACTGCGCAAAGAGAAAGGCGAAAGATACCAGACGGCTGCCGAATTGTTGACTGACCTCAAGGAGTTGAGAAGGCGACTGGAGTTTGCCGCCGAACAAGAACGGACGGGTTCAGCTGAGCGAGGAGGCGTATCGCAAGTAGCGACGAAAGGCGAAAGGCGCACATTCGGGTCGGCGGAGCCGGTTGCGGACCGCACCGCCGATAGTGGGCCACACACGACCTCAAGCGCGGAATACATAGTCAACGAGATCAAACGGCACAAGCGTGCGAGTCTGATCGCATTCATGGCGATTCTGATGGTCTCGGCGGTTGGCGCTTATCTCTACTTCAGCAAAACCAATGACACGACAATCAGCTCGATTGCCGTGTTGCCTTTCACAAACGCGAGCGCGGATCAAAATATGGAGTACCTCTCCGATGGCCTCAGCGAAAACCTAATCAATGCCCTCTCGCAACTGCCGATACTGAAGGTGATCGCACGCAGCTCCACATTCCGGTACAAGGGCAAAGAGGTGGACCCGCAGGAGGTAGCCCGTGCTTTGGGTGTGCAGACGATCCTGACGGGACGTGTGGAGCAGCGCGGCGATGATTTGGTGGTGAGCGCCGAACTCATGGATGCACGCGATGGGACGCAAGTCTGGGGGAAGCAGTACAGCCGCAAGGCGGGGGACATCCAGGCTTTGCAGGAAGAGATGGCACATACCATCTCGGAGAAGCTGCGCTTGAGATTGACAGGGGCGCAGGAGCGGCAGCTAACGAAACACGCTACACAGAGCCCGCAGGCTTATCAACTTTATATGAAAGGGCGTTACCACGCGCTTAAATTAACGCGGGCGGAAACCGACAAAGGCATCAACTATTTTCAACAGGCGATTGAAATTGACCCGAATTACGCGCTCGCCTTCGTCGGACTCGCCCTAGCTTATCTTCCGATGGCATTAACCAGCGGAGTGCCTTCCTGGGAAGTGGTGCCGAAAGCGAAAGCGGCGGCGTTGCGGGCAATCGAGATTGACGAAACACTTGCCGAAGGTCATGCGACTTTGGGATCGACAAGTTTTTGGTACGACTGGGACTGGCAAGCGTCGGAAAAGCAATATCTGCGGGCGTTGGAGCTTAATCCGAACAGCGCGGGAGGGCGATTCTCTTACGCGCATTTACTTTCAAATACCGGACGACACGAACAGGCATTGGCCGAAATAAAACTTTCAAGAGAACTTGACCCGCTATCTTTGGTAACCAACGCGCTCGAAGGACAAATTCTTTTTTTCGCCGGAAAATACGATGAAGCCCTTGACCACCTGCAAAAGACGATAGATTTAGACCCGAACTTTTGGCTTTCTCATTTGTTTATTTCCAGAGTTTACAGCGAAATAGGAATGCACGCCGAAGCCATTGCCGCGGCAAAAAAAGCGGGAGAACTTTCAGGCAATTCGCAGTCAAATGCGTATCGCGCTTACGCTTTGGCAAAGGCGGGCAAAACTGATGAAGCGCGAGCCGTGCTTGACGAATTGTTGAAATTATCAGCCGAGCGATATGTTCCACCCTATAATTTTGCAATCGTTTATAACGCTCTAGGCGAGTCGGGTAAAGCACTTGATTATTTGGAAAAAGGCTACGAGCAAAAAGACGTGCGAATGGTGTTTTTGAAAGTCGAGCCGATATGGAACAGTCTGCGCTCCGAACCGCGTTTTCTTGATTTGATGAAACGTATGAGACTTGAATAGTAAAATGAGAAGCCGCCATAGATGACGCAAGCTGGCCTTGTTCGACGCGGCACAGAACTTCGCCCGGAAGATCAGAGAAAGCGCCTCAACCGGCACCGCGCGGTTAACTAAGCGGCGGCGTCACGAGCAAGCATTGCTACCCCGATTGAGGCCGCGTCGGCATGCAGCATTGCGGCAAGGATCTGAGTGGCCTCAAAGCATGGCTGAAATGCACGGAGCCTGGCTTCATGAATGATGGGGTTCAGAATCAGCTCACCCGCGTCCATAACGCCCCCGCCGAGTACGACGCG
>JBPCIQ010000238.1:0-17377 GCA_051006135.1 Pyrinomonadaceae bacterium | reverse complement strand
CTTGCACGGCCGTGGAGCCTGCCTCACGAATGTGATAACCGCTAATCGAGATTGTGTTCCAGTTAGGCACTTCTCTCGCGCAAAAAGCAAAGGTATCCGTCACCAGGCGAAGCGAAGGCGCCGGCGGATATATGTAAGTGCCGCGCGCGATGTACTCCTTGAGAATATCGTTCTGTAGCGTTCCCTTGACTTGATGGAAGGGGACGTTTTGCTTCCTGGCCACAGCGAGGTAAAGACAAAGCAATGTCGACGCTGTCGCGTTGATAGTCATTGAGGTTGAGACGGTGCCAAGCGGTATGCCCTCGAAGAGTCTCAACATGTCTTCGAGGGAATCGATAGCCACGCCTACCTTGCCAACCTCGCCGGAGGAAAGGGGATCGTCAGAATCCAGACCGATTTGGGTTGGCAGATCGAAAGCTACGGAGAGTCCGGTGGTGCCATGGGCCAGAAGGTACTTGTAACGTGCATTGGATTCTTCAGCGGTCGCGTAACCCGCATACTGCCGCATGGTCCAAGGACGCCCGCGGTACATGTTTCTGTAAATGCCGCGTGTGTAAGGATACTCGCCGGGCGCGCCGAGGTCTTTCTCGTAATCGAGGGGTGTGGTGTTCGCTGGATTAAAGTCTACCGGCAACTCGATGCCTGAGGGAGTTTCGAAGTGCTCACGACGCTCAGCATCTGTTTTTGTTGCCATAAGTTCGGGCTTCAGCTTGGGCTATTCAAACAATCCAGAGTTCTCAATTCGAAGTATTCGAAGCCTAACATAGTGCTTACTGCCTCGCAATCGACTGTTTTTGCAAGTGTTAGGTGTAGGCTGCGGTACCGCTTCATCCAGAATATGTTATTAGATTCGCGGAGATTGCTCATCCTATGTCAGAGTATTGACGCATGAAGAGCATCACAGTCACAAAGCGCGGCGCTAGTCGCGTGCGCGCCGGACATCTCTGGATCTATCGCAGCGATGTGATTGACCGCGGAGATGCCGAGGGCGGCTTGGTTGTTGCAGTGCGCGATCAGCACGGAAACTTTGTGGGGCAAGCTCTTTTCAGCGACGCCTCTGAGATCTCTCTCCGTCTACTCACGCAAAGCTCCGAGCCAATTGATCGAGAGTGGTGGCGCAGGCGAATTCTCGAAGCCGCGGCAAGACGGCAGAAGATTGCCTCCAAAACGGACGCCTATCGCCTCGTCTATTCGGAAGGTGACCTGCTTCCTTCTCTAATTATCGACAACTATGCCGGCGTGTTTGCGCTGCAGACTCTTTCCCAGGGTACCGAAGCGATCAAGTCGATGCTGGTTGAATTGCTGGTCGAGGAGTTTGCCCCACGCGCGGTCGTTGAAAGAAATGATGTGCGTGTGCGGGAGCTCGAGGGACTTCAGGTGGTGGCCGGCACACTCTACGGAGAACCTCCTAAAGAGCTGGAGATCACCCAGCACGGTGTTCGTTTCCTCGTCGCTCCGCTAGGAGGCCAGAAAACCGGGGCCTTTCTCGATCAGCGAGAGAATCGCCTTGCGGCGCGCAAGCTTGCACATGGACGGGCGCTCGACTGCTTCACTTTCAATGGCGCCTTCGCGCTACATCTCGCCGGCGTTTGCGAAAGCGTAACCGGCATTGATATTTCAAACGAGGCTTTAAGCGGGGCACGCCGTAATGCGAAGCTTAACGGTGCAACCAACGTCGAGTTTCGCGAGGCAAATGTATTTGACGCACTGCATGAGCTGGAAAGCGCCGGCGAGCGATTCGACTGCATCGTGCTTGATCCCCCGGCTTTTGCGAAGAATCGCGCCAGCGTAAAGCCTGCGGCACGCGGCTACAAAGAAATAAACCTGCGCGCGTTCAGGCTACTGAACCCCGGCGGCATACTGATCACCTGCACTTGTTCCTACCATATTTCTGAGGAGATGTTTCTCGGCATCATCGCGGAAGCGGCGCACGATGCTAAGCGCCAGGTCCAAATTGTCGAGAAGCGAACCCAGGCAAGCGATCACCCGATCCTGCTTGGCGTTCCGGAGACCTATTATTTGAAGTGTGTGATTGCTCGCGTGTTTGCTTAGCGGATCAAAGTTAGCTTCGAGACGGCGAGCTCCGGACGCTTTCCGCCAATCTTTTCGCATCCGGAAGAGCTTCGAGAGCGCGCAAAACTTGCGGGTCCGCATCGAGCAGCACGCGGGCACCCGCAGTGTTGGAAAATGCCGCGGTGATAATTTCCTCGCGCAGGCGCAGCTTCACAAAGTCGACATCTTCATCAAGCTGTGCGGGCGTTAGTCGAGATTCTTGATCCGTGCGCACAAAGTTTCGAAAAGCTTCGACGACGCGGTCGGTTATCGGAAACTCACCGGGCTTTGGATTCTTCCCGTACTGGATCTTTTCGACCTTATAAGATTCAAGACCCGGAATGAGCCCGGCGGCCAGTTGACGTGTGAACTGGAAAGCAGACTCGGCAATCCTGTTGCGCATGGGGGTGAAGTTGAGCGGCTTGACGTCGATGTCAGGCGTAATACCGCCGCCACCGTAGAACACACGACCCGCTGCCGTCTTCACCGCAGGACCAGTTGGAGGGTGGGGAGTGGAAGAAACCTGCGCGGACGACGGTGCGACTGTTCCCGTGCCAGGCGATGGCGATGGTTCGGGAGTTGTCTGCTCAAGATCGTGCCTGACGTAGTAGTCGTAAAAGGATCCCTTTGCGTAATCGCGCTGCAGTGAACGGCCGTAAGGCGTGTAGTAACGCGCTGTTGTCAGAGTGAGTCCGGTATTGAAGGGCAACTGGAAAACGCGCTGCACTAATCCCTTTCCGAAACTCGTCTCACCAACTATGAGCCCGCGCCCGTGATCTTGAATTGCTCCCGCTACAATCTCCGAGGCTGAGGCCGAACCGCGATTAATCAGCACAACCAGCGGCACATCCTCCGGATCGGGGCCGTTTGACTTGTAGACAATTGGCTCGCTGTATTCAGTTCGGCCTCTAACGGAAACAACTACTTGTCCCCGCGGCAAGAATTCGCTTGATACATCAATCGCTTGATCAAGCAGCCCGCCAGGATTGCCGCGCAGGTCCAGAATCAGTTGGCGCATGCCCTGACCTTCCAGTTTGTTAAGAGCTTCACGCAGCTCTTCGTCACTGGTGTGCTGAAATCCGCCGGTAAGGCCGATGTAGCCGGTGCCCGAACGGAACATGTAGGAGTTGCGGATTGACGGCAGCGGGACCGCGTCGCGAACGATAGTGAAATACAGGGGGGCTTCTGAGCCGGCGCGATCAACCTTGATGGTTACAGGCTCGCCGCGACCGCCGCGAACATTCTTGGATACTTGATCACTTGACCAGTCGCGCGCATCCTTGCCATCTACTTCAAGGATGCGATCACCGTAGCGAAGCCCTAATCGCGCGGCGGGAGTATCCTCCACTGCCGATTGCACGTAGACCCCATCGCGGTGTTGCACGATGGTGACACCAATCCCATAAAACCGTGAATCCTGATCCTCTTTTAGCTTTTTGAATTCGTTGTAGGGAAGGTACATCGAATGCGGATCGAGGGTGGAGAGCATACCCTGGAGGGCCGCCTGAGTGGCCTTTTCGTAGTCGATGTCTCCGGCGTAGCTTGTCGAAATCGTGGAAACGGCTTCGTTGTAGTCTTTTTCGAGATTATTCGCCGCCCTATCTGGTGCCGATCCTCCCACGGTCACGGAGCGCCGCAGGCGCCTGGAGCTACCGATGGTGCCGCCAACGACGGCCGCAATCAAAACGATCGCGCTCGCAATAATAAGGAATCGCTTAGTCATTGTATTTCGATGGGATTGATGCGGCATCGGCAACGAGCCGACGGCAACCCTCTGGAATATAGCACAACGCCAGGTTTCCTTCCGAACCGGGAGGCGTCTGCTGCTATGGTATATTGTCCGACCGAGCGCTTTGAATGCCAGCATCCCTCTCTATCGTCGTGCCCGCTTACAACGAAGCTGCGAGGCTTGGCCAGTCCTTGCGTACAATACTCAATTACCTCAGCCATCAGCTGCCCGAGTCGGAGTTGATCGTTGTCGACGACGGCTCGACAGACAATACCGCCGCCGTGGCGAGCCAAATTCTCTCCAATTCAGGACGAGTGCGGGCTTCAGTAATTAGCTATCACTCAAATCTTGGCAAAGGACGCGCTGTGAGATTAGGGTTACTGGCGTCGCGCGGAGACGTCGTGCTATTTTCCGATGCCGACCTCTCAACGCCAATCACGGAGACTCCTAAACTGGTTGACCCGATTCGGCGCGGAGAGTGCGATCTGACGTTTGGCTCGAGGGCATTGGATCGAAGCCTGATCGGCGTGCACCAGCCCTGGCGACGCGAGCAAGGGGGTCGAGTCTTCAATCTTGTTGTGCGAATGGCTACGAGACTGCCATTCTGGGACACGCAATGTGGTTTTAAGGCATTTCGGATGGCAGTTTGCCGGCCAATCATTGAGGGCGCGACGATTGATCGGTTCGGTTTTGACGTTGAGTTAGTCTATCTCGCGCACCGCGCAGGGCTCCGACTGCGTGAGATACCAGTGCGGTGGGACCACTGCGATGAAAGCAAAGTAAACGTGGTGAGCGACAGCTTCAAAATGCTCAGTGAGGTGGGATTGATACGGCAGCAAGACCGCCGCGGGGTTTATGACAACGCGATCAGGGCGACGCGAGAGTTGAGCGAGCGGTAATCACCAATGAAAGCACGACTAAACGTCAACATCGATCATGTTGCCACTGTACGCCAGGCGCGCAGAGCGCCGGAACCGAGCGTCGTCGCCGCGGCTATGATTTGCGAACAGGCGGGAGCCGACGGCATCACGGTTCACCTGCGCGGGGATCGTAGACATATTCAAGAGAGCGATCTGCAAGCTTTACGCCAGACCATCACGACCTATTTAAACGTGGAGATGGCGGCCACGGAAGAAATGTTGAAAGTCTCACTGGATATACGGCCGGATGCGGTTACGCTAGTAGCCGAGAATCCGCACGAAATAACCACAGAAGGGGGCTTGGACGTCAAAGCTAATATCGCAATCGTAAGGGCTGCGGTCGGCCGTCTGCGGCAGGCCGAAATACTTACTAGTCTGTTCATCGATCCTGAACAACAGCAAATCGCGGTTGCGCATGAAGTAGGCGCTCAACAGGTCGAGTTGTGTACTGCCGTTTATGCGGAAGCTACACTTGGCGGTCGGGCCATTCACGGTGAAGGCTCGCTTAGGGCAGCTCAGGAACTCCGGCGCCTGCGTGAGGCAGCGGCGCTGGCTACTCAATATGGCTTGCGGGTTGCCGCGGGTCACGGTCTTACTTATCGAAACGTAGGCGCGGTCGCGGCAATTCCCGAGATTACCGAATTCAATATCGGGCACAACATTATTTCCGGGTCAATCTTCATCGGACTTGAACGAGCGGTAAGCGACATGCTTGCGGCTATTAGCAGGGGCAGCCTTCAAGCTGGACGGCTTGGTGATTGACACGACAGTCTTGGGGCTGTTGGGAGTTAGGAGTTTGATCTTCCGGTAGCAAGTTGCAGGCGCACCGCTGAGCGCTCAAGTTTATCGCGCGCTATCTCGAAATCTTCTTCCGTACCATTCCACGCACTCAACTCTTTTTCAACTTGTTCATGATCCAGGCGGGCACGGGCCGCATCAATCTCCTCGGGACGCTCGGCGATCTCGGCGAGCACCGAAACGTGATCATCCCTCACCTCAAGAAAACCACCTGAGACGTGCAATTGTGAGGTTCTGCCACTCTTTGCATATGAGAGGACCCCGGTTTGAAGCTGCGAAATCAACGGTGTATGTCCCGGCAAGATACCAAGCTCTCCACCGAGCCCGGGCACTGTCACCATGTCCACCGCTTCTGCCAGGACGCGACGTTCGGGTGTGACCACCTCTAGTTGGAGTTGTTCGGGCATATCAAACCATTAGAGACGCGGAGAAAGGGTGAAGGGGGGACGCGGGGTGGTCTGGCAAAAGGCTTTCGTTTCTCCGCGTCTCCGCTTCTCCGCGTCTCTCCTTCTCCGTGTCTCTTTCTTGGTTTCAGGATGCAATCGTTTCTGCTTTCTGAATGGCTTCTTCGATAGTGCCTACCATGTAAAAGGCTTGTTCCGGCAGATCGTCATGCTTGCCATCAACAATCTCACGAAAGCCTTTGATGGTGTCTTCGAGTTTAACGTATTTTCCTTCGAGACCGGTGAACTGGGCGGCAACGAAGAACGGCTGCGAGAAGAACCTCTGAATCTTGCGCGCTCGTGAAACGATTAATTTGTCGTCGTCCGAAAGTTCGTCGAGGCCAAGAATCGCGATGATATCCTGCAAGTCCTTATACCGCTGCAGCACGCGCTTCACGTCTTGCGCTGTGTTGTAGTGTTCTTCCCCAACATGACGCGGATCCAGAATGCGCGAAGACGATGACAGGGGATCCACTGCCGGGTAAATTCCAAGTTCCACGATCTGCCGTGAGAGAGCTGTTACGGCGTCGAGGTGAGCGAAGGTGGTTGCCGGCGCCGGATCCGTGTAATCATCAGCCGGAACGTAAACCGCCTGAATCGAGGTGATCGATCCGGTCTTGGTCGAAGTGATTCGCTCTTGCATCTCTCCCATTTCTGACGCGAGGTTTGGTTGGTAGCCGACCGCGGAAGGCATGCGGCCCAGCAGCGCCGAGACTTCGGAACCCGCCTGAGTAAAGCGAAAGATGTTGTCGATGAAGAGCAGCACATCAAGTCCCTGGTCGCGAAAATACTCGGCCACTGTCAACCCCGAAAGCGCTACGCGCAGACGAGCCCCGGGCGGCTCAGTCATCTGGCCGTAGATCAACGCCACCTTCGATTGCTCCAACGCCTTCATGTCTACTTTAGTCATGTCGAAATTGCCGGTCTCTTCCATGTTCTTGTAGAAAGAGTCGCCGAAATTGATGACCTTCGACTCGACCATTTCACGCAATAGATCGTTTCCTTCACGCGTTCTCTCGCCAACACCAGCGAATACCGAGAACCCGGATCTGGCTTTCGCGATGTTGTTAATCAATTCCATCACGATCACAGTCTTGCCGACTCCGGCGCCGCCGAATAGACCAATCTTGCCGCCACGCACGAAGGGCTGAATGAGATCGATTACCTTAATCCCGGTTTCAAACATCTGCAGTTCCGTTGACTGTTCGTCGAAGGTCGGAGCGTGGCGATGGATCGGATACCGCTCGGTATGTTTTACGTCGCCTAGGTTATCCACTGGCTGGCCGATAACATTCAGCACACGGCCCAGCGTACCTTCGCCCACCGGCATCGTAATCGGCCCACCCGTGTCGATCACCTTCATGCCGCGCACCATGCCGTCGGTAGCCACCATCGAAACCGTGCGCACCCGGCCTTCGCCAAGATGCTGTTGCACTTCCGCAACCACATCGATGGGCGTCGGCACGTCAAAGCCTTCAGAAACAATCCGCAGAGCCTGGTAAATCGGAGGCAGATAGTGCTCCTCAAACTCCACATCGACGACCGGACCAATAATCTGCACGACGCGGCCGGGATGGCCATTTGTGCCTGGTTTCTCGCTGGGCGTAGCCATACTATCTTTGCACTCCTCTTTTCTAAGCCGTTTGAAGGCAAAAACTTTGGTAGGTTGAAAAGCCAGTCAAGATAACATACGCGGTAAAGTTGCACCAAGCGTGGTGATGGCAAGCGTGGTGATGGCAAGGTAATGTCTATGTTTTCAGTAACTACGTGTCTCATGGCGGAGACTCAGCAAGACGATCCACTAAATTACTCGAAATCTCACTAAGTATTCATGTTGGTTCGTGTGATTTCGTGGATCGTCGTCTATTGTGGAGATGCGTGACGTAATCATTCCTGCGGCGCTGCAAGATGCCATGTCACGCGAAGCTCAGGCGGCGCGCGAGAAACAGGCACGCATAATCCTGGCCCAGGCTGAGGTTGAAATTGCGCACATGTTTGACAAAGCTCCGAATCGTATCGAGACAATCCAACGGCGCTGCACCTGGGCGCTATGAACATGCTTTACGAGGGACTGAAAGAGAAAGGGGCACTGATGCTGGTGCCCAGCACGGCGGTTGAATCAATGGGTATGGGCGGGTTAATTGGTGCTGCAGCATTGTTCCAGCGGACTCTAACTGGAATTGAGGAGGAACCCGCCGAATGAGATTGTTTGCTTAAACCAGTAAAGGCAAACTCTCAATAATAAAGCCCCATCGCTCTTCAAAAAGCGGTGGGCTGGACAGTATCAAGATGCTTCCTGTTAGATTTTTTCCTCTGGATCGATCCGGATCTTCATACGCTGGAGTATCTGAACGTCTTCTTCAGTGAAGGTGAGAGCTGTTTCAGCGCCATCCTGCGCTTCATCATCTGAGTGAGGACGTAAGCCAATCTCCAGCCGCAGCGTCAACTCCATCTCATAGCCGGCATCTCGCAATCGCTCGATCGCTTCAGCTACTTTCGACGAGTTCTCTACCGACTCGTTTATCGCGGTTCCTATCTCGCGAACAATCTCTTTGGCGTCGTCGTCAATCTCCAAAACTCAATGCCTTTCGAGTATCTTTCGAGTAAATGGGTCGTGCGAAATTTCGAGCGCTTCCTTCCGTGCCGGATATGCTACGCGACCGACATTAGGGGGGTCAACAGTCAACTACAACGCTGAAGTGTTCGGACCAGTCTTTGCTTTTAGTTCCAGTGGCCGTAGGTTTCGATGAGCTTGAAATCGGCCTCCCCGTAAACTATCTTAGCGCCTGTGATGTTACATCAACCATTAGAACAAATTGTAAAAAGGGGGATTTCTCTATATGCCTGAAGTGGGAGACATGGCCCCGGATTTCGAGCTGCCTAGCAATATGGAAAAAGGAAAGAAGGTTAAGCTCTCGGACTTCCGCGGCAAACTGAATGTAGTGCTGGCGTTTTACCCGCTGGCTTGGACGCCCGTCTGAACCGGCCAGATGCCGGCGTACGAGGCCGACCTCGAACGCTTTGAAGGCTATGATGCCCAAGTTCTGGGCATTTCCGTTGATAGCGTGCCCTGCAATACTGCGTGGGCCAAGAGTCTGGGAGGTCTTTCTTACGATCTCTTGAGCGATTTCGAGCCCAAAGGCGAAGTGGCCAGAAGGTTCGGGGCCTACCGGCAAAATGACGGTATTAGCGAACGAGCGCTCTTCATCGTAGACAAGGAAGGCAAAATTGCCTTCAAAGACATTCACGATATTTCCGATCAACCTGATAACGAGGATCTCCTTGAGGTCCTTCGCAAGCTGTAGATAAACCGAAGATGCCAGATGATGGGTTCGGATCACTCAGCATCTGGCATCTTTGTTTCTGCATCTGATTGCCATGATTTCCTTATTACTCCATTCCTGGCTACATCCAGCACCAGCAGCTAACATCTGATTCTTATGTCCATATCGAGAAAGTGTGTTCCTTTCACACCGTTTGAAGGTGAACTGCCAAAGAGCACGATTGCCATAGTTACAGCCGGCGGAGTGCACTTGAAAGAACAAGAGCCCTTCAATATCGCCGATGAGTTGGGTGATCTGGGTTACCGCATCATTCCGGAAGACGTGAATTCCGAGCAACTCATGGTCACCCATCATCATTACGATCATGCAGACGCAGACAAGGATATCAATGTAGTGTTTCCTATCGACGTCCTGCGAGATCTTCAAGCCGAGGGGTTTATCAAAGCAGGCGCCAGGAAACATATCGGATACATGGGCTATACCATGCAACTCAAGGCCATGTACGAAGGCACCGCGCGCGAGATTGCCAATGAAATCGACAAGGGGTCTCGTGCTGATGCTGTGATTCTGACCGGTGGCTGACCAAACGTTTGTCACCGGACGGTCGTCGCGGTTCAAAGAGAAATAGAGATGAAGGGGATACCAACTGTGTTGATTACCGTTAGTCCAGAAGTTTCAGCGCAAATGCGTCCTCCTCGCGCGCTTTACCCTAATGGCTTTAAGATAGGTAATTCGTTGGGTGGCCCGGGCATGCGCGACTTGCAACGGAGAGTTTTTCGGGACGCACTCTCGCTGCTCAATCAAAATACACGACCGGGAGAGGTCGTCATGCGCGAGTACCCAGACTACGGCCAGTATTACGAGCCCCCGCGCGTCAAGAAGTAGTTTCGAGTCTATGTACAAATCGATTGGAATCCTGACTGGCGGTGGCGATGCGCCCGGTCTGAATGCAGTAATTCGTGCCGTGGTGAAAACCGCCAATGGCGAATTCGGCATGCGTGTGATTGGCATCGAAGATGGCTTCGAAGGATTGCTGGGCGCAACGAGGACACGGCAGCTTTCTCAAACTGATGTGCGAGGTTTGCTGCCACGCGGCGGCACTATTCTAGGTACCCGGAATCGCGGAAGGTTTGTCGAGCACACCGCGGACGGAGTCTCGACGACCCGCAAGGAGGTTTACGAAGAGGCCGTTCAAAATCTCAACCGGATGGGGATCGACTCGCTTATCGTTCTTGGCGGTGAGGGTACACTAACGATCGGGGCTGAGTTTGATCGGCTGGGCATTCCGGTTGTTGGCGTGCCAAAGACAATCGACAATGACCTGGCCTGCACCGAGCTAACATTTGGTTTCGTCACTGCTCTCGACATTGCCACAGAAGCTCTCGACCGGTTACACACAACCGCTGAATCACACGACCGTGTGATGATTCTCGAGGTGATGGGCAGGAATGCCGGTTGGATAGCGTTGCACTCAGGAATTGCCGGAGGAGCAGATGTGATCTTGATTCCTGAAATACCCTTTTCGATGGAATCGGTGGCCGACAAAGTTCGGGCTCGCGAAGGCGGCGGGTCAAACTTCAGTATCATTGTGACTGCTGAAGGGGCGATCGAAACCGGCCACGAACAGATCTTCCAGGATAGCGGCGACATCCGACACGCGCCGCGGTTGGGCGGAATCGGTTTATACTGCCAGAGACAGCTTGAGAAGATAACCGGCAAAGAAACTCGCTGCGTGGTGCTTGGTCACCTGCAACGCGGAGGCAGGCCGAACGCTTTCGATCGCATGTTGGCTACGACATTTGGCGCTTGTGCGGTTAGGACCCTTGCCGAAGGAAAACGCGGAACCATGGTGGCATTGCAGGCGGGTGATGTGGTGTCAGTAGCAATCTCGGAGGCCATAGCCAATACGAAGACCGTGCCCGCGAACGGTCAGATGGTCAGGACAGCACGAGACACGGGAATCTCCTTCGGCGCCCCAGACGAGGCCAAATATCACAGACCAGACTGAGTCGCGATCCTCAGGAAAGTGAGCGCACAGTTGTCAGCTGATATCAAACAAAAACTGCAGTCCGAATTGGATGAACTGGAATCAGAATTGCGGGTGCACTTGCCCAAAGAGATCAAGCGCGCGCTCGAGTTTGGCGACCTGCGCGAAAACGCTGAGTTCCGTGCCGCCCTTGATCGGCAAAACATGGTGAAGGCGCGCATCGTGGAGCTGCGGCAAAGAATTAGCGAGATTTCATCCATCGATCTGAGTCGCGTGCCGCGAGATAGGGTGTCTTATGGTTCGACGTTGATTCTCTACGATGCCGAGCGCGAAGAAGAGGTGACCTACCGCCTGGTGACACCCGAAGAGAGCGATCCCCAAAACGGCCTGATCTCCACAACCTCACCCGTCGGCAAGAGCCTGATGGGTAAGGAGGAGGGTGATGAAGTTGTAGTGAGGACGCCGGCCGGTGCGCGCAACTTCGAAATCCGGCGGATGACGACTCTTCACGACGAAATCAAAAACGACGAGATCAAAAACAAGGCCTAGAATCGCGTCTTCCTCGAAACTACAGACTCCCCCTGGTGGACCCAAACCTTGACAACAATACTATACTGCGTTCCTATGATGCGCTGCTTATGTCCTCCTTTTAAAGTCGGAAGAGTTTGGGCATAGTGCGTTAGAGGAGATCGACCGAAATGTTTGGCGCCAGTATTGGTCGCGGTGCGCAACGGATTATCGATGCAATGGTGCGTTGGCTTGCGCATGGCCATATAAACCCAAACATACTGACGGTCATTGGCGTTTCCTTAAATGTCGGGTGTGGACTGCTATTTGGCTTCGGCCATTTCTTCTGGGCCGGAATTGTTCTAATTATCGCCAATCTCTTTGACATGCTTGACGGGCAGGTCGCCCGGCTTTCGGGTCGTGTAACTCGTTTCGGTGGCTTTCTTGATTCTTCCCTCGACCGCCTGTCAGACATGGTGGTTTTCGTTGGTTTGATGGTCTTTTACGCCCGCGACACTCAATTTCACTCAACTCTTAACGTTTTTCTCGCTGGTACCGGACTAATGGGTTCGATTATGGTAAGCTACGCCAGCGCCCGGGCTGAAAGCCTGATTCCCAAGTGTGACGTGGGTTTTTTGCGCCGTCCCGAGCGCGTGGTGCTTTTCATTATTGGCGCACTCAGTACTCATCCAGGCTCGGACAGTTTCTTTGCCAATCGAATGCCAGCAGTCCTCTGGGTCCTTGCGGTGGGTTCTTACTGGACATTTGCCCATCGGATGTATCACACGTGGCGTGAATTGAACAAAGTGGCTGGCGAGACTGAGGAAACAACCCCCCAGACCTCTCATTCAGCATCAAAGCCCGGGCCCGAACGCCGAGCTGAAACGTTAGTACAGAGGCGGGCTGAGTAAGCCTGCAAGGTAATAGGTGCATCATGGTCTTCAGAGTAAGAGGTAAATAAAACGTGACGATCTGTCCATGTTGTGGCTTTAAATTCGAAGGCAACCTTAGCGATGGTTGCGAGGCCTGCGGCGCCCGCTCCGTCGGCGAGGCTTTGCCGCGACCGGAACACGAACTGCCATCGTACGCTCGTTCGTTGTTGCTTGCCGTAACCGGCTCGCTGATGGGGCTTGTCTTCCTAAGCCAAACAATCGTTGCCTTGCTGAGACGCCCTCCTGTTTCGCTAAGTTTTTTGTCGTGGATCGCTGCGGCGGAAACCGCGGCCTGGCGTCTGAAGTGGATTGCCATACCGGCCACGATTGTAGTTCTTTGGGGCACACGTAAGCTCTATCGTTCAATGTTGCAAACCCCTACCCGCTTCTGTGCGTTGGGTTACGCGCGTGGCGGCTTGATTGCCTCAACGCTGGTTCCCGTGCTGATCGCGGTACTCATCGGGGTCACCGTGCCGGAACGTTTGCGACGACGTCAACTTGGCATCGAGGCTGGTATTAACGCTGGGATTTACCGGGTTGATCGGGCCCTGCTCGAGTATGCTGCTCGTTTTAATACGCTGCCGTCCGAGAATTACCTGCAGGACCTCAAACTTCTGCCCGATCCCGACGGCTCTCTCGCGGCAGCCTTGCGCGACCTTGGTCCTGGTGTTTACAAAACCAGCGGCCCCGACGTTGCAGTCTTGCCAAAACAGAAACAGCGAACTTTGCGGGGAGCAGTGATTCGCAGTGCTTCAGTTGACGTTGCTCCTGATGATCCGCCATTAGTCGGCCTCTCGTTTACAAACTACGAGCTAAAACTGCCGGGCGTAGACAAGATCCTGGGCACCGAAGACGACTTGATCGTGCGCGACGGCTTGATCACGCGAGCTGCCGAGGCCGTGCCGCGCACAGTTGTCACAACAGCGGCGACTAACAGTCGCAAGCCCTGAGAAAGCGGCCGCATGTCGTTCCTCAATCTTTTCCGTGGGAAGAAAGATAAAGCCTCACACCCAACCGCTCTGTTAAGAACCGGACGCATAGTTGAAGGTAGTATTCTCGACGTTAAGACCGATGATCGTGGCTACATCACCCATGTCTTCTATTCCTACAGTATCGCTGGTGTTGAATATGAATCTTCGCAGGAACTGGATGCCCAACAACGCAGTCGGCAAGTCAATTACGCACCCGGCAGCCGCATAGTCATTCGCTTCGATCCACGCCAGCCGGTAAATTCAATTGTTGTGTAATCCCGTTGTCAGTAGTCAGTTGTTCGTGGTCAGTTGTTCATGTTTATTGTTTGTGTTAACTACGACTGACCAAGGACCACTGACCAAGGACCACTGACCAAGGAAATGTTCCGAAAGATCCTAATCGCCAATCGCGGTGAGATTGCTGTGCGCGTGATCCGAGCGTGCCGGGACATGAAAATTTCGCCTGTAGTTATCTATTCCGAAGTTGACGCTGCGGCATTACACGTGCGCCTCGCTGATGAGGCTGTTTGTGTCGGACCCGCTGCCTCGAGCGAAAGTTATCTGAACCGTGCTGCGATCATTGCGGCGGCGAGAAGAACCAAGTCCGAAGCAGTTCACCCGGGCTATGGTTTTCTTGCTGAGAATGCAGAGTTTGCTCGCTCGGTGTTGGCGGCCGGATTGAAATTTATCGGCCCTACGCCGGAGGCGATGAAAATAATGGGCTCGAAGACTTCCGCAAGACGGGCGGCCGTCGCGGCGGGAGTTTCCGTAGTCCCGGGCACGGTCGAATCGCTGGCCTCATTTGATGAAGCACGTGAAACGGCAAGCCGATTTGGCTATCCGGTAATGCTGAAGGCTTCCGCAGGTGGTGGGGGCAAGGGCATGCGGCTTGTTGCCTCGGAGACTGAATTACGTTCCGCTTTCGATAATTCAAAATCCGAGGCCGAAGGAGCTTTCGGTGATTCGTCGCTATATCTGGAAAAAGCGATAGAGCGCCCCCGGCATATTGAAATACAGATCTTCGCAGACACACACGGCAATATTGTGCATCTCGGCGAACGCGAATGTTCGATCCAGCGTCGCCACCAAAAGGTGATCGAAGAGTGTCCTTCGCCAATTAATGATCCTGAACTACGCAACCGCATGGGCGAAGCAGCGATCAAAATCGCGCGCGTTGTTAATTATGTCAGCGCGGGCACAGTCGAGTTTCTTGTAGCTGCCGCCACGAGAGAATTCTATTTTCTTGAGATGAACACGCGTCTGCAGGTTGAACATCCCGTCACGGAACTCGTGACCGGCATCGATCTTGTGCGTGAGCAGATTACTGTCGCGGATGGGGCGGCGCTTTCATTCAAACAGGACAAAGTCGGTTGGGCCGGTCATGCGATTGAATGCCGTGTCTATGCCGAAGACCCTGAAAACAATTTTTTCCCTTCTCCCGGGAGGATTACATCCTTGCAAGTACCGGCAGGCCCGGGCATTCGTGACGATAGTGGCGTCCGGGAAAATTCGGAAGTGTCTATTCACTATGATCCGCTGATTTCGAAGCTGGCGGCCTGGGGCCGGACGCGCGAGGAAGCTATTGACCGGCTGCGCCGTGCGCTGGATGAGTATCAGGTGGAAGGAATCAAAACGACACTTCCCTTCTTTCGTGGGATCGTAAGAGATGCAGAGTTTATTCGCGGTGACCTGGATACCGGATTCATTCCTCGCTTTCAGGATCGTCAGCCACAGGAGATGTTTGCCGGAAACGTCGACGGTAAGGCAGAGAAAAGCCGAGAACGCGACATTGCTCTGATTGCTGCCGCGTTTCATTACCGCAAACTGCGGCGAGACGCTTCAGTAAACCACCAACCGGAAAGCGAAAGCCGCTGGAAGATGTCCGGCCGAGCTTTCCAACTCCGCGCCAGACGCGTAATTGACCGCCGGAGTGAGAGCTTGCGAGCGCAAAAGAAAGATGAAGCTTAACGTCGAAGTTACAGGGGAGTCTTACAAGATCTTGCTTCAGCGATCTGAGTCTGGTGTGTCCGCTGAGATCGATGGACGACACTACAACCTGGACCTCCACGATCTGGGCCAGGGTGAATATCTGCTGAAAGATGGAGACAATATCTACGACTGCCGGATTGCCGCCAGCGGCCAAGGGTCTGAGATCGTTAGAGTAGCTCTGCGCGGAGTTAGCTACACGATAACTCTTAAGGATCCAAAGCGACTGCGCAGCACTGAGGCCGCCGGGCAACACGACAAGGGTGCGGTCCAGATCGTAGCGGCAATGCCGGGAAAGGTGGTACGGGTGCTGGTGGAAGTGGGCGCGCAGGTCGAGGCAGGTACAGGTATTCTCGTTGTCGAAGCGATGAAAATGCAGAATGAGATGAACTCGCCCAAGGCGGGCACAGTAGTTTCGATCTCAGCTAAAGCAGGCGCGACAGTAAACGGCGGCGAGATTTTGGCAGTAATTGAATAGCGGCTACCACGGTGCGCGCGGGCTGTAAGTAACGTAGGCATCGCCATCGAGCACGAGCATGGGATCGCCGGTCTTCGGGTGATTGCGTTTCTCGAGCGAATAAGTTTCGGATCCAAGTGTACGGGAGTTTCTGGTGATCGTTGTGCCGGTCGCAGTCCAGGTCCCGCTGTCGGATTCCTGCGAAGCCGACGATGCTACCGGCCCGGAGGAGGTCGTTTCACTGTAGTACTCATAGGTATCGTTTCCGTAAAGCGTAAAGCAACGATTGGACATTCGCCCGCCACTGCTCGAGTTAACGTTTGACAGGTAGCACCACTTACCGAACAGATTCGCCGGATTTCCTCCCGCAGCAGCGTCAAAATTCTCCGCGCCTAAATTCTCCGCACGTTCACCAGTCACGCGCCGGTAGAGCACTGTCCTCCCGTCGACCAGCACCTGTAACGTGTCCCCCGAAAGCTGAAATGGAAACTGGGCAGATCCCTCGCTGCTCGAAAGTGTAATGGTGTTGCCCTTAACGGAATAACGATAAGAGGTCCCGTTGAGATCGAGCGTTCCATCTGCTTTTATCTGCACAGTAGCTTCGCTGCTTTGCCAACGACCAAAAAGACCTGTTTCTTTTTGCGGTGTTTCCGACCGTTTGCCGGCAGCAGGCTGGCTTTTGCGGCCGCCGAGACCCTTGCCAGTTCCCTGCCGCACAAATGTCAAAGGCGCATCCAGGTCGCCTCCCGAGACACCATTTCGTCACCGTTAAGTTTAAACGCGTAGTTGTTGATAGTGCCTTCTTCGTTCACTATCAGTTGAGCGCCACGCACGCTGTACTTAATCCGTGTGTTGTCAAGCGTTCCCGTTCCGTCCGGATTAAGGGTCAGACGAATTACGACCGCCGAATCCGCCGAATCCTTGGTCTGCCACGATCCAAAGAGGCGCGACTCCTGCTGGGCCGCAGCGACTGCTAAGAACAAGAATGTGCAAGCTATTACACGAACGGTCGACGAAAACAGATTAGATACCTTACTCATTTTTGGAACCTCACCGGGCGGGATGCAAAATACGAACCTTTACATTTGTAAGCCAGCGCAGTAGCTGGAGTCAACAGGGCCGGGTTTCGCGGTACTGGCTCAGCTGGGAAGAGATTGGTTAGTTATCTTTTTAGCCACCCTTTAGTAGTGACTCTCAACTTGACCATTCGCGCTCATCACTGGGACCGCGGGCGTCCCACCCGCCGTGGGCGACGCCCGAACAAAAGATCGAAGGTGGTCACTTTGCTCGATCCTCGCAGCTTCGGTGCTC
>JBPCIQ010000237.1:0-7365 GCA_051006135.1 Pyrinomonadaceae bacterium | reverse complement strand
GACAAACAAAAAAAAAAACCCCCCCCCCCCCCCCCCCCCCCCTCCCCCCCCCCCCCCCCCCCTCCCCCCTCCCGCTGCCGTCTGCCTCCTGCCGTCTGCCTCCTGCCGTCTGCCTCCTGCCGTCTGCCCCCTGCCTACTGTCTTCTGCTGTCCGCACGTGCGTCCTTCGTCGCCGCCTTCCACGCCGCGATAAACTCCGGATCGCGTTTCCTCAACTCTTCTTCACCGACGCGACCGCTGCGGGTCATTAAACTGTAAGCGAGGGACAGTGGATCGAGATGCATGTATTGCCGCGCGTTTTCAAACCAGACCATGCTGTCCTGAGCCGCAGCCTGGTAGTTCTCGATAATTGGTTTCCTTCTGTTCTCGAATTCACCGAGGGCCCCCGGCACCTCAGGCGTTCCGGCAAAACAATCCTGCAGGGCGATCGCATCTTCCATCGCGAGCTTTGTCCCTGAGCCAATGGAGAAGTGCGCCGTGTGTAACGCGTCTCCCAGCAACACGACATTGCGATGGCTCCATTGAGCGTTCTTCACCAAGACGAAATTGATCCATTTCGAATTGTTGGAAAGCAGGGGAAAGGCCTCAAGTTCGCTGGCAAAGACTCTCTCAAGATAGGATTTCGTGGCTTTGTCGCTCATGTTCGCGAATCCCCCGCTGCCCCAGGTTTGCTGATCGCATTCGATGATGAAAGTGCTGGTCGTCGCATTAAACTTGTACGAGTGGGCCGCAAAGACTCCAGCTTCGTTTTCCCGAAACGTCAGCGTGAGTCCATGAAAGAGCTGATTCGTACCGTACCAGATGTACTTATTCGGTCGAACGCTTAGCGAAGGCTGAAAGTGAGTCTTGTATTTCTCTCTGACAGTGCTATTCACGCCATCCGCTCCGATGAGCAGATCGCAATCGGCGACCAACGACTCAATATCTGAAATTTCACTGCGAAACCTAACCTCGACACCGAGTCGCTCGCAGCGTTGTTGCAGAATCTTGAGCAGGCGTAAGCGGGCGATGCCGGAGAAGCTGTTGCCGTGAATGGAAATCTTCGTATCGCGATGGACTACGTCGACGTTGTCCCAGGCTTCGAAGTGTTTTGTGATCTCCGCGTTTGACTCCTCGTCAGCTTCCCGAAGGTTTGCGAGGGTCTTACCCGAGAAAACGACACCCCAGCCAAAGGTATCCTCAGGTCCATTGCGCTCCCATACCGATATGTCATGCGCCGGATCTGCCCGCTTCATCAGGATTGCGAAATACAAACCTGACGGGCCGCCGCCAATAATGTTGATTTTCATTGGTATGCGCTAGGGCGCGTGAGAAACCTCAAGGATTCCCTGGGCCAAACACATTTCCCTCAACAGATAAAAATGCCTGCTCCAGCAATTCGCGAAGCCCGAGCTTGTCAGCCCACTCGCGCAGGTAATCAACGTCCAAATTCAATTTCTGCGCGCCCAATATGCCCAGTACATCTGACCACTGGGTACTTGAAACTTTGTCCCCTGCCAGATACCAACGGAGTTTGGCTAGAATGGTATCTTCCGCAGTTGCAACGTAAATAAACTGGTCGATGTCGGGAGCAATCTTTCGGAGTTGGCGGCGCTCCAACTGAATCTTGGCGAAGTCGTCCGCTTTGGGAATAAAGATGTCTACCTTAAAGACTGATTCGAAGTGGATGGCATTGAATGACCGGTGCAGCGCAATGGCTTGCTGTACCGCAAGCTCGTCAACATAAAAACTCTTTTCCAGGGCGTTGAGAAGAGGACGAACCTGTTCTGGCTTGATGTCAGCCAACAGGTCAATGTCTGCCGTTGAGCGATACATGCCGTGCATCGAGCTGGCTAAAGATCCTACCAGCACATAGGTAACCCCTTGCTGCTCCAGTATGCTGGCGACTTGGGACAAGACCAGGAATGGACTCTCCATAGCTTCGGTTCAGTAGCCTTCTTCGTGGGGATCGAAACCATAGACGCGAATCACATCAGCACGGGGTAGCACTCGGGCAATGAAACGGCGCCGAATTTCCTCGCCGCTGGCCTGAGGGAATCTCTGATCCAGATCCGCCAAGATCAACTTGCGGACAGCTTCTGTAAGCTCCAAGGCGAGCGCTAGTCGCTTTGATGCCGGTAGGCGACTCATCATCTCATAATGCATCCGCTGCGCTTCAGGAGTTGTATCTGGAGAAAGCGGGTTCATGCGATTAGGACTGACTGGGTCTCTGTTGAAGGCAAAGGCTTCGCCGCGCGGAGTTCACTCCTTCAAAAGCTGACCGGCGATAATAAGTTTCTGGATCTCCGACGTTCCTTCGTAGATGCGCAGCGCGCGCACGTCGCGATAAAGATGCTCGACCACGTTGCCACGTACCAGGCCAGAGCCTCCATGAATCTGCACCGCACTGTCGACGATCCTGCAGGCGGCTTCCGTAGCAAACAGTTTTGCTTCACTTGTCTCGCGAGTCGCACGCGCAGTTCCGGTGTCCTTTAAATATGCAGCGCGATAAACCAGAAGCCGGGCTGCGTCTAGTTCGGTCACCATGTCCGCGAGTTTCTCTTGAATCAACTGGTGCTCGGCCAGCAGGCGCCCGAACTGTTTGCGGCTGGTAGCATAACTGAGCGATTCATCGAGTGCGCGCCGAGCCATGCCACAGGCCGCAGCTCCGACGCTGGCGCGAAAAGTGTCGAGTGTTCTCATCGCCAGCAGAAAACCATCCCCTTCAGCTCCTACCATGTCTTCCGCTGGAACGCGACAGTCTTTGAATTCAATCTCTCCAATAGGGTGTGCCGAGATCATGGCAGTCCGCTCGACTACGGTGAAACCAGGCATCCTGGCTCCTACCACAAACGCTGACAACTCTGCACGCCCATCTGGCTGTGTCCCGGTTTTGGCAAATACGGTGTAGAAATCTGCTACTCCGGCGTTTGAGATAAAACGTTTCCTGCCGTGGATTACATAAGCATCGCCATCGCGCGCGGCCGTTGTTTTCAGAGCTGAAACGTCAGATCCCGCGTCGGGTTCAGTTAAAGCGAAGGCGGCGATTGCTCTTCCTTCCGCCGCCCGATTCAACCAGAAGTCTCTTACGTGTTCGGGCGCCGCCTGGCTGATCGCATAAGTGCCAAGGCCTTGCATCACAAAAGCGAGATCAGCGAGTGGAGAAGAGTAGGAAAGTATTTCGCGTATCAAACAGAGGGCGCGCACATCCAGCGGGGTGTTCGGGAAGGCGACGGCATAGTTAAGCAAGCCAGCGCTGGCCAACACATTTACGCAATCACGAGTGCTTTCATCAACGTCGCGTTCCTGCGAAACCCGAGCTTCAATCTCCTCCCTAACAAAAGATGTAACGCTCGTCACCAGGTTAAGGTGCTCGGGAGTGAAGAAGGGAAGTTGTTCGATCAAGTTGTCCATGGTCAGTTCACTTGAAATGCGGCTCTCGCTTCTCGACAAACGATTCATAAGCTTCCCGGTAATCCGGATGCTGCATGCAGATAGCTTGCGCTTGCGCCTCACATTCAAGGGCCACATCCAGATTCATATCAAGCTCTCGATTCAGCATTTCCTTTGTCTTGGCCAGCGCGAAAGCTGGTCCTTGCGCCAGTCGTGCTGCGAATTCGCGAGTGACGTTTGCCAACTCTCCAGCGGGTACCACCCTGTTATACAAGCCAATTCGCTCCGCTTCTGGCGCGGAAATGAAATCACCGGTGTAAAGCAATTCAGCAGCTTTTGTTAACCCGACTACCCGCGGCAATAAGTGCGCGGCTCCCATGTCGGCGCCCGAGAGGCCCACCTTTACAAAAAGGAAAGCAATCCTGGCTTCGTCACTCGCGATCCTGATATCGGAAGCTAAAGCAATACAAGCGCCCGCTCCGGCGGTCGTTCCATTCAGGCTTGCAATCACCGGCTTTGGGAGAGCGCGAATGTTGCGAATCAGTTCGCAAGTCATACGCGTGAACTCCAACAGGCCTTCCATATCGCGGGCACAGAGTTCGCCGATAATGTCGTGGACGTCACCGCCGGAACAGAAAGCCCGTCCTGCCCCGGTGATAACCACCACGCGCACGTCGTCTTCAGCACGCAGGGCCGCGAACGTGTCGGTTAGTTCTCGATAGACTTCGAACGTAAGCGCATTCAGGCGCTCCGGGCGGTTGAGTGTAATCGTCGCAACTCCCGTGTCTGCCAGTTCATAGAGAAAACTGCTTCGTCTCTGCATGCTTTGGGCTACCGTTTGATATGGGTTACCGCTTCACTAACGATCTTAATCGGCGCGGGCAGAGCGCCTGAATTCAAAGTGTGGGCCAGGTCTTCCGCCGACTGCTTTGTGAACCTCCCGCCAATCTCACCCTGATCGGAAATCTGCGACTTGATATAGGCATCGATTTCACCTCGTCATTCAACACGACGCCCATGTAACGATTGATGTTTGTTATTGCAATAGAGGCGGTGAGCTTTTGTCGCACGTTCGTTGACGCACAAACAGCATTCAAGAGCCTAGAACTGCAACGCCTTCGATTTCGACCTTCGCCTCGTTGTCAAGCAAGCCCTTCACTTCAACCAGCACCATCGCCGGAAAGTGTTTCCCCAGCCGCTCGCGGTAACGCTCGCCAATCTCGCGTGTCCTTAGTTGATATTCCTTCTTGTCGGTAACGTAGATGACAAGACGAGCTATCTGTTCGGGCTTTCCGCCGGCTTGATCGACTACAGCGACTACGTTTGCCAGCGCGTGGTCAAACTGCTCGACGAAGTCCTGACTGACGATCTTCTGCTGTTCGTTCCAGGCAAGTTGTCCCGCGATGAAAAGCAGTCGGGATCCGGGGTCGGTCAGGACTCCATTTGAGTAGCCGTGCGGGATGCCCAGCGAGGCAGGATTAACGAACTTGAAACTCATAGACAGGGAGGCGATAGCACTACTGAGTGGTTGTTTTAATCATAGAACTGGAAAAATAGTAATTAGCGGCATTTGCAGCTTCGGCTGCGGTACCGCCGACGAAGCAGCAAGGTATTAGATTCCGTCCCGATGAGCAAGGGATTAATACGCCGTAGCGAATCAACTTCAAAAAAGCGAAGAGGCCGCCCCGTCCAAGGCGACCTCTGCGGAATTTGGCAGTGAAACGTGTTCCTACTAAAGAATCTTCTCCAGACGCGAGGCCAACTGGTTGGCTAGATTTCCGCTGGGATCCAGCCCGCGAATAGGATCGCCATGTACATTGCCCGTCTTGTCGAGAATGACAATCGACGGCAGCTGATCGATACCAAACTTCTTAGAGATCTGGCCGTCCGGATCCCGAAGCACAGTAACCTTCAAACCGTACTTTTGGGCGAACGCACGGAGCTGCTCGTCCGATGCAAAGTTCTTCGACTTTTCATTCTCAGAATCCGTGCTTACGAAGTAGACCACGAGGCCGCGGTCACTGTATTCGTCAGCCAGTTTTCTGATTCCCTGAAGCTGGGCCCGGGAAAGGGGAAGCCATGAAGCGCCAAAAGCCAGCACCACCACTTCACCACGCAGGCTCTCAGAAGTGACGGTTTGGCCGTCAGTCGACCTGAAAGAAAATTCGACTGGGCCGGTTGCGCTCTTCTGTGCGAAAGCCGCGGTTGAACCGAGGATGACCAACAGAGACGCGGCCATGAAGGCCTTAAAGTTTGAGGGAAACATCTTTTCTCCTTTGCCGGATTCAGCCCGTCGCTGGGGAGTAAGGGGGGTACCGGACTCCACATTAGATGACCAATCGAACGGTTTAGTTGGGTCTGGAGCCTATGGATCCACTTTGTTTACCGAGTTATCAAGGACCCAGGTCTGGTGGCACGCCGAAGATTTCCTCGTGTAATGCGCGGTAATCATCCCATGTATCCATATCTCGCGCAATAAAGGGAGAACCTACAGGCACTGTTCGAAGCAGATCTCTGTGTACTGCCAGAAAAGCTCTCAATCCGCCTGGCCCAAGATTTAGGAGTTCCGAGCGAAAACTGAGATCAACGAGTACTGGATGTCCTCCCCGTCCTGCGAAAACCGGCTTGACTAGCTTTGCTCCCAAGCCCCATTCGTTGAGAACAACTCGGATGACTTCGGCAGGCACAGCCGGCTGGTCGCTGAGAGCAATTAGCGTCGCTTTTGCCTCTTGCGGGAGGTCTTTGACAGCGCACGCTATCGAAGCACCCATCTCACTTTCAGGATCGGGATTGAGGGCAAAGTTTAAGGAGAGGTCACGCAGACTCTTCCTCACCTCATCTGCCCTATGGCCCAGCACGACGACAATGCTGTCGACGCCTCCGGCGCGGAGATTACCGATGCAGCTGCGAATCACTGTTGTTTCACCGAACGGAAGAAGAGGCTTGAAAGCGCCCATCCGCGAGGAGCGGCCGGCGGCGAGAAGTATGGCCACAACCCCAATCATAGAAGCTGACCCGCAAAGAAGCGAACGTGCAATTATGGAGTGCGGTGGCAAGCGGAGCGCGACACCGCTTTGGATTTGGGAGCCTATTTGTGCGCCTAAGAATCAGCCAAAGCGCCTTCGCCGCTTCGCTCTGCCGGCGCCCTCCATTAGCTCACAATCTGAACCGCAATTCTTCCAGAGCGCGGAGTGTGTACTGCCGAGTCATCTGTTTGCGCCAGTTCATGACGAAGTCAGTATTGTCGAGTGGGCGGGCCTTGACGTAGGCAGCTTCAGCCGCGGCCTGGATGTGATCGCCGTCGAGCGGATGTCCGATGAGAGCGGCCGCTGCCTCTTCGACTACCACGGGTGAGGGTGCGATTCCTCCCAGAACTATCCTGGCGGCACCGACGACCCGGTCGCTACCGCTCCCGGTTCTGACAAGTTCATCCAGGCACACATAGGCTGCTACTCCCAACACTGGGAAATCAAAAGCGCCGCGACGACGAAGCTTTTGGTAGGAAGCGCGCCAGCCGTTTGTTGGCGGCAGTTGAATGTCCACGAGCAGCTCGTCCGGTCTCTTGTGCAGGTAATTAATACCATCGTCGTTGTACAAACCCGCGGCAGCGATTACCCGTTCACCGAGCGTTGAAGCAAAACGCAGCTTGGCGCCAATCGCCACCATCACAGGAACAAGATCCGAAGACTGTACCGCCCAGCACTTAGAGCTTCCGGGCGCTACCCAGCAGATGTCGCCGTCTTTCTTGAGACAGAAGTTGATACCTTTGCGCCACTCGTAATTCTGATCATAGTAGTTGCAGCGTGTGTCCAGTAGCAGGTTGCCGCCGATCGTGCCCATGTTGCGCAGAATGGGCGTGGGGATCAGTCTGGCAGCACTTGCGATGGGGGGATGGTCGCGATTGATGATGGGATGCTCACAAATGTCTGTGAGCGTTACGGAGGAACCAATCCTGATCCCCGATTGCCCGTCTCCTGTGATCTGGCTCAACTC
>JBPCIQ010000236.1:0-5414 GCA_051006135.1 Pyrinomonadaceae bacterium | reverse complement strand
CATGGATAAAACTTTAGGTCCTTTCTTGACTGCAACCTAACCGCAGTGTGGCATCTGTATAGACATTGCATCCTTAACGGGAGTGCGTATGCAATATTTTGCTCACAAACACAAAAACGCTGGGGTTATGGGTACTGACGCAGTTTGTCTCCACAGAAGGGTCGCACGGCACAGTGGTCAATGAAGTCAGTAACGTAACGCGTCACTGCTGCGGATAACGACTGTCAGTGTCAGGTGCACAGTCATGCTCTTAGTCAGTAACCAAAGCTTCAATTGACACTGGAACTCGCCAGCGCACCCGGGAACCCGACGCGACCGCGTATCGGTACTGACTTCATTGACACTGCGGCTTCAATAGCAACGATCAAACTGCATCAGTACCGAGTTTGGATTTCAGAGGGCAGAGACTAGACAGCACGAGTGCGCACCGCGGTAACATCACCGGCTCGCACAATCTTGATCTCACCTGCTGACGTCTCTAACCGCAAGGCGCCATCGCTTTCAAGGCCACGCGTTGTGCCTTCGAGAATCACATCGCCATTAGACACTACTATTCTTTTGCCTTGCGCATAAGACGACCTCTCGCTCCACGCGCGAATTGTTTCTTCCTCCCCTCTTGCTGATTGCAAAGTCATATAGTGCCGCTCAAGTGCCCGGATCAGGGCTTGTAAGACAACTTCCAGATCGGGTTCCTTACCCGTAGCTGATTCCACAGATGCAGCAGTCTCGTGGAGCTCGGGTGGCAGGGCCGCACTTGTCAGATTGATTCCGATGCCCAGAATAACCGCTCGTTTGGACATTTCTGTTTTCTCAGTTGTCTCAGCCAGTATCCCGCACAGCTTTCGATTGTTTGCAAGGATGTCGTTGGGCCACTTGATGTCGGTTCGCAAACCGCAAGCCTCAAGCAGCGCGTCATGTACGGCGAGCGAAGCCATCAAGGTAATCAGCGGCCAGGCGCTCTGATCGATCCGGGGCCTGAGCAGAATGCTGAAATAAAGACCGGCGCCTTGCGGCGAAATCCACTGTCGTTGCAACCGACCGCGACCTGCCGTTTGCTCGCTCGCAACTATGCACAGACCTTCAGAAGCCCCCGCAACGGCCCGCTTGGCCGCCTCAAGATTAGTTGAAGCGAGCGAATCGAAACGCAGAATCCCTGGCTGGTAAATGTTCATGAGCAATAAACGACGGTCTCTATTAGTGCGGTGGTCGGTTGACGGTGATCGCTTCCTTCGGCGTGCTCAGTTCTGGTCAAGAGAAAACACAGAGACATTCTAAGACAAGTGTCGGTAACTGGCACGAATACTATGTTCCTTGGGGGTTGAGACATCTCGCTCCAGACCCACCGCTTACCGAGAGTGGGGGAACTCATGGGAGGCGAGAAAGCGTGATGGCGAGCGGTATTAGCGGTTTGCCTTTTGGAGTGTCGCAGTTATTACCTTTCGACTCCGGGCCACGATTTCACTGCGCCGAACGCACACTCTGCGTTAACATGCCCGCCGCGATCTGCGCAATGTAATTACTGCATAACCAAGCGATTACGTGAATAGGAGGATTCGCCAATGAAAGTGCTCACCCTTCTGCTTTCATTCGTTATCGTCACGACCATAGCTGTCTTTCAAAGACGGACCGCTGTTTTTCCGGCAGGTGCGATCGTAGATCTTTCTTACGCGTTTGACTCGGAAACTGTCTATTGGCCCACGGCCGAAACGTTCCATCTCGAAAAGGATTTTGCGGGCACTACGGAAAAAGGTTTTTATTATTCCGCCAATAAATACTCAGCGGCTGAGCACGGCGGCACGCACATTGACGCTCCAGTCCACTTCGCAGAGGGCCGTCAAAGTGTCGATCAGATTCCCCTCGATCAACTGATCGGTGCAGGTATCGTGGTGGACGTTACAAAGCAATCGGAGGGTAATCCCGATTACCTCATTACGGCCCTGGACCTGTTAGCCTGGGAAAAGAAAAATGGAAAGATCGCAACGGGCACGATTGTGATGCTACGCACCGGCTTCGGCAAATATTATCCTGATCGCAAAAAGTATATGGGAACTGCGGAGCGCGGACCGGCGGCAGTGGCCAAGCTGCATTTTCCGGGACTCCACCCTGACGCAGCTCGCTGGCTTGTGGGGAACCGATCAATCAAAGCCATCGGATTGGACACCCCGAGCATCGACTACGGTCAGTCAACACTCTTTGAAAGTCATCGCATTCTCTTTGACAAGAACATTCCCGCGTTCGAAAACGTCGCGAACCTGGACAAGCTGCCAACCAAAGGATTCTCGGTGATTGCGCTTCCGATCAAGATAAAGGGCGGGAGCGGCGGACCGCTGCGAATAGTGGCAATACTGCAATGATTGACTGGTTCCCTATCAGACTTTCGTTTGCCGTTGCGAGTGCAGCCACCCTGATTGCTCTCGTCGCTGGTTCCGCGCTCGCCTGGCTGCTGGCCCGCAAGAGTTTCCCCGGGCGCAACCTGATTGACGCCTTGATCACGTTGCCGCTCGTGCTGCCACCAACAGTGCTTGGTTACTACCTGCTCGTAATATTGGGAACACGCTCCGCAGTCGGCGGATTTCTTTATAATCGTTTTGGGATCCGGCTGACCTTCACTGTGACCGCCGCAATCATTGCGGCCACGATTCACGCTTTACCTCTCGTAACTAAGAGTCTGCGGGCCGCGTTTGAAGGCGTAAACATTGAACTCGAAGCCGCCGCGCGAACCCTGGGCCTCAGCAACCGGCTAATTTTTTTTCGCGTGACTTTACCGCTCGCATCTCGAGGCGTGCTGGCGGCCACAGCGCTCGCATTCGCGCGTGCCCTCGGCGACTTTGGTGTGACCATCATGATTGCAGGAAACATCCCGGGCAAAACTCAGACGGCTTCCGTGGCAATCTATGATGCAGTTCAGGCAGGCCGCGATAACGAAGCTTTCACACTTGCGGTGATCGTTTCGCTGATTGCGGTTGTGATGCTTTACTTCATCAATCGCTTCGGTCGACTGAGGTGGTAGGGAGGAGCGTTTTAGCTAACACTAATCGCGATGGCTTGTTGAAATGACGGACACTTGCCGCTGCAGTTTTTCATTCCTCCGGAGGTACCGTCCACGCTGCGGCGACACGAAGTACTTCGCGCACCTGCTGGTCCCAATAAGGCCAGACATGGCCCCCGGGGAGCTGTCGGTATTCGTGAACCATTTTTCGCTCTAGAAGAATATCGGCAAAGGCGCGATTGGCCACGAGCCAGGGGTCATCCATCCCACAGTCAAGATATAGATAAGGCAACAATGACCGGCGCTGCGCAGGAAAGTCGCGCGCAAGTCGCTGCAGGTCATTGGCCTGGCGTATGGGGCTGTTGAGTTCGCCGAATGTCTGCATGATTGAGCTGTCGTCGGTGCGTGTTGTCGCATCGAGCGCGCCACTCATGGACGCCGCCAGCGAAAACATTTCCGGGTGCTTGAAGCCTAACTTCAGCGCGCCGAAGCCGCCCATCGAGTAGCCTGCAACTGCGCGGCCGCGGCGGTGGGATACCGTGCGGAAGCGACTGTCTACATCTGGGATCAATTCCTGAGTGATATAGGTTTCGTACTTGTCGGAGGTAGCTGTGGCGCTATCAGTGTACCAGCCGTTTTGGCCTTCAGGCGTAATGATGATCATCTTATGTTCGGCGGCATACTGCTCGAGTGCGGTCCCTTTGAGCCACGAATCATAGTGGCCGCTCCAGCCGTGCAGAAGGTAGACAACAGGGTAGCGGATGCCGCGCGAGGTAATCAGACGGTACCCCGGCGGCAGTACAACGTTGTAGGGCATGATCCTGGCGAGAAGGTTACTGCTGAAGTGGACCGTCTCTACACGAACCTTGTTTTGGACGTGATAGTAAAAGGCGGCAAGTGCGCCGAGAAGAGTGAGGATGAGCGCCGCGAATCGAAGGCGATTCGTCAAACTCTTGTTTCGAGTGTTCATCAATGGATTGCGCTCTGCAAGCGCAATCCATTTGACCTGTCGGGTGAAGCAACGTCAAGAGAAACTCTAGGAAGGATCAGGCTTGAGCTATCCAAACTCAGCCCAGGAAGCCTCGGAATTTTGGCTCGCTAACAGGGTATCCCGGAAATACTGACTGGAGGTTGGGTGTTCTTAAGTGCTGCTTCGCTACTTCACCAAAGACGTCTCGGAAGTCTGTGGTCAGTGCAAGGTCACGACCCTCGTACAACTGATCGCTCTTTAGTCCCGGCCACTGACCGTAAATCTTCCCACCGCGAACATTGTTTCCTACTACGAACATGGCGTTGGCGTGTCCGTGATCAGTTCCGCGGTTACCATTCTCGCGGACAGTGCGTCCGAATTCAGACATCGTCAGGATCACAATATCGTCCATTCGTCTGCCCAGGTCAGCGACCAAAGCAGCGATGCCGCCACTGAAATCCTGCAGCCGGTTTGCAAGTAGATTTCCCTGGTTAACATGGGTGTCCCAGCCATCTACATTCGTGAACGCGATCTCGAGACCCACTTCCGCCTTGATCAGTTGCGCAATCTGGAAGAGTGAATTACCAAAAGGTGAGCGCGGATACTGGGCGCCATTCTCCGGTCGGTGCTGGCTGGGATTGACCTTCTTCAGGTAGTTCACAGCCTCAAAAGTTTCTTTCCCAGTTCCGCGGAGGACATCGTTGACGCCCTGGTCGTAGATTGCTTCAAATCCACCCTGCACACTTGCTGATGAGCCTCCGGCACGAATGGTGAAATCAGCAAGGTTTGAGATGGCGAGGGTTGGCGCGCGGCCTTGTAGGATCCGAGGCATTCCTTGCGTCATGGAGACTGCGCGAAACGGAGATTGATCCGCGACGATCTTGCTTTGAAGATAGCGGTTGAGCCAACCGTCTGGAGTTCCCTTTCGCCCGGGCGTAGCCGATTCCATGTAGTCCTGCGCGTCGAAATGAGATCGCGTGTTATCTGGTGAGCCTGACGCGTTCACGATTGCGAGCCGCTTTGAATCCCAACATGGCTTCAAGGCTGCGAGTGCCGGATGCAAGCCAAAGAAGCCGTCGAGGTCAAGCGCTGCCGCATCGCTCCCGACTTGCGGTTTTGGAATTGCAATCGAGGGACGAAGGTCGTAGTAGGCCCGCTCGCCATATGGCACCACCATATTCAGACCATCGACCGCTCCCCTTTGAAAGATTGCGATCAGCGTCTTGCGGCGACCACCCGTGATCCGATCGCGTGCCTGCGCGAGCACTGTGCGCTCGAGAAAAGACGGCGCAGAAAGCGAAACTCCCAGACTTGCGAGGGCGATTCCGCCCGACCTAATAAAGAATCTTCGGTTCATATTTACTCCGTTCGTGCTCGCAGTCAGCTTCTCGCGACTCATGAAGTCAGCCACCGCGCGGTAGCGGGTGGGTTCGTACGTCCAGAAATGCGTATCGC
>JBPCIQ010000235.1:0-23001 GCA_051006135.1 Pyrinomonadaceae bacterium | reverse complement strand
GCTACCGCTCCCGGTTCTGACTTTGTATTACAGAGGACAAATTAATGGAATTCAATGTAGCACCGGTCAAAGCGGCTATCTCTCTCGCCGAGCTCGAGAAAATCGATGTTCGCGTGGGGACGATCCTATCGGTCGACGAAGTGTCCGGCTCAGAGAAGCTGGTGAAACTCACCGTTGCTTTCGGAGATCATCAACGCCTCAGGTATGTTGTTAGACATTGGCTATGCCGACGGATTGACTCCAGTGCTGGCCATCCCGGAAGGCAAGGTGCCGGACGGGACGAGGGTGGGATGACGTGAAAGCTGCCTCATTCAAGCAAACCGCCGAGCGCGAAGAACAATTCCAGCTCGCGACATATAAGAAAATGCCGATTGCCGCGGAGCGGGGCGAGGGTGCTTGGCTGTATACAAGCGATGGGCAGCGGTATCTCGACCTCTATGGAGGTCATGCCGTTGCGGGGACCGGTCATTCGCATCCGCATGTGGTTGCTGCCATTCGCGAACAGTCCGAGAAGCTGCTCTTTTACTCAAACCTCGTTTATTCGGCGACGCGCGCCCGCGCTGCGGAAAAACTGATCTCGATTGCTCCAGCGCCACTCAAGAAGGTCTTCTTCTGCAATTCGGGGACTGAAGCGAACGAAAATGCGATGCGCATGGCGCGTCTGGCCACCAGCCGTGAAAAGATCATTAGCTTCACGGGCGGTTTTCACGGCCGCACTGCGGACGCAATCAGCGCTACCTTCCTGGGTAATTATCAGAAGCTCGGCAGGCCTAACGTGCCCGGTCATGTGCGGGCCGAGTTTGGCAAATTCGATTCCGTGCGCAGGCTGGCGGACGAAACGGTTGCGGCAATCATCCTGGAACCAATTCAGTCGATGGCGGGAGTGCGCATGGCAGAGCCGGGTTTCTTTCGTGCACTGAGAGATCTCTGCGACGAACTGGACATCATCTTGATTTATGACGAGGTGCAGACTGGCGTTGGTCGAACAGGCGATTGGTTTTTCGCAGGCAGTAGCGCCGGCGACCGCATTGTGCCGGACATCATCACACTTGCCAAGGCGCTCGGTAGTGGCATTCCGGTTGGTGCATGCTTAGTTTCGGAGAAAATCGCCGGGCACATTAAGGAAAACGATCTGGGAACCACGTTTGGCGGCGGAATGTTGGCGATGGCGGCGGTCACCGCCACGCTCGAAGCTATGGAAAACGATCTAATGCTCGAAAATGTGAGACAGGTGGAAGCTCACTTGCGCAATCGGCTAGCCGAAATACCAGAGGTGACGTACGTGAGAGGCCGGGGTTTTTTGCTTGGGCTGGAGTTTGCAGATAAAGCTGCGACGATCCACGAGGGGCTGCTCGCGCGAAACGTGATCACTGGTACCTCAAGCGACCCCAATGTACTGAGACTGCTGCCGCCATTGTGTCTGAAGATAGCGGAAATAGATCTTTTCGTAGACGAGCTCAAAACCTTGCTCGCCACCTTAGCTCCCCAGGCAGGAGGCATGATTTGAATCTTACCTGGTTTGATCTTGCGGGATTTGTCGGAGTGGTGCTGATCGTAATTGCCTATTTGCTCCTGCAACTGAATAGGCTACCCAGTTCCGCTCCGAGCTATTCGTTGATGAATGCGCTGGGCGCCGGCCTGGTCATGGTCTCACTGCTATTTGACTTCAACCTGTCGGCGTTCCTGATGGAAGCCTTCTGGTTTCTCATCAGTTTATTTGGGTTGTTGCGGACACTGTCTTCAAGGCCTTCGACAGCAAAAACCTGACTGTCAGCATATGAGACATTTCCTAACTACCGGAGACAGTTCACGCGAAGAGCTCGATGACCTGATCGCCTCGGCGCTCAGATTCAAAAATTGCGAGGACCATTCCCGTCCTCTGGCAGGCCAATCGGTAGCTCTCGTCTTTTTTAATCCCAGTTTACGCACCCGCGCGTCGATGCAGGTGGGCATTTATGAACTGGGTGGAAACGCCATCGTTTTGGAACCGGGCGGGACGAGCTGGACGCTCGAACACCGGGAAGGTGCCTTGATGGATGGAGACAAGACTGAGCACGTGGCGGAATTTGTTCGCGTGCTTGGCCGCTACTGCACTGCGATTGGCGTACGCACATTTGCGGCAATGAAGGATTGGGAGGAAGAGCGCGCTGACCCTGTGTTAACGGCCTTTGCCAGGTATGCGGAAGTTCCGGTTATCAATCTCGAATCAGCTATGCACCATCCCTGTCAGGCGATGGCAGACATGATGACGATTCGCGAAAAGCTGGACGCCGGCCGCAAGCAGGTGGTGCTGACCTGGGCATGGCATCCTAAGCCTCTGCCGATGGCGGTGCCAAATAGTTTCGCGCTGGCGTCAGCCCAGATGGGCCACCACCTCGTGGTAGCGCATCCACCGGGTTACGACCTTGACCCGGAGTTGTTGGGAAGCCTTACGGGGCAGGCAGCAGGAGCAGGTGGGAGTGTTACCATTACCAATGACATTGAAGGGGCCTTTGCTGGTGCGCAGGTGGTTTACGCCAAGAGTTGGGGCGCCTCGCAATTCTATGGAGCGCCGGAAAAGGACATTGCAGAGCGGGAGCAGTATCGCGCGAAGTGGATCGTTGATGAGCAGAAGATGGCACGAACGAATAGAGGGATCTTCATGCACTGCTTGCCGGTGAGAAGGAATGTGATCGTAACGGATGGCGTGATCGATTCGCCCGCGTCGGTAGTTATTGATGAAGCGGAAAACCGCCTCCATGTGCAGAAGGCGATTCTAGCCCGACTTATGAGTGCTGAGTACTGAGTGCTGAGTGCTGAGTCGTGAGTCCAAAGTCCGTCCAAAGACCTAAGGCCGGCACTCAGTACTCAGAACTCCGTACTCAGTACTATTGATAGTTATGAGCGAAGCAACAGACGAAGTTGGATACCAGTTACGCCTCGACTTACTGCGCGAGGCGCTGCCCTATATTCAACGTTTCAAAGGTCAAACCTTCGTGGTCAAGCTCTCAGGCAAGGCCACGGAGAATCACGACAACCTGATTTCGCTGGCTGAGGAGCTGGCGCTGCTTCATCAAGTCGGCATTCGCATCTGCGTGGTCCACGGCGGCGGCAAACAATTGAGCGAGCTTGCCAGCCGCATGGGCATAGAACAAACAATTATCAATGGCCGGCGGGTAACCGATGACGCAACACTCGAAATGGCCAAGATGATCTTTGCGGGGAAGATCAACACGGACATTCTTTCAGCCTTGCGCAAGCGGGGCATCGAAGCCGTGGGTCTTTCTGGAGTTGACGGAAATATCGTCCATGCGGAGCGCCGGCCCCCAAAAGAGGTGCTAAATCGTGAGACGGGCGTCAGCGCACAAGTCGATTTCGGTCACGTCGGCGACGTGGTGAAGATCAACGCGCGTTTGCTGATGGTCCTACTGGACCAGGGTTATCTTCCTGTTATCTCCTCGCTCGGAGCAGATGCTGAAGGCACAGTATTTAACATCAACGCGGACACTATCGCCGCCGAAATCGCCATTCAACTCCAGGCAGAAAAGTTGATCCTGCTCTCTGATGTCGACGGGATCTATTTGCGTGCCGGGGAGCCCGAGACAAAGCTCTCACAACTTACGGCTGTCCAGGCGGATGCATTAATCACTGACGGCAGTGCGACTGGCGGCATGATTCCAAAGCTGCAAAGCATTTGCGGGTTGCTTCGGCGCGGTGTGCATAGCGCTCACATTATCAGTGGTATTAACCGCAACGCCCTGCTTTCCGAGATCTTCACCGATCAAGGAACCGGCACGATGATCGTGGCGTAACTTTATCCATCTACTGCAAATCAACCTCTGGGGTGCGGTTAAGCGGTTTCCAAGCTTGAGGTGGGATAAGGTCCGCCTTCCTTACCTACGTTCCACCTTTGATCCCACGTGCATGTCAACGCTAGACTACGCCGTGAAGATCCAGTCTAAGATTCCTTTCCGCAGCCTGACGAAGCATGGACAACGAATCTATTGCCCGGCGTTTCTACCAGCTAGCTGCACTGATGGAGATTCGCGGCGATGATCCGTTTCGCTTACGTTCTTACCGCAATGCCGGCGAAGCGATCGAGACCTGGCCCCAGCCTTTGAAAGAAATTGCCGAGAATGAAAGTATCCAGGGTTTACAATCGATCCCCGGAGTTGGTAAAGCAATCGCAAGCAAGATCATGGAGCTCCTGGATCGCGGCACTTTCGACGCCTGGGAAAGGATCACGGCCGAAACGCCGGCGACAGTTCTCGACTTGCTTGAGATTCCCGGCATAGGTCCCAAAACTGCGGCCACGCTTCATCAGAGGTTCAAAGTTTCTTCTCTGCCAGACCTGAAGAAGTTTGTTGCTGGTGGCGGACTGGAGCTGGTTGATGGGATTGGCGCGAAGACTGCGGAGCGGATCAGGGAAACGTTACAAAGCTAGCTCCAACAGGTGGCTGAAAAAAGGGTTGAGCAGCAAGAGGAGCAGTAGAGCGATCCCCGAAATCACACGAAGCAACTCGAATTTTCGATAAAGGAGCCCTATGGCTAAAAAAATCAAACGTCGTGACTTTATGCGCACCGGTGCCGTCGCCGGGCTAACTCTGGCGGCGACAAAAACGGCGGTCAGCCAGTTTCCTGCCATTGTCATGCAGAGCGGCGTCAAACCGATTGTGATCGCCTCCGCCAACGGCAACCGTTTCAAAAACGGCGGCGACATGACTGCGGTACAGAAAGCCTTCACGATGATGACGCAGGGCGCGGACGTGCTCGATGCCGTGATTGCGGGCGTAAATATCGTAGAGCTTGATCCGCTGGACGACAGCGTAGGTTAAGGAGGATTACCCAACGCTGACGGCGTAGTGCAGCTCGATGCTTCCTGCATGCATGGTCCGAAGAAGCGAGCCGGCGCCGTGGCCGCGCTGGAAGGCGTGCGCACGCCGTCGCTGGTAGCCAAAGCCGTATTGGAGACTACGGATCACCATCTACTCGTGGGCAAAGGCGCGCAAATGTTCGCCAGGAACATGGGATTCAAAATCGAAGATGACTTGAATACCGACAATTCGCGGCAGTTATGGCTCGAGTGGAAGCGGCGCATTGATCCAGGGCACTATCTTGATCCGAAAACACGCAGCGAACTATGGCATCGCGAAGGTTTGAAGATGGTGGCGGAAGGGCTAATTGACCGTGAGCACTACTACGGCACAATTAATTGTAACGGCGTGAATTCAAAGGCTGAGATCTGCGGCGTCACCACCACGAGCGGCCTGGCCTGGAAAATTCCTGGACGAGTGGGCGATTCGCCAATTCTGGGCGCGGGTCTTTATGTCGACGGCAGCGTAGGCGCAGCAGGCTCAACCGGTCGCGGCGAAGCAAACCTGTACAATCTCTGCTCTTTCCTGATTGTTGAAGAGATGCGGCGGGGAGCCCATCCAAAGGATGCCGGGCTGGAAGCGCTGAAGCGCATTAAGGCAAACACTGTTGAGAAACGGCTGCTGAACAGTCGCGGCAATCCTGCCTTTGGGATTAACTTCTATATCATCAACGCCAAAGGCGAATATGCCGCCGTCGCGATGTATCCGGGAGCGTCCTTTGCAATCTGCAACGAGAGCGGGCCGCAGACGCTTAAGAGCGACGCTTTACTTACGGGCAAGCCGGACGATTAGTCCGACTCGCGAGGATGAATCACACAACGAACCGTGTTGCCAGTTGAGTGCTCACATCCGCCCGCAACCGAGACTTACTTTGTGAAACTCGAAAATCCACCCACGGGAGTGGGTGGATTGTTCAGATCCAGCCTCGAATGAAAGAAAATCGAAATGTAGGTTGGACTTGAACGATCCACCCACTCCCGCGGGTGGGGGGTCGGCTATATCGGAGCCCGTCCGAGTGTAGGCTGGGTTTGAAATATCCACCGTAGCCCACTGCCATTTCAACTGAAAGTGCCATCCCCCAGCAGACCGGATTATTTCGGGCGCTTAGCTCTTGGCCGTTTTGCTGAAGGTGAGGGTGAAGGTGACGGTGCCGGAGCGATGGCCTCCGCCTGGATTGTTTCCTGGTAGATGTATTTACCGTCTTGCAGTTTCAAAACAGCAGCAGGTTTTATGACGTTCCTTTCCGCGGTCAAGCTGATGATGCCAGTCACGCCAGGAAAATTCTTTGTCGCCGCGACCGCGTCACGCAGCCTCGGGCCGTTGGTTGTACCTGCACGCTGAATGGCGTCGGCAAGAAACCTCATCGCATCATATGCGAGCGCAGCGTGTGCGTCGGGAATCAGATTCCCGTAGCGAAGTTTGTAGTCTGTCACGAACATCTGTATTTCTGGTAAAGGATCTTCCACTGAGTAGTGATTGGAAATATAAGAACCGTTCAGTGCATCGCCACCTAGCGACCAGAGTTCCGGTGCGTCCCACCCATCACCACCGAGCAACGGCTGTGTGATTCCCATTTGCCGCGCCTGTTTGGCAATAACTGCGATCTCACCGTAATAGCCTGGGAGATAGATGACATCAGGTTCCGCGGATTTAATCGAGCTTAACTGTCCTTTGTAATCAGGGTCTCCCTGGGTGTACGACTGTTTGCTGACAACTTGCCCGCCCAGCTTTGCAAAACTCAACTCAAAAAACTCCGTCAGGTCGCGGCTGTAAGGTGAATTAAAATCGAGCATGATCGCAGCCTTCTTTGCTTGTAGCCTTTGGGCGGCGAATTTCGCCATCACCTCGCCTTGAAAGGCGTCGCTGAAGCACGCGCGAAAGATGTAATTACCGACCTGGGTGACCGCGGGATTGGTCGATGAAGGAGAAATCATCGGGATCTCTGCCGACTGCGCTTTGGGTGCAGCGGCAAGGCTGTTGCCTGAAGCACCGCCGACGATCAAAGCCACCACTCTGTCTCGATCGATCAACTTGCTCACGAGAGTCGCAGCCAGTTCGGGACTGCCTTGATCATCTTCAATAACGACGTCAATCTTACGGCCATTAATGCCCCCGGTCTGATTAATCTGATCGGCGGCCAGGAGCATGCCGTTTTTGGCTGACTGGCCAAAGTCGAAAGTCGGCCCGGAAAGATCCCCCAAATACCCGATCTTGATCGGGCTGCGATCGATGGCTGGTGCTTTTTGCTGAGGACGTTCACAGGACAGTGCGAATACAAGGAGACAAAACAACGCTAAGAGAGGAACTCTTCTTACCGCTGCCGGCAGTCTTCGATGCAAATGTTTTTTCCCGAACACCGGTAAATGATCTACTCGCCCAGGTAGGCTTCCTTGATTCTCGGGTCGGCGGCGAGTTCTTTAGATGGTCCTTCCATAACAATTCTTCCCGTTTCCAAAACATAGGCACGATCGGAATGGCCCAGGGCTGCATGTGCGTTTTGCTCGACCAGAAGAATCGTCGTTCCCTTGCCCCTGATCTCGTCGATGGCTTCAAAGATCGTATGGACTACTAGCGGAGCAAGTCCTAACGACGGTTCGTCGAGCAGAAGTAGACGAGGATTGGACATAAGTGCTCGGCCGATGGCAAGCATTTGCTGTTCACCACCGGATAGCGTTCCTGCCTTCTGAGACTCGCGCTCTTTCAAACGTGGAAACATTCGAAAAGCTCGATCCATATCGGCCGCGATGCCTCGCTTGTCTTTATTGAGATATGCGCCCATCTGCAGGTTCTCACGCACTGAGAGGTTCGCAAAGACGCCGCGACCTTCGGGCGACATCGAAATGCCGCGGGCGACAAGCTTGTGCGTTGGCTTGCCGCTAATGTCATCGTCTTCAAACATCACGCGGCCCTGCCGCGGTTCCAGCAAACCAGTAATCGTGCGCAGCGTGGTCGTTTTGCCTGCGCCGTTCGCGCCGATGAGGGTCACCACTTCACCCTTGCCGACTCTCATCGAGATGTCGGTCAGGGCCTCAATAGCACCGTAATTTACTGATACGTTTTCTAGAATCAGCATAAAAGCTGTTCAGTGGTCAGTGGTCAGTGGTCAGTGGTCCGTATTTACAACGGACTACGGACAACTGACCACTGACGCTCTAGTCACCTAAATAAGCTTCAATCACCTTCGGATCGTTCTTAATCTCATCTGGCAGCCCGAGCGCGATCGTCTTTCCATAATCAACGACCTGGATCCTTTCGCAGACGCCCATCACGACTTTCATGTTGTGTTCAACCAGCAGGATCGTCAAACCAAAACGGTCGCGGATCTGTTGAATCAACTTCATCAAGTCGTCCTGCTCGGAAGGATTCATGCCTGCCGCAGGTTCGTCGAGCAATAAGAGTTGGGGACGTGTGGCGAGCGCGCGCACGATTTCCAGCCGGCGTTGCTTGCCATACGGCAAGCTGGTGCCACCCTCGTCTTTTACCTGGGCAAGATCGAATATTTCGAGTAGTTCGATCGCAAACTCACGATGCTCGCGCTCATCACGTACAAAACGCGGCGTGCGTAGCACTGCATCGACCAGGTTTTGCTTGGCGTGCCGGTGGCATGCTGTCATCACATTTTCCAGCACCGACATACTAGGAAACAACCGAATGTTCTGGAATGTGCGCGATACGCCGCGGCGAGAGATTTCATAAGACTTCAAGCCATCGATTCGTCGCCCTTGAAAGTAAATCTCCCCGGCAGTTGGTTCGTATACCCCAGTCAGCAGATTGAAGATTGTTGTCTTACCGGCGCCGTTTGGTCCAATGAGCCCATAAATCTCGCCGCGCCGCACGTTCATTTCCAGGTCGTTGACAGCGATGAGTCCGCCAAACTGAATCGTACACTTGACGGTGCGCAATGGATGTTCGAGATCAGGCGCCTTCTGTCCCCTACGAAGAGCGCGAGCGGCATCCGTAAGAACGGAATGTTCCCTGGTTGCCTTCACGCCATCTTGTCCCGCGTCACTCATCTATTTTCCGCCTCTTTAGAGCGATCAATTTCTGAGGGCGGAGCCTGCTCAGCGATTGGCACGCCTTTGTCACCCACGGGCGCATTGCCCTCTGGCCGGCGCTGCGCACGCTTGAGCCAGGAGAGACCAAACTCTCGCGTTCCCAGAATCCCTTGCGGGCGTGTAAGCATGATAATGATCAGCAAAGCCGAGTAGACCACCAGACGATATTGGGAGAAGTCACCCGGAAGTTTGCGCAGGAGCTCGGGTAAGAGGGTAATTACAATTGCCCCGAAGACCGCTCCGGTAAGCGAGCCCATGCCGCCCAGCACGATCATGATGATGATTTCAAACGAGCGGATGAATTGAAAGTCGTTCGTGCTTAAGAACTGGGTGTAGTGTCCGAACAGAACTCCGGCCATGCCGGCGAGCGCCGAGCTGATGACGAAGGAAAGCACTTTATAGCGCGTGGTGTTGATGCCCATTGCTTCCGCGGCTAACTCATCCTCGCGGATAGACACCAGGGCGCGGCCGATATCGGAATGGACAATGTTGTAGACGATCACGACAGTGATAACGGCAAAACTTCCAACCCATAAAAAGTTTGTGTAACCGGGCACCCTAAAGCCGATGGCGCCGCCCACCTGATCAATGTTGAGAATGACGATGCGGATGATTTCGGCAAAGCCGAGCGTTACGATCGCGAGGTAATCTCCGCGCAGCCTCAGGGATGGAATCCCAACGATCAACCCGGCAAGCGCCGCGGCCAGCGCTCCCACCAGAATAGCCAGCAGAAAAATCATGGCGTGCGCGAGACTGGCGCCTATCATGACACCCAGCGAACTCTCCCAGTCCTGTGCGTAATAAACTGTCAAATAAGCCGACGTATATGCGCCGACCGCCATAAAACCTGCGTGCCCAATGGAGAATTGGCCGGTGAAGCCCGTGATGAGGTTTAAAGACACGGCGAGAATGACATTGATTCCCGCCAGCACGATCACTAGCGCGTAGTACGGGGGGACGCCGAAGCCAAACAACCCCTCCTCGCTCATGAATTGGTTCATGGCGATTAGCAAGAGGACGATGATCAGCGCGGCAACTAGTCGTTTGACTAAAGTTGGCATCTTAAGTGATGAGTGATGAGTGATGAGGGCTCAACCTCATTACTCATTACTCATCACTCATTATTTGTTCATACCTTTTCCTGAACCGTCGAACCAAGCAAGCCTGTTGGGCGAAAGAGCAGCACCAGGATCAGAATCGCAAATGCAACCGCATCGCGGAAGGTCGAGGGCACGCCGATATTCTGTCCGTAGCCGACGACAAATGTCTCCGCGATGCCGATCAATAAGCCACCCAGCACCGCTCCTGGCACATTGCCAATGCCTCCGAGGACAGCGGCCACGAAAGCCTTTAGGCCGGTGATGATGCCCATTAGGGGATCAATTTGCGGATTGTATTGCGCAGTCAGAACACCGGCGGCGGCGGCCAGTGCCGATCCGAGCGCGAAGGTTACGGAGATGATTACATCCGTGTTAATACCCATTAACTTCGCCGAGTTGAGATTGAAAGAGACGGCACGCATGGCCGTGCCTACTTTTGTCTTAAAGATGATCCACTGCAGCAGGAGCATCAAAGCAATCGAGACTATGAAGATCAGGATTTGTGATTTGGATATGGCCGCATTGCCAAACAGCGTGTAGCTTTCTTCGCGTAGTAACTGGGGGAAAGCGCGCGGTGCGGCGCCGAGCCGGGCGACAAAAAGATTCTCGATCAGCAGCGAGACGCCGATGGCCGTGATCAAGGTTGTCATGCGTGCATATTTTCGGATGGGACGATAAGCGAAGCGCTCGATCGCCATACCAACGAGTGCCGAGATGATCATCGAACCGAGCAGCACCACTGTCAGTCCCAGGAGAGACGGTCCGGCAGCAAATCCCAGCTGGTAGGCGAGAAAGTAACCGACGAATGCCCCCACCATGTAGATGTCACCGTGCGCAAAGTTAATCAAACGGAGAATGCCGTACACCATCGTATAGCCGAGAGCAATCAAGGCGTAAATAGCGCCCACAGTAAGGCCGTTGATAAGCTGCTGGATGAAGGTGTCCATTGATATTGTAGCTGCTCTACTTTGGTGTTGTCTTCGGCGCCGGCGCATTTTTATTGGTGCTGGCCGGCTGAGACGAGACGGTAGCTGCTACCGGCGGGGAAGTCGCGGGGGGGCTGAGACCAGGTGTAGGTGCACTTGCGACGGTTCCCGCCGGGGCATCGGGAGTGATTGTCTCTTGATAAACATACTTGCCCCCTTGCAGCTTAAGCACTACAGCGGGTTTCACGGCGTTGCGATCCGCGTCGATCGTGATCACGCCGGTTACCCCGGGAAAGTCCTTAGTCGTGTTGATGGCGTCACGCAGTTGGGGACCCTCAGACGTGCCGGCGCGTTTGAGGGCATCAGCCAACACACGCATCGCATCATAGCCGAGCGCTGCCAGGGCGTCAGGCGCGATGTTATAACGCGCCTTAAAATCTCCGACAAACTTTTGAATAGCGGGGGAGGGATCTTCGACTGAGTAATGGTTAGAGATGTATGAACCATTGAGCGCATCGCCTCCCAGGTCCCAAAGTTGCGGCGCGTCCCATCCGTCACCACCGAGCAACGGCACTTGGATGTCGAGTTGCTTGGCCTGCTTCGCGATCACTCCCACCTCGCCATAGTAACCTGGAACATAAATGACGTCCGGCTTCAATGATCGAATTGAAGTAAGCTGTCCTTTGTAGTCGCGGTCGCCCTGCGTGTAGGACTGCTTGCTGACGACCTTGCCGCCCAATTTAGTAAAGCTCTTTTCAAAGAACTCGGTTAGGCCGCGACTGTAAGGTGAGTTGAAGTCGAGCATGATAGCCGCAGTCTTGGCCTTAAGGGTGTTAGAGGCAAATTTGGCCATCACCTCGCCCTGAAACGGATCAATGAAGCACACTCGGGAAATGTAGTCACCCACTTGCGTGACCGCGGGATTCGTAGAGGAAGGCGAGATCATCGGCACGTGCGCCGACTGCGCCTTTGGCGCCGCAGCCAAAGTGTTACCCGACGCAACTTCTCCCAGCAAGGCAATCACGCGGTCCTGATCAATAAGTTTCGTTACAACTGTAGCAGCCTTTTCGGGCCGTCCTTCATCATCCTCTGAGAGAATCGTGATTTGCCTGCCGTTAATACCACCGGCTTTGTTTATCTCGTCGGCAGCCATTAGAACGCCGTTTCTGGTTGACACGCCAAAGTTGGAGGTGCGTCCGGTAAGGTCTCCGTAGTAACCCACTACAATTTGCCCAGTCTCACCACCGGCGGCTGGACCTCCTCTGCGTTCACACGCAAAAGTGAAGAAGAAAGTGGTGATCAATAAGAGTGATAGTAGTGTGCGCTTCATGTAGACCTCACAGGCGATGGTAGCTTTCAGATGGTTAGCACTTAGAACGCCAGTTTGATCTCCGGAACTGTTACCGAGCCGAAGACAAGTCTGGGTTGTTGAACTTGGGCGAATGCTTAATCGAGCCTGAATAATAGCCGGGTCGCTGCCTTGACGCAATCTTTCCGTTGCCTGGAGTATGAAATCCGTGGTCCTATCTCGCGCCAGCGGCACGCTTTAAAAGGCGCGCGAATTATAACCATTTCATCGGCCCTGTCGAGAATTATCCACCGAATGCCTTCTTCATTTTCAGACTGATCTCAATTTGTTTTTATATCACTCTTCGACTCCGCCCCAGCGCAACGGATTTTGGTGTATTGGTGAGTGCGTTGTGTTCTATAGACATTTCGCCGCCACGCGACTCTCGGTACAGACGACATGAACAGGGGGGTATTGCATAGCTGGGCAATGAACTATAAAGTTCCGCGAACTATAAAGTTCCGCGAAAAAAGGGATAACTACAGTGATGAAATCACACGGGGTTCCGCCGCTGGACGACCTCGCTGGCTAAAACTATGACGGAAGCAACCGAATACTCTGATGGGATCGCTCCCACATCTGGCGACATGCAGGCCGAAGAGTTTCGTCGCTTCGGTCACGAGTTGATTGATTGGATTAGCGACTATTTCAACCGCATTGAAGATTTACCGGTGCTGGCGCAGATCCAGCCCGGTGATTTGAAAGCGAAACTTCCTGGGGCGCCGCCGGAAAAAGGCGAGCCAATGGCGCGGATTATCGCCGATGTTGATCGGTTGATTGTGCCCGCCTTGACGCACTGGAGCCACCCATCGTTCTTTGCTTACTTCGCCACGTCCACGTCAGCGCCCGGAATCTTCGGCGAACTCCTCTCTGCCGCTTTCGATAACAAGGCGATGCTCTGGCGCACTTCTCCAGCTTCAACGGAGCTGGAAGAGGTGACCCTCGATTGGCTCCGACAAATGATGGGACTTGACGCTGGATATACTGGGATTATTTATGACACTGCCTCAGTTTCGAGCATGCATGCCATTGCTGCTGCGCGCGAAGGTGTTGAGCTGCGTATACGTGAAGAAGGAATGAGCGGCAGGAAAGATCTTCCCCTGCTGCGTGTTTACGTTTCGGAGCACTCCCACTCATCAATTGAGAAAGGAGTCATTACGCTTGGTCTCGGCCAGCGAGGTCTACGCAAGATTCCCACAGACTCAGAATTTCGCATGGATGCGAAAGCGCTGGCGGAGGCGATCGAGGAAGACAAGCGCAATGGCATCATTCCTTTCTGTGTTGTGGCGACAGTGGGTACCACATCGACGTCGAGCATCGACCCGGTCCGTGAGATGGTGCCTATTTGCGAAAAACACATCATGTGGTTGCACATTGATGCTGCCTATGCCGGTTCGGCGGCAGTCGTACCAGAGCTTCGACATATCCTTGATGGTTCTGAGCGGGCGGATTCCGTGGCAGTCAATCCTCACAAATGGTTGTTCACGCCGTTCGACCTATCGGTGCTTTATTGCCGGCATATGGATCTGCTGGGCCGTGCGTTCTCTCTCGTCCCCGAATACCTACGGACCCCTGAACAAGCGAAGGTGCGCAGCGGCTCTGATTACGGCATTCAACTCGGGCGGCGTTTTCGGGCATTGAAGCTATGGATGATTATTCGCTACTTCGGGCATGAAGGACTGGCGGCGCGCATACGCGAGCACTGCCGGCTGGCGAAGCTCTTTACTTCCTGGGTAGATGAATCCGCCGACTGGGAGTTACTCGCACCGGTGCCCTTAGCACTCGTTTGCTTCCGCGCTTGTCCCGATGTCGAAGCGGCCGACGAAGCCACGCGTAACGAACGATTAGATGCTTTAAACGAAGCGATCATGCACGGCGTGAACGCCAGTGGCAAAGCGCTCCTCTCCCACACAAAACTGGACGACAAGCTTACCTTGCGCCTCTCCATCGGAAACATTCGGACGACTGAAAAGCATGTTCGCCAGGTGTGGGAATTGCTGAATGAGCAACTAGCGACGTTAAGGTGATTGAGTTGATTTGGGTTCCTTGAAGGAGGCATCAGGCGAATTGTCAACAGACTACCGGAGTAAGAGCGGATTGCACAGTTGAACACGCAAAGACGCAAAGGGGGCAAAGACGCAAAGATGAGCTTTGTAAAGGCAAGCATTGATTTCATATCTAGGCTTTCTTTGCGTCTTTGCTCCTTTGCGTCTTTGCGTGAACAACTAATCGCAACCCTCACTACTGCTGCGCATTTGCGTGAACTCTTAATCGTAAGTCTCACTGCCGTCTCGTTCACAATTTCTTTCGGACAGAGCCGACGGCCGATGGCGCCCGCGGACATTCTGCGAGTGGCGGGCGTCAGCGATGCGCAGATATCACCTGATGGCCAGTGGGTGGTTTACACAGTCTCAACCATTGAAGGGGATGTGAATCGCACGACGCTATGGCTGGCCCGAGCGGGAACGGATTCTGTCCGCAGCCCGGCTACGAGCGGCGAAACACCTACGAGCGGCCGATCGCCAACAAGCACACAAGCACCTACAAACAGTCAATCACCTACGAGTAAGCAGATTGGGCGAGGCGCGCAGGCAATGTACTGGGGCGAGGTCAGACGTCCTCCGACCCAGTTGCTTCCCGCGAACTGGAATGGTTCCACTCCGCGCTGGTCTCCCGACAGCAAGATGATCGCTTACCTCTCGAGTCACGAAGGCCGAGGCGGTATTTTTATCGTTAGCATCGCCAAGCCCGAACCCCGTTTCATCGCTATAGTCCAGAATACAAACTTCTTCATCCCTTACGCCGGCGAATCCATCGCCTGGTCGCCCGACTCCAAGCGGATTGCCTATATCTCAGCAACCGAAGAATCGGGAGTAGCCGCCGAAACCAAATCTGATGGCCCGCGAGTCATCGATCGCATCCAGTACAAATCCCGTACTTCCTTCTCCGACAATCGCCGAACCCACATTTGGATTGTCGACGTGGAAAAGCCAGAACCTCGCCAACTCACTTCCGGTCCTTACTACGACCATGCAATTACTTTCAGTCCCGGCGGTGGAGAGATCGCTTTTCTCTCCAACCACGAAGCCGATCCGGATGCGAACAACAATTCGGATATCTTTGCCGTTGACTTGAACGGGCAAGCGAGGCACCTCACGCACACAAGAGGTTGCGAGTATCAACCCGTCTGGTCACCCGATGGAAAATGGATCGCTTACACCGCGACGAAGCGGGATATCACGACGATCGACAGCGTTGCAGAAGATACGCATATCTGGGTGATTTCCGCGTCAGGTGGCGGCGGCAGGGAATTGACTGCCCAACAAGATCGCAGAGCGCGAAGTCCGAAGTGGTCTACTGACAGCCGTTCTATCCTCTTTCTGGCTGGCGACCGCGGAGTGACAACCCTCTTCCAGGTCGGCCTCGCGGGTCGAAAAATCGAAAGGCTCTCGCTCTTTTATCTTGAAGGTCAACTGGGTGGGATATTCGACATCGAAGGATCCAAGTTTCGACAGGGTGCCGACTCTACAGTGGCGTTAGCCCAACCGTTTCAATTAGGGAGTTTCAGTGTCGCGGGCAAGACCCTTTCGGTGACGCGACCTGGTGGAGTTACGCGCGATTACGTGATGCCAATGGCTTTCACAGTGACCGATGCCCTCCATCCTGCCGAGGTTTGGTTCGGGTTAGGTGGTGGGGTTCCGCTCCGCCGTCTGAGTGAACATAATGACATTTTTTTAAGCTCGCTCAGGCTAAGCGAATCAGTAGAAGTGAACTTCAAGAGCTTTGATGGTACGCCGGTGCAAGGTTGGTTGATGAAACCGATCGGGTTTCGGGAGGACCGCAAATATCCGCTGGTCTTGAGCGTGCACGGTGGACCACACGGAATGTCGGGCTGGGGATTCAATGCTACATTTCAGGCCTATGCGGCACGCGGTTATGCGGTGCTCTATCTGAATCCACGAGGCTCCAGTGGTTATGGCCAAACCTTCTCGGACGGGACTCTCAACGAATGGGGCGGCGGCGATTACAAGGATCTGATGGCCGGGGTTGACGAATCTCTGAGGCGTTACTCATGGATCAGTGCGGACCGCCTGGGAGTGACGGGTGGCTCTTATGGCGGTTTCATGACGAATTGGATTATCACCCAGACTCCGCGCTTCAAAGCCGCCGTTGCGAGCGCCAGCGTCAGCAATCTGATCAGCTTTTACTCCACGTCGCTCTACCAGGACCTGATTCATGCGGAATTTGGGGGCTTCCCCTGGGACAACTACGATCTGCTCTGGCAGTGGTCGCCAATTCGATACGTGAAACAAGCGCAGACTCCGACTCTTTTTCTTCACGGTGAGCAGGACAACGACGTTCACATCACGCAAGCGGAAGAGATGTACATGGCGCTAAGACGCCGTGGGGTGGAAACTGTTTTCGTACGCTATCCGCGCGAGGGTCACGGCCTGCGCGAGCCGCAGCACAGAGTAGATGCTGTCGAACGCACGCTTGCTTGGTTTGATCGATTCTTAAAGTAATGGGCACTGCGTCCTGCGGCATATTTTAGCTGCAGTTTTCCGTATCACCGTGTCTCATGTGTCACCATCCCCCCGCGTCCCCGTGTCTCCGCGTCTCCGTGTCCCCGTCTCCCTTCGCCTCCGTCTCTTCTGCGCCTTTCTTGACATTCACAACTGCGGTTGTTGTAATCCAAATCTTCCCACTCAGTCTTTCTTCATCGTTGTGCCGGAGGTTTAATACGGTGTCTTTTGACGAACTGGTTTATGACTGGAACAACATTGAGCCCACCATTCGTGCGCCAAACCGTCACATCAGTTTTGACGACGAAACTTTACGGGACGGTCTCCAATCTCCTTCGGTGTGTGAGCCGCCGGTTGAAAAGAAGATCGAACTACTCCATCTGATGGATGCATTGCGCATCGACACTGCTGACATCGGCTTGCCTGGAGCCGGTGGCACACACGCTGCCGGCGTGGAGCGCCTGGCTCGGGAGATTGCAGAGAAGAAACTCAAGATTCGCCCGAACTGCGCCGCGCGCACCCATCGCAATGATATCGTGCCGGTCGTCGAAATCTCCCAACGCGCCGGTATTCCCATTGAAGTGTGCACCTTCATCGGATCCTCGTCGGTACGCTTTTTCGCGGAGGACTGGACGCTAGAGAAGTTGCTGGCAATGACTGAAGACGCAGTCACGTTTGCTGTGGGTGAAGGGCTGCCAGTGATGTACGTCACTGAGGACACCACCCGCGCAGATCCGGAAACAATCCGCGCACTCTACGCCACAGCCATTCGCTGTGGGGCAAAGGCCGTCTGCGTTTGCGACACGGTAGGACATTCAACTCCGGATGGAGCTCGGGCCGTTGTGCGGTTCGTAAAGAGCATCATCGAGGAGCAGGGTGAAGCCGTAAGGCTCGACTGGCATGGGCATCAGGATCGCGGGCTCGGTGTCATCAATTCAATCGCCGCCATCGAAGGGGGTGCGGACCAGGTTCACGGTTCGGCGCTGGGAATGGGTGAGCGGGTTGGAAATACACCAATGGATCAGTTGCTCGTCAACCTCAAACTCATGGGGTGGATCGACAACAATCTCTCGCGGTTGGGTGAGTATTGCAAGGTCGCTTCTGGCGCGTGTGGCTGGCCAATTCCATACAATTATCCGGTCTTTGGACGCGATGCCTTCCGCACGGCAACGGGCGTTCATGCAGCCGCAGTGATCAAGAGCTACAAAAAAGGTGATCAACGACTGGCTGACCTGGTTTACTCGGGCGTCCCTGCTGGTCTTTTTGGACTGGAGCAAGTGATTGAGATCGGTCCGATGAGTGGCAAGTCCAATGTGATCTATTGGCTGGAGAAGCGCGGGATTGAGGCCAGTGATGAACGCGTGAACCGCATCTATGAACGCGCGAAAGAGTCGACCGGAGTGTTAGCGGAAGACGATATTAGACAATTAGTATAAAGCTGAAGAAGCTCGGAATGTGAGAAAGATCTTGCCACAGATTTTCACGGATAAACGCAGATCCAGCAAATACGGATTGGAGGACTGGTGCCTAATTTGATTTACCCTCTTGGTCCTATCGGTGTTTATCCGTGCAGATCTGTGGCTAATCCTTTGTAAACATATGCGGTTTGTGAAGGAGAGTCTTATCAGAGCAAGTCGGGAGCGTGTATTTTCTTTTCACGAGCAACCAGACGTTTTACGATTGCTCCTCCCGCCCTGGGAGAGTGCCCGGGTAATCAAGAGTGCAAGTATTTCGGACCCGGGCTCATTGGCCGTTATAGAGACCAGAGTGTTTGGGCCGATCAGTATCAGGTGGGTTGCCGAGCACACCGTTTACGAACCACCGCACAGGTTCGAGGACATTCAAGTCAAAGGCCCCTTTCGTAGCTGGCATCATTCTCACGTCATTGAACCTCACGAAAGGGGTGCGATATTGCGAGATGAAATAGACTACGAACCACCATTGGTTTTTCTCGGACGTGCGTTTGCGCCAATCCTGATCCAGGGCCGCTTGCAAAGGCTTTTCGATTATCGACATCAGATTACACGCGAATGGTGCGAAGAAGATGAAAGGGTGAAAGCGGAAGGATGAAGGGTCCTGGTCTCCGCTTTGAGCTTACTTCATTAAGCCGTTGCTCACGTATTTAAGATGTCTCGAAGGATGCGTTGTAGTTCCGCCTTCATTCTTCCGCCTTCATTCTTCCACCTTCGTCCCGTCATCCCTGGAGTTACTATGCTGACACACATCGTTATCTGGAAGTATCGCGCGGATATTGAACAGGAAGTTCGCGAGGAGCATGTAGGTTTACTTCGCGGCCTCGCTGCTACAATTCCCGAGATCGTGAGTTTGTCCGTTGGCTTCGACGTCCTTCGTCTCCAACGCTCATACGACACTGGGCTGGTCGCCGTCTTTCGTCATCGAAAGGGGCTTGCAAGCTACACGATTCACCCGGACCATATTAAAGCGGCCGAGTTTGGTGCGAGCATCAGCGAGCACGTGGCTTCGGTTGACATCGAAAGTTGAATATGGATACACCTGAGGTAGAGGCAGTGCTCAAGCAACCGTATGACGCATCCGGCTATAAGATAGATGTAGTTTTACCAGAGCCAGTGAATCAGGAAGACAAATGAAGAGCTGGAGAAAGCTCTTACTTTTCCTGTTCGTTTTAATCCTGCTCTCGCAGATCCCTTTTGCCTACGGCCACTACAAACTCAGACGGCTTCATGCGGCAATACTCGCGCTTGAAGCTGAGCGTAAAGTTCCTGTGAGCAATGACGCGCTTGTCGAATACCAGGGCGTTGCCCACGTTCACTCATTTCTTGGCGGCCACAGCACCGGTACCTTCCAGAACATCATTGCCGCTGCTAAATCCAATCGCCTTAATTTCGTCGTGATGACGGAACATCCGTCGAGTGATTTCAACACTGCCGAACTGACCCTCAAAAGAGAACACGCGGGAGTAATATTCGTTAACGGTAACGAGGTAAGAACAGCCTCTGGTGATCGCCTACTCCTCTTTCCCGGAGACGGCCAGGCGAGTGGAGATAGTCAGTTATCCACGCAAGACGTCTTGTCCCGACGCACATCAGGCTCAGCATTCGTGGCGTATCCCGAAGAGTTCAAGAGTTGGGACGCGACCGGTTACAAAGGCATCGAGGTTTACAATGTTTATAGCAATGCGCGGAAAATCAATCCCTTGCTGATGTTCTTCCACAGCCTCTGGTCCTATCGTAGTTATCCCGACCTTTTGTTTGCCACCTTCTATGAACGCCCGTCTGAGAACTTAAGAAGGTGGGACGAAGCGATCGTACGGAAAAATGAGAAACTCGTTGCTATAGCTGGAAACGATGCACATGCGAACATTGGGATAAGCCTGAGCGATTCATCGGGGAAAACTTTGCTTGGCTTGCAACTCGATCCTTATGAGCGAAGCTTTCGCCTGGTCCGTCTGCACGTGCTCCTTAACTCTTTGCTCGATCAGCGACTGACCGAAGAGGCCCTGATAGCCGCCATAACTCTCGGACACTGTTTTATTGGCTACGATCTTTTTGGAGACACTTCAGGTTTTCGTTTTAATGCTCAGGACGGAAATGAAAGCAAGATAATGGGTGATGAAATAACGCTCGACGACGCGGTGCGTTTAACTGTGAGCCTTCCAGTGCCTGGTCGCATTGTCCTATTGAAAGATGGAGCAGCAATTAAGGACGACAATGGAGTGAGCGCGATGGAATTTGTTACGAAAGAGAAGGGGAGTTACCGGGCGGAGGTTTATCTGCCGCAATTGCCCAAACCTGTTAGCGATCAGCCCTGGATTATTTCCAATCCAATCTACGTGCGGTAGAGCTGGAGAGTGTGGGGCTCAGGGGCTACCCCAACACAGAGCAGGGGAAGTAACAGTGTCCCCAAGTATCAAACGCCGGGCGCTTTTCGGTCGACCGGCAGACATCACATCGCTCCACCAGGACTGCCACGTTGGACTGCGCGGGTGGAGCGAAGGGGTTGCCGGAAAGCTCCGGCCAACTACGGAAGCGGTGCGTACGTTCACCGTGTAATACTGTAGAGAGTCATAGTGTTTGACTCTGCTCTCAGGTCTTCCCGAGTATTAGGGAGACTCAAGTACAGCCTTCCACACACTGTTTTCAATAGACGTTCAGTCTAGCCTCGGGGGGCCCATGTGTCAAGCCTCAGGTTGACCGAATCCGAAGCATACAAAGAGGGATTTTGCCACCGGGAGCGCCGTTGTCACAACAAAACGGATGGGGCATCCTCGGGGGTCTTGCTGTGTGGCTTTAGGCCGCCGCCCAACAGCTTTGCACTCATCCTGTATTTCTTCTGCAATGATGGCAGGAAAATTGGCGGTGATGTGCTCTACCAACCCCTTTGAATCTCCCACCGATCAACGATTTCACCTCGTTCAAGAATATTATAGTGAGAGTGTTGAGCGGCACTGAGACATGAGTGATTGGGAAGGACTCGCACACGCGTACCAACCTTCAGCCGCTGAATGGTTTCGGCATTGTCGGCGAGGATCTCACCATGTTCTTGGGAAAGCGATTCGACTCGAAGTCCCATGTCATGACCCTCCAGATCCAACACCTGACCGTATCCACAGCTCGGATCAAACTCAATCGCGCCGCGGTCTTTTGACAAAGCGATCGCTCCTGCGTCAATAACAAGCTTTCGCCGTTTCAGATCGCAATTCACAACGGCCGCCACCACCGTAAGAGCACAATCCTCTATCCTGCAACTGCCAATGGCGGCCTGAAACCCATCGAAGAAGATGTAGTTACCAGGCCGCACTTCGTCTATACCGGCGAGATGATCTATAACGGTTATTGTCGGCGTTGAGCCAATGCTCACTGTCGGTACATCAATGCCGGAATTTCGCAGGTGTTGCGCAAGCTCGACCATTACATCACGCTCTCGTCTTGCGATAGTCAGGCGCTCTTCCCGCGAGCGGTGGTGATATGAATGGCCGGCATGAGTAAGAATTCCGGCGAAACGAAGATTTGATGAGCCGGAGATCAATCCTGGGATTGCCAGGGCCTCTTGCGAATTAGGTTCGACTCCGCACCGGTGATAACCACAATCGACTTTCAAAAACAGATCCATTGTGATCCCAGCTCGCACAGCCGCCTTATTAAGCAGAGGCGGGATTTCGGGGTGATCGGTGATTAGATTCAGCCGCTCGCAGGTCTTTGCCAATTCGATTGCTGTCTCAAATTTACCCGGCTCAATCGGCACGGCGTAAGTGATGTCTGGAAAACCATTAGCAGCAAAGGCACGCGCCTCCGCTAATGTTGACACAGTCACCGCCCCTGAATGTCCTTCGCTTTGAATGCGGGCGACCTCGATACACTTATGTGTTTTCACATGTGGCCTCAGCCGTGCGCCGAGATCACTCACTCGCGTGCCGATCTGTACCGCGTTGCGCCTAACGCGTTCGACATCAAGCACGAGCGCGGGAGTTGGGAGTGATTCGAGGTCCATTGTTTTCTGGCGATTATACAGCAGGGAGAATGGATTTCGATCAGCCGAGGTATGCTTGTGTGGTGCCTCAGAATCCTTCACGACGGCTGACCTTATCGATATATTCTGTTGAGGGGCCGCGATCCGGACAAATGATTTCGGTTTGTTGTTTGCACGATGTTGCCTGATGGCGCCACTCAATGACAGAACCGGGAGCGGTAGCGACCGGATGGTAGCTCTCTCAATCTTGCAATTGCTCGCTTTGCTTTTAAGCCTTTGATCACGTTAGTTGTCCCTAGCATCCGTCGCTACCGCTCCCGGTTCTGTAATTGAGCGGCGTGGAACCACGCAAGTGCGGATGCGTGGCCCTAGCGCAACTAGCAGACGACATTAAACCAGCAGAACCATGTTTGCGACTGAACTCTGTCCATGGTCATACTTGGGTTAAGCGTAGGAGAGGCATGAGAAATTATTGAGTCTGGATTACATTCTTACTGCGTACAGGGCGAGAAACTTGAGGTTCCGAGAAATCAGCGCAATTTGAGCAAATTGTTCGCATCAATTTCAAATTATCTATGCAAATATCCATTTCTACAACTCGTGCTTTTAATTTTAAGCGAACAGTAATCAGTCACGGTTGGTGCGAGCTCTTACCTTTTGAGATTGATCGTGATAGATGGGTCCTTAAACGAACGCTCGACGTCCCGAACGGTTCACCGGTAACGGTCGCTCTCTCAACCGCTAAAGG
>JBPCIQ010000234.1:0-8194 GCA_051006135.1 Pyrinomonadaceae bacterium | reverse complement strand
GAGAAACATCTCGGCGACCCAGGTCTTGCTCCAATCGAATTTCTCGCCTGTCTCACGGGTATCGACTACCTGGCGTATGGCGAAAAGATTTGCGCCGCACCCCTTACAGAACTTCAGCTCTTCGCTTTGATTAGAGCCACATCGTGGGCAAAACATATGAACACTCCTCTCAAACTCTCAACGAGGATACGACAATCATAAGCTCAATGTTCGCTGTAGAGCTGGTCATGAGAGCGTTACTGTCAAACCAAGAAACGCGCCTAGCGTTCTGCGGCCTCGGCGATGGCCTTTGTTTCAGCTTTGCTAAGCGGCTCCAAGGGGTTGACTGTGATAATCCCCGAGTTATTCTTGAACGTCGCCACATCGACCGCTTTCTTGAAACCTGGCGAGGATAGGTGCTGGTTATGAAGCCGCTGATGCGCAATCTGCAAGCTTGTCACGATTATTTACGTCCTTGGGGTTGTCCTAATTCAGAAGACAAGTAAACGATCCACTAAATCACGCTAAACAACACTAAACCTTCGTCGTGAACTTTTCGTGTGACTTCGTGGATCATTCTTGACCACTGATGAACGGAAGCGCTGGATTCAAAGTCAATCGACGCCTTGCCGTCTCGCTGCTGGCATCCTATTCTCATTCCTCAGCAAGTGTTTCTGCACAGCAACCAGCGCGATGACAAAAGCCGGAATTCATTTCTCAACAAGACCGCCGCCGTCGTTTTCTTCAGGAAGCCCGGGCCGCATCGGCATTGAATCATCCTCATATTCTCACCGTTTACGAAGTCGGCGAGGAGGATGGCAAGCCCTACATAGCGATGGAGTATGTGGAGGGCGAGACTCTGCGGCAAAAAATCAAAGCGGCCCCATTACAGGTCAAGGAAACTTTAGGCATTGCGATCCAGATCGCCGAAGGCCTGGCCGGACCTCATGAGGCGGGCATCATTCACCGCGATCTGAAACCGGAAAATCTAATGATTCGACGGGACGGCTATGCAAAGATTCTCGACTTCGGTCTGGCGAAACTCGTGGCGGGTCGCAAACGAGCACTCGCTGCCGATAGCACGGAGAAAACACTGCTCCATGTTCAGACCGAGTCTGGCACGCTCATGGGAACCGTCAATTACATGTCGCCGGAGCAAGTGCTCGGCCAGCGGGTTGACCTCCGCTGCGACATCTTCTCTTTTGGTGTTGTCATCTGCGAAATGCTCACGGGCACGTGCCCTTTCGTCAACAAGAACCGGATTGACACGATGCACGCCATCCTGCACGAAGAGCCGAGACTGTCGAGCAAGTCCGAGCTGCCGCCAGAACTCCTCCGGATTCGTCTACCCGGCAAACGTTTACCGTGGCGCGGAAAGCGATTCCTTCCCCATGGTTTCGCGGTTTCTGGAGCCCATCCCCGCCACGATTCTTCCGCACGCGTCGTTGTCAGGAGGTGAATGAAGACTGAAATAAGGGGAGTGTTGAGAGTATTTATCTATGGTAAAGAGTTTTTAGGGCGCAAACCGGCACGGCAGCTTCAGCTAAGCTGATGTTGCTATTGTCGTGGAAACCCAATAGATGTATTATTCCACCCCATTCGCCAGGCACATCAGGATATCAACTTGAGTAAAACCAAGCCTCAACAGTATTCGGCCGAACGTACGGAGCAGTTGCTTCATGCTGCGGCAGAGGGTGATGCCCTCGCAGTCGAAGCCCTGCTGGGAGCAGGGGCATACATTAACGGCACTAATTACAACCTGCAGACTCCCCTGATTCGCGCGGCATTCCTTGGTCACGTTGAGGTTGTGAAGGTGTTACTCGACCATGGGGCGGAAGTGGATGCGAAAGATAAGCTTGGGTTAACTGCATTCGAATGGTCTATCAAGCGCGGATTTCCAGAGGTTGCTCAGTTGCTGCCTGCTAGCGCTGCATCAATGGCCAACACGCTGGAGACCCCACCACAGCCAGAACTAGCTGGAATAACGACAATCCCTGATACAGAAGAACGCGGGCATGAGACCCAGCCGGAACAAAGCGAGGATCCCGCCGCAAGACTCGATGGGACGCCTACCCAACCACTGCTATACACGGCGGCGTTCAACCGGGAGCGGGAACGTCAACAAGCAAACCTGGACGAAACCCCTGAACTAACTCGTGACGAGTTCGCGCAAACCCTCGACGATCCCCCAACCCGACCGCTGGGTGAGTTACCTACGCAACGACTCTATGATCCCCCGACCCGACCACTCGATCGGTTCGCTACCCAACTACTGGATGACCCCCCGACCCGACCGCTCGGCGAATTTGCCACTCAACAACCCGGCGAACATCCGACCCAAACGCTCGGCGAGCCACCGATCCAAGCTCAAGCCGTGGCGTCGGAACCATTGCCGACAACAGCTCCGTTGGGTCAGGGAACAACCAGTTCTGAAGGTATGCCAACGTCAAAGCCGGCGCGGGCTTCGCGCAAACTTTTAACGTGGGTCATCCTCGCAGTCACCGCGTTGGTAGGGATCCTGGCCGCTTATCTTATTATTAATCGCGGGCCGGTCGAGCCCACGCCTGAGGCGGCGGTCACGAACAAAGCGCCTGTCCCTGCCGGCGCGTTCGCCGGTAGCGAAGTGAGCTTGCAATTGGGAAAGGCGCAGCCCGCGCGTTCCCCGGAGACAACAACCTCGAACCCCGGCACGAGTGGTGAAACGCCAGGAGTTGAGACCTACCCCCTGGTCAATGGCGCAATTAAAGGCAGCGAAATAAGTTTGCCCGATCTTGAAAGTCCGGCAGGTGCCAGGCGCGGATGGAGCAAGGGGTTGATTAATGTTGCGGTGACGGTCGGTAGCGACGGGAAGGTGATCACTGCACGCCCATTGAACGGGCCGTGGCTATGGCGGAAAGCCGCTGAATCAGCCGCGCAAAAAGCGCAATTTAAGCCTCAGCAGGACGCCTCGCCAAGGTCAGGCACGATAACGTACCACTTCGGTCCCTTGGGACAGTCGTGACGGATTCAGAACTTAGTTGACAGCGAACCGTCTGGTCGAGTATAAACCGCTCTCCGAAGAAGATAGATAGGTCATGAATTTCTCCAGCCCACACCAAGCCAGCGCTATCCGCTCTGCCAATTATTATTGGTGGCCTGCGAGCGTATGGGCGGTAAGGGCCTTCGCTGAGGAGTGCAACAAGCCAGAGTAGCTAAGCACACCATCAAGTTTTCCAAGAGCCCGCTGCCACAATATTAATGTTGGCAGCGGGCTTTTTATTACTAACAGGCGGTCGATCTCAGGGTTTCGATGTGGCTTCACCCCGGTGTCAATTATGGATCAGCTCCAACCCACAACATTTGCAGAGTTCGAGCGGCAAACTGAGCGTGGCAATGTGATTCCGGTAGTCAGAACGGTAGTCACTGACTCGCAAACACCGGTAGACGCATTTCTTCGCATAGCCGGTGACGCGCGCTACGGATTTATTCTCGAGTCGGTGGATGGCGCTGAACGTATCGCACAATACTCCTTCTTAGGCGCCGATCCTGAGATGATCGTACGAGGTCGAGGAAACCAGACGATCATTGAAAAAGACGGCAAAAGCGAAATCCGTAATATGCACGCCGCGGACTTTGTGCGCGAGTACTTCCGCGAAAAAAAGCTTGCGCGTCGCCTGGATCTCGTGCCTCTCGCAGGCGGAGCTGTCGGGTATTTCGCTTATGGAGCTGCCCGCTGGTTTGATCCAGCGCTCGCGAGCAACAGCGACAATTCCACCTTCGATGACGCCGTATTGATGTTCTACCGTACTCTCCTCGCTTTCGACCGCGTGCGCCAGCAAATCTCTCTAACATCCGTGGTGTTTACGGAAGAAGCTGGTGGTGATCGTAACCGTTTGAGAGAGCTTTACGATCGCGCAGTCGAAGAAACCGCGCGCATCGAAAGATTGTTACATGGTGGAAGCCAACCTCAGGAACCGAGGTCCCCACGCGGGCAGCCCGCTTCGGGTGGCAAAAGCATTCACAATCTGCAGCGCAACGGTCAAGACGAGTTTTCAAACTCAAACTGGACACGAGAGGGATTTCAGAATGCTGTCAGGCGTGTCAAAGAACACGTTGCCGCCGGCGACTGTTATCAGGTAGTGCTCTCGCAGCGGTTCACTAAGACAGTGAATGCGCAGCCAATCGCGATTTACCGGGAGCTTCGTGCCATCAACCCATCGCCTTACATGTTTTTTCTCCGCTTAGGTGATGACTCAATCGTCGGGGCATCGCCTGAGATGCTGGTCAGGTGTCGTGGACCACGCCTTGATTACCGTCCGATAGCCGGCACTCGCCCGCGTGGTGCAACCAAGGCGGAAGATTGTCTGTTAGCTTCTGAGATGCGCAGCGATGAAAAAGAGGTAGCAGAGCATATGATGCTCGTCGATCTCGGTCGTAACGATTTGGGTCGGGTGGCGGATTACGGCTCGGTCCACGTGGAAGACCTGATGGAAGTCGAGTGTTATTCGCATGTGCAGCACCTGGTAAGCAGTCTGCGCGGACGGTTACGTAGCACTCTTAACCGTTTCGATGCGCTCGCGTCTTGTTTTCCGGCCGGAACAGTGACCGGCGCGCCAAAGGTGCGCGCGATGGAGATTATCCGCGAGCTGGAACCTGACGCACGCGGCGTTTATGCAGGCGCGATAGTCTATACAGACTATTCAAACAATTTGGATTCATGCATCGCAATCCGCACAATCGTAATGCGGGACGGAAAAGCTTCGGTCCAGGCGGGAGCGGGCATTGTTGCCGACTCGGTGCCGGAACTTGAGTATGAAGAAACAATCAACAAGGCAAAGGCTCTGTTCAGGGCCATCGCCTTAGCCGAAATGGAAACCGAACGAAAAATTGGTCACGCATGATTCTCGTCATCGACAACTACGATTCGTTTACTTACAACCTCGTGCAATACCTCGGCGAGCTTGGCGAGGAGATCGTTGTATGGCGTAACGATCAGGGAACTGTGAAGGACGTAGAAGCGCTTTGCCCTGACAAGATTCTAATTTCGCCGGGACCGGGCACGCCTGATCAAGCGGGAATATCGCTGGAATTGATTTCCTCTTTTGCGGGACGGGTTCCGCTGCTCGGTGTGTGCCTGGGGCATCAGGCAATTGGACAGGCTTTCGGCGGTCACGTAGTGCGGGCGCCGGAGCTGGTACATGGCAAAGCGTCGGAGATCTGTCACGACGGTAAAACGATCTTCGAAGGTCTCGAACCCGGCTTCAAAGCAGGGCGCTATCATTCACTCATCATCGAGCGCCAGACTTTTCCCGCCGACCTGGAAATTTCGGCGACCACTACTGAAGGAATCATCATGGGTGTTCGGCACCGGGCGATGAAAATAGAGGGAGTGCAGTTTCACCCGGAATCTATCCTGACCACGGGCGGTAAGAAGCTGCTTGCCAACTTTCTGAAGCTATGAACGACGAGACGACAACGCGCACTCCTGATGAGGACTTTTTGAAGCCTGAGCCGGAACGAAAAGGCGAGTCTGAGATTGACTCACCACTGCGGGCGTTTTCATTGCGTTTGATGCAAGGCCAGAATCTACTGAGCCATGAGGCCGCTGAGTTTCTCGATGCTCTGCTCGATGCAAAGGCAACGGACGCCCAAATTGCTGCCGCCCTCGTTGCGCTAGCCAGCAAAGGTGAAACGGGCGAAGAACTCGCCGGCATGGCGACTGCGATGCGGTCGCGCGCGGTTCGTATCACGTCAAGCCATCCTCGCTTCGTTGATACGGCCGGGACGGGTTCGAGTCGGATGAAGACTTTCAATATTTCCACGGCTGCTGCTTTCGTGATCGCGGGAGCGGGCCTGGCGGTCGCAAAGCACGGCGGTCGCGCCGCCACGAGCCGATCGGGCAGCGCTGATGTTTTGACAGCACTCGGCGTTAAGGTCAGCACTGCGCCCGAAGTTTCCGAACGCTGCCTCAACGAGCTTGGCATCTGCTTCATGTTTGCGCCGCTTTACCACGGCGCTACCGCCCGGGTTGCGGGCGTCAGACGCGAGCTCGGCATTCCAACAACATTTAACTTGCTGGGACCCTTAACGAATCCAGCCGGTGCTCCTCGTCAGATAATTGGTGTTTGGCATCCATCGCTGGTCGAGCCGCTCGCGCAAGCGCTCGTTGCGCTCGGCACTGAGCGAGCTTGGGTTGTGCACGGTGGTGACGGTCTCGACGAAATAACTCTTGCCGCTAATACCTTCGTCGCCGAGGCCTGCCGAGGACAGGTCAAAAGGTTGGAGATTCAACCTGAAGATTTCGGTTTACGACGGCGTGCTATCGAGACCCTGCAAGGGGGTGACGCCGAGACAAGCGCCCGCAGAATCCGCGAGGTCCTCGCTGGCGCGGTGCGAGACACAGCGCGCGACCTGGTGGTAATTAATGCAGCGGCGGCGCTTTTTGTCGGTGACGAAGTGGGCAGCTTGCAGGAGGCGGCAAGGCTGGCGGAGCAAAGTATTGATAGCGGCGCTGCACAATCGAAGCTTGACGATTTAATAAAAGCGACGAACAAATGAATCCGAGCCCTAATTTTCTCGCAGAAATTATCGCGCGCAAACGGCAGCGTCTCGGTGCTATGCGAGCCGCGCATCCATCCGAGACGATTGCGACCTTGCGCGCGCGTTCAGTTGCAGCAAGGCGCATCTCTGAACCGCACGCCCTCCGTCGCGCTCTTGCTGCCGGCAAAGGCGTCGCAGTAATCGCGGAGATCAAGCGGGCCTCGCCATCAAAGGGGGTCATTAGAGAGGGTTTAGAGCCGGCCGAACTGGCGCGCGCCTACTACCGCGGAGGCGCTGTTGCTATCTCTGTCCTGACCGAAGAAGATTATTTTCTTGGCTCGCTTGATGATCTTCGCGCTGTGCGTGAGGCTGTGTCTCTACCTATCTTGCGTAAGGATTTTATTTTTGACGAATACCAGGTCTATGAAACGGCGGCAGCCGGCGCGGACGCATTGCTGCTGATTGTGGCAGCACTCGATGATGATCGTCTCTCGGCGTTGCGTCACATCGCGGAGGATGAACTCGGGATGGACGCGCTCGTCGAGGTGCATACTGCTGAAGAAATGCGCCGTGCCGTACGTTGTGGCGCAACTATCATCGGAGTAAACAATCGAAACCTGACGACTTTTGAAGTGTCCCTCGGCGTTTCGGTTGAGCTGGCGCCCGAAGCACCGGCCGAAGCGCTGCTCGTCAGCGAAAGCGGTTTGCGCTCGATTGACGATCTCCGGCGCTTACAAGCGCACGGCTACAGAGCTTTTCTGATCGGCGAAACACTGATGCGCTCCGATAATCCGGCGAAGGCTTTGCGAACGCTTATAGAAGACGTGAGCAGCGAAGTACGTGTCAAAGTTTGCGGCATTACCAATCTCCCGGACGCGCTAACGTGTCTCACGGCGGGTGCCGACATGCTGGGCTTTAACTTTTACTCCGGCAGCCCGCGCTATGTTGAGCCGGATGCCGCGCGTCGCATTATTGAACAACTGCCGACTGATACGCACTGCGTTGGCATATTCGTTAATGAGGAGAATGCTGAAAACGTCGGGCGGACTGCCGACCTGACTGGCATCACCGCAGTGCAGTTGCATGGTGACGAGACGCCCGGATACTGCCGCGCCTTGAAAGATCGCTTCGTAATCAAAGCGCTGCGCGTAGGGAAAAACTTCACGCCTGAACAGGCGGCGCAGTACGACGCTGACGCTGTATTGCTCGATACTTTTAGCTCAAAAACACACGGTGGCACCGGGCAGCAGTTCGATTGGTCTATCGCGCGCGAAACGGGGCGGTTCGTCCCAAAATTGTTTCTCGCCGGTGGGCTTACGCCGGAGAATGTAGCCGCCGCGGTGAGCGTTGTTCGGCCTTTTGGGGTCGACGTTTGCAGCTCGTTGGAAAGTGGTCCTGGTAAGAAGAACGAAGAGCGCGTCCGCGCATTCATCGCGGCCGTCAAAGAGGTGGCTTAAGCCGCGATCTCATGGGACTGTCGCTGAGCGTTTGCTAACGAGAGACTCAAGGCCGGCAGCAAGAATGAGGCACCACCCCCGCTATTGAGGTTGTGTGAAAACGCAACGGAGTGTCATGAAGTCAGTACCGGAACGCGGTAGCGTCGGGTTTACGGTTTGCACCACAAATCTAGGTGTCATTAGTTAGTTACCGATATGGACTCTATGGGGGTTGAGATGCGGATGGCCGGACCCGACGC
>JBPCIQ010000233.1:0-6960 GCA_051006135.1 Pyrinomonadaceae bacterium | reverse complement strand
ACCCATCGGTTCCGTCAGGTGGGAGAGAGTTTCAGCATCCCTATCAGCTTGGCTGACTGTCATCCGGTTGCCCTCGAACTGCGTTGGTCAAACGGCCGAAACAATGGGAGTCTGTTCGTAGTGACTTTCTGGGATATTAATCACCGGGCAATCTTCACGAAACAAATTTCGGGTTTCATGATTGGCAGCTCCCACTTTGCACTGGCAACTCTTGAACCTCAGCGGTGGCTCGGATCGCGTTCTTTAATCTCCTTTCCGTCGACAGTTACAATCGAAACAGTTCGTCCTTTTGCTTTTCCAGCCAGTATCTCCTACCTCGTTACGCGAGTGTCTGGTCACACGCACCGGACGTATGAGGAATTGGATGACACCGTAGTGCTGAACTTACGTACAGCCCCAGGAAAGCTGCTTGTAAACGGAGAAAGCCGAAGCATCCCCGAAACTGGAGAATCACTTAGGTATGGACTGGAAGAAGTAACTTTACACGAGCCAAGAGCGCTGGACAGGAATGGCAAAAGGGAAGTCGTTGAGAGTGCGTTTCGCCTGACGCTCACGGGTGGACAGTCTTTATCGAGGGCGGGAATGATCTGGGTGGACGATGTGGCGCTTCCGGCGTTTTCACTCGGTCATTCCCAGGGAATTGCGACTCTCATTTATGACCGTTCAGTATTACGAGATGGCGCGGAAATATCTGTGTCAAACCTCGATGGCAGTGGAATGTCCTCGGTTGCCGAGCGCTTGAGGTTACCTGAGAGCCATAGAGCAAAGGTTCCGCCCTCTACTGAAGAGGGCAATGAGATAGTTGCCATTCACAGCGCCGTCAGGCTGGTTGGCGCGACGCGACAGGCTTTGGTCCAGATTGAGTTACAAACAACTCGCATGTTTCCACCGCGGGATACGCCGTTACAGTTACAAATTGGTAGACGATTCTTCCTCAATGAGCTTTCAGGGGATCCCGGCGGACGCAAGCTGACTGTGACGCTTACCCCAGAGATCTATGCAGAACTAAAGGAAGGAGCTGAGATCGTTGCTTACTATAATAAGCCCGACCGTAGCGGTTTTGCGGGCAAAGACATCTGGCACTTCGGACGATTGAGAAAAAGTATTCAGTGATCCCCACAAGTGATCATAGAACTCTCTAGAACTTAAACGGCTTCTTTAATAAGCGTCCCGTCTTCTTGAGAAATGAACCGACCTTTGATTCTTCCTTGTGGTTCGACTTGGATCTCATTTCCTGGCGTTTGCGGGTTGGTGTTCGGAAACGCGCTGCTAATGGCCTGGCAGGAGTTGTGCCATGATCTACTTTCCCATTCTTTGCTGGTGCCTGCGGGGTCTGTGTTGGCGATGGACTGGCTTGCTCAGTCAATGTTGACGGCGGCGGGGCGAGCACCAGATTCGCCCCGGCGGGCGAACTGGCAATGACTTTCGCCGATGAGTAAGTAATGTCTTCCGCCGGGATTCGGTGCATAAACCCGTAGAAGGCAACAAAGAGAACGGCACCCAGGATCAACGCTGCGGCCACCCGCACGCCGAGCCTCCTCCGTTGCGACTTCACCAACTGGGGTGTGGGCTTCGCAGCAACGCTTCCTGTTGGGAGCATTTGCCTGGGCGCGTAGAACAGTTCGCTACCGTCCATATCGCAAACCCGCTGGTCGTTCTCATAGATAAAATCGCACTGTGGGCACCGTTTCATCGGGACGCTCCTGGGATTATCAGGTTTTTAGGCGGGGGCTGCGGATGGTTGTCGCTTGCGACGCCTGTGTGAGAATCCGCTGATCACAAGATACACAGAATAGAGGGAACCGGCAACCAGTTTGTACGCACCAGTTTGTACGCAGCCTTCGAAAGGGACTTCTTTGTCAAAGATCAATTGAGTTAAACCTTTAGCTAGCAATACGGTTGAACGGCGATTCATTTTTTCTCATTCCGATTCGCTTGCTGTATCATTTCCGTTCTATCACTAACCTATCGATAACTCCGCCTAATCTGGATTTCACTCCGAGGTGTTGCCGCCGCCTCAAGTTTATTCGTTCGAGTGCCCGGCGACTTTTCCACATAAAACCAAAGGTCAGCAATGTCATGTATTTGAAAACAAGATTTGAATCTACGGCTACACAATGATGAGAGAGGGAATCACAGCCGAAAAACGCTCATGGTATAAGCGTTGCTTGGTAGCAGCGAAACCTGTAGATGTTGAAAGTGAAACGGTGCAGCTTGTCTGCATCAATTAAAACAATTCGGCATGAGTAACGAAAAGGAGCGACCATGGGAGATTACAAGAAGGACAGTGTAGGTGAAGAGGCGTCGGCTTTTGGCCAGCGCGCGAAGGGTGATGCGAAAGAGGCAGCGGGAGCAGTGACAGGTAACAGCTCGCTTAAACAGTCGGGCGAAGACGAGGCCTCGATGGGGGCCGCGCGTCAGAAAGAGAATCGCATGTTGACGGGACTGTTCAGAGATAAGGATAGCGCTGAGCGCGCGTATCGTGGGCTGAACGATCGGGGGTATGGCAAAGACGACGTCAATCTACTGATGTCGGACGATACACGAAAAAAACATTTTACCGATTCTGATACTGAACTCGGCACAAAGGCGTGGGAAGGTGCGGGCAAGGGCGCAGGTATCGGCGGTGGTGTAGGCGCTACGATCGCGGCATTGGCGGCCATCGGAACGACACTGGCGCTGCCCGGCCTCGGCTTACTGATCGCTGGTCCCATTGCGGCGGCACTCGCGGGCGGCGGGGCAGGCGCATTGACGGGCGGTTTGATTGGGGCGCTCGTGGGTCACGGCATTCCCGAGGAGCAGGCAAAGCACTACGAGAAAGGCATTCGCGAGGGCGGCATCGTTATGGGTGTCAACCCGCGCAGCACTGAGGATGCTGATTATTTCGAAAACGACTGGCGCACGAACAAGGGTGAGTCGCTTTATCGTTAGTTTAGCCAGATACGGAGGACACAACACGATGCGACGCAACTTTGCGCTAGCGTTGGTGCTCGTGGTTGCTACAGCCCTGGTAGGGTGTAGCACCACGGAAACCAACACTAACAACGCTAATACGGCGGCGAACGCGAACGCTGCCGGCAACCCGCCACGCGAAGGCGTGGTGGATGTGAACGCTAATATAGCGGCCAACGCGAATAGCAGGACTGTCTCGTCAAACACGGCAGTGCTAACAAATGATAACGGGAACGCGAACACAGCTGGGGTAAGAGCTACCAACAGCAACAGCAACCGGAACGCGAATAGCAACAATAAGAATCGCAACCAGTAGGCTGGAAACGGCGGTGTTGAGGAGGAGGCGGTCGACTAAAGCGGCCGCCTCTTTTTTCTAGACCAGATTTCCAACGAAGTGGGAGCCCTGGTCGAACGGCTGTTATAATCTTGAAGAGAACTAACGTTGTTGAAGCTAGAATTGTCACAATCTCTCGCCTCATGTTACTTTTGGCTGCGCTTTATAACCGGGAACTGTAAACGAGAACCGTGAAACGTAGCCAAAACGAATCCTTAGTAAAAGAATCCTCACGAAAAGCGCCCGCGCTAGAGCAATCCAAGAAACGTTTAAGAGAACTGACTGCAGAGCTGCATGCGCTTGAGGCGCAACTGCGTCTTGGTGGTGGGCTGGAGAAGATCGAGCGACAGCATAAACAGGGGAAGTTGACAGCGCGCGAGCGCCTCGATCTGCTTCTGGATAAGAATACCTACGCGCAGGAAATCGGTTTGCTGGTTGCTTACGATCAATATGATGGCGGTGCGCCGGGTGCGGGCGTTGTAACAGTTGTTGGCCGCATCGAAGGCCGGGAAGTTGTCGTAGTAGCAAACGACGCAACAGTGAAGGCAGGCTCGTGGTGGCCGGAGACTATCAAGAAGATACTGCGCGCGCAGGAAATCGCCATGCGCTCGCACGTGCCGATTATCTATCTCGTCGATTCCGCCGGTGTGAATCTTCCTTACCAGGGAGGCGTGTTTCCTGGTCAGTATGGAGCGTCCCGCATTTTCTACTACAACTCTTTGATGCGCCGGTACCTGAAGATTCCACAGATCTCAGCGGTGATGGGCCCATGCATTGCCGGTGGTGCATACCTACCTGCCCTCTCAGATGTGATCGTGATGGTGGAAGGGACATCGTTCATGGGGCTGGGGGGATCAAACCTCGTGAAAGGCGCGACAGGCCAAACCATCGACAATGAGACGCTCGGTGGTGCGCGCGCGCATAATGAGCTTTCAGGTGTGGCGCATTATCGCGTTGCTGATGATAAGGAATGCCTTGCCAAAATCCGCGAGTTCGTTACTGACCTGCCGCTGAAAGTGCGAGGGACAGTTGCCATACTGCCTGCTACCCAGAGTGCGCGACCTGTGCTCGATCTCTACGACATCATTCCAGAAGATCATAAGCAGCCTTACAACATTCGCCACTTGCTGGATTGCCTGCTGGATGGCGGGCATCTCGACGAGTTTCAGGCGGACTATGCCAGGGAGATGATCACGGGACATGCGCGCATTCGCGGTATTCAGGTGGGGGTGATTGCCAACAATCGCGGCATGATTCGCGCACCCGGCGGTGGCCCACCGAGGTTCGGCGGCATCATTTACACAGAGTCGGCCGAGAAGGTCGCTTACTTCATTGAAACGTGCAGCAGGCGTCAGACGCCGCTGTTGTTTGTCCAGGATGTTTCCGGATTTATGGTCGGACCTGAAGCGGAACACTCTGGAATCATTCGAGCGGGTGCTCGACTGGTAGAGGCAATGGCGACAGCGGTGGTGCCAAAAATCGTCCTGACAATCAATCACGCTTCGGGCGCCGGTTACTATGCGATGGCTGGTCAGGGCTTCGATCCTGACTTCATTTTTAGTTGGCCTACCGGGCGTATGGGTGTGATGGAGGGTGATTCAGCCGTGCAAGCTGTGTTTGGCAGTCAACTGGAAAAGCTGAAACAAAATGACTTCGAACCTGGCGATCAGCTCAACGCGGAGATGGACCAGGTGCGTGAAAACTACGACAAAGAGTTGGACGCGAAATACGCGGCGGCACGCGGTTTTGTTGACGCTGTCATCACCCCAGAATTCACACGCGATGCTCTGGAACTCTCGCTTCACACAGCTTTGAATTACAGCGGACCGCATATTGGACCATTTGTGCTGCCGCCAGGAGTGATGTGATTTGTCAGAACCGCCAGCCGTAGCGACGGGATTCATCTTTCATTTTCCGTTCGGTATAGTTGACTTCTTCTTCGTGTCGTTCGTGTTATTTCGTGGATCGTTCTCATCTCTCGGATAGCAAACGATCCACGAAATAACACGAACGGACACGAAATGAGATCCAGAAGATGACCAAATGAGAAATGAGAAATGAGAAATGGAAAATGAATCCAGTTCTGACCTGAGTTCAAAATGAAACAGACTATTCGCATTGCTGCCGGCCAGGGATTCTGGGGGGATCTTCCCGACGCGCCCGTGCGTCAGGTTGAAGGCGGCCCCATTGACTACCTGATGCTCGATTATCTGGCCGAGGTGACTATGTCCATCATGCAGAAGCAGCGCTCGCGCGATCCCTCTGCTGGTTATGCGAAGGATTTTGTTCCACTGATGAAGCAGATACTGCCGGCGTGCGTTGAGCGAAACATTCGTGTCACCGCAAATGCCGGCGGCGTGAACGTCGAGGGCTGTGCTGCGGCGGTACAGGAAGTTGCGCGCGAGCTCGGACTGGCGGGAAAGCTTCGCATCGGCATCGTCACCGGGGACGATATCATGTGGCGAGTCGACGAAATTCTTGCGCGCGGCATCGAGCTGCGCAACATGGATACAGGCGCGGAGCTTTCGTCTGTCCGCGAGCGAATCCAAAGCGCGAACGTTTATCTGGGCGCGGCGCCTATGGTGGAGGCACTCAATCGCGGCGCGCAGGTCGTGATTACAGGTCGGGCGACCGACACCGGCCTGACGCTCGCGCCCCTCATGCATGAATTTGGCTGGTCGCCAGACGATTGGAACAAGATAGCGGCCGGCACGATTGCCGGACACATTATTGAATGTGGGGCGCAATGCACTGGTGGAAACTGCCAATATGAGTGGCGCAGTATTCCCAACCTGGCCCACGTAGGTTTCCCAATTGTTGAAGCAGCGCCCGATGGTACATTCGTGATCACAAAACATGAACGCACCGGCGGGTGGGTGATTATTCCTTCCATCAAAGAACAGTTGGTTTATGAAATGGGCGATCCGCATTCCTACATCACGCCGGATTGCGTTGCCGATTTCACTACCGTGCGACTCGAATACGAAGGCCGTGACCGCGTCCGTGTCTTCGGCATCGAAGGACGACCGGCAACCGATACGCTCAAGGTTTCGATAAGTTATTCGGCCGGCTACAAAGCTGTTGGCACGCTCGTCTACTCATGGCCAGAGGCTTACGACAAGGCGCGGGCCGCTGACAGGATACTGCGGGCGCGGTTGGATCGGCTTGGGTTGAAGTTTGATCAGATCCTGACGGAGTTTGTCGGCGCGAATGCGACGCATGGTCCGCTGGCCGGTCAACCATCGCCGGACTTGCCTGAAGTTCAACTGCGCGTCGGCGTGCGCAGCGAAGACCGCGCCGTGGTCGAGAGATTCACCAAAGAGATCGCTCCATTAGTACTAACTGGGCCACCCGGTGTGACGGGTTTTGCCGGCGGTCGGCCAAAAGTGGAAGAGATTGTGGCCTATTGGCCGGCGCTGATTCCGAAAGAAGAGATCAAGCCGCAAGTCAGGGTGATTGAGGCGTAACGGTCCAGTCCAAAGTCCGAACAAGACTACTGACAACTGACTACTAACAACTGACCACTGACAAGATCACGATTTTCCATTTTCTATTCACCATTTGCCACCATTTTCCATCTGCTGATGAAAATTCAACTAACAAAACTCGCCCATGCTCGTTCAGGCGACAAAGGCGATACCGCCAACATTGGTCTGATCGCCTTGCGCGAAGAA
>JBPCIQ010000232.1:0-8451 GCA_051006135.1 Pyrinomonadaceae bacterium | reverse complement strand
GAAGTTGACGACACGGAACTTACTGCCCGCTGCATGCTGCATGAAACTGACCACTGCGACGGTATTGTTTTCATCGATAAGATGAGCCCACTTAAACGCGAACTTGTGAAACGCAGGATCCGAAAGAGGCAAAAAGCCGAGAAGTGGGAGTGAAGAAGGAAGCAGACGGCACTTAAGAAGAGCAATCGGGAAACGCGGTTGACCCGCTAGTGCGTCGGCCGCGTTTTTCTCTGTGATACAAAGTTTGCAATTTTCTCATTTCTTCAACAGAGGGTTTGACAGGAACAACGATCCACGAAATCACACCAACTGATACGAAATGGCCTTCGTGTCGTTTCGCCTAATTTCGTGGACCGTGCGGCATTCAGTTGCATCAAACCCTCGCTTAGGCTGATCAAGCGGTCGGTGTTAGTATTTCCGAAAAACAAAAATAGGAGCTTCATATGCCGACAGAATTCCGTAACGAGCCGTTTACTGATTTCAGCAAAGAAGAAAATGCCCAGGCGATGCGGGATGCGATAGCAAAGGTGCAAAGTGAACTGGGCCGCGAGTACCCTCTTGTGATTGGTGGTGAGCGAATCAAGACCGAGGGCAAGTTCGAGAGTATTAATCCGGCCAACCGCACTCAGGTAGTGGGCCGCTTCCAGAAGGCAACTAAAGAGCTTGCCAATCGGGCCGTCGAGACGGCGCACGCAACGTTCCAAACCTGGAAGAATACGAGCCCTGCAGACCGCGCACAGCTGTTGTTTCGTCTCGCCGGACTCTTGCATGAACGGAAACACGAAATGTCCGCGTGGATGATCCACGAAGTTGCCAAGAGTTGGGCCGAAGCTGACGGTGACACAGCTGAGGCTATAGATTTTTGCGAGTTCTACGGACGCGAGATGTTGCGCTATGCCAGTCCGCCACCGCTCACGAGGATTCCGGGCGAAGAAAATCGTCTCGAATACATTCCGCTCGGTGTGGGGGCCGTTATTCCACCCTGGAACTTCCCATTGGCAATCATGGTGGGGATGACTGTTGCTTCGGTGGTCACCGGAAATACTGTCGTACTCAAACCTTCGTCGGATGCGCCCACCATCGCTTACAAATTCTTCGAGCTGCTTGAAGAGGCCGGGCTGCCTGCGGGAGTTGTGAACTACATGACTGGATCCGGCGCCGAAGTGGGAGATGTCGTGGTGGACCATCCGAAGACACGCTACGTAGCCTTCACGGGTTCGAAGGAGGTTGGTCTGCGTATAAATGAACGGGCGGCCAAGGTCAACGAAGGACAAGTCTGGATCAAACGCGTGGTGGCCGAGATGGGCGGGAAGGACGCAATCATCGTCGCAGACGATGCCAATCTCGACGACGCGGCAACCGGAGTGGTTCAAGCGGCATTCGGCTTCCAAGGTCAAAAATGCTCGGCGTGTTCGCGCGCAATCATAGATGCGAAAGTCTACGAGCCAATGTTGGAAAAGATTGCCGCACGCACAAAGCAGATCAGGGTAGGTGATCCGGGCGACCCGAAAACTAGTATGAGCGCCGTCATCAACGAAGAAGCCTTCAAGACCATCAACTCTTACATCGAGAAGGGCCAGTCGGAGGGGGGACGCTTGGTGGCGGGAGGCGGTTCTGACGGCGAGGCTGGATTTTTTATCGAGCCGACGGTCATCGCTGATGTAAAGCCTTTAGCGACCATCGAGCAGGAAGAAATTTTTGGGCCGGTACTAGCCGTGATCAAGGCGAATGACTTCGATGAGGCGCTGACGATCGCCAATGATACGCAGTTTGGTTTGACCGGTGCGGTCTATAGCGGCGATGAGAACAGACTCGAGCGCGCGCGACGTGAGTTTCATGTCGGTAACTTATATCTCAATCGCAAGTGCACCGGTGCTTTGGTGGGAGCGCATCCGTTTGGGGGCTTCAATATGTCGGGCACTGATTCAAAGGCCGGCGGGCAGGACTATATCTTACTATTCATGCAGGCGAAGTCTATTGCTACCAAGATTGGAGCTACTACAAACGCCCGTGCCGGGAAGAGCACGGCTATTTGAGTTTTTGGCAGCGGGCTTTCGGGCTTAGCGGTCTCGACCACTCAATACAGAACCGAAAGGCGTAGCGACCGGATGCTGGCACTCAACTTGGACAAGGTACTTAGCGCTTCACGAATATTAAAGGCTTGAATTGTGGAGTGCGCCAGGCAGAGCGAAGTGGCGACGGCGCTCTGGGTGGTATGTTGCTCGGCAAATCCATAGCGGTGTCGCGCTTGCCAGCGGCACTCCAAATATTGAGTGCAGTTTTCGAGTATTAAGATTCCGTTCAAGAAGAAGGCTACGCTTCGATGTGGGAGGCGTAGCCTCCTTTGATTTTAGATTCCAGACGGTAAGGCCAAAGCCTTACCGGACGGGTAGCGGCAGAGGCGCCCGCACTATGCGAATAGTTTTCATGGGCACACCCGAAGCAGCCGTGCCGGCGTTGCGTCGTCTTATGGAAGACGGTCATGAGATCATTGCCGTCTGGACACAGCCGGACAAACCTGCGGGAAGAGGTAACAAACTCTCAGCTCCTCCGGTCAAAGTGTTTGGCCAGTTGTTCGGTCTAAGAATCTTCCAACCTGAAAAGATAAGAACTGAAGAAGCGAAGAGTCTCTTTGCATCGCACAATGCTGATCTGGCAGCCGTGGTGGCCTACGGCCGCATACTACCCGCCGAGTTTCTAAGCGCGCCGAAAAGAGGTTGCATTAACGTTCATTTCTCTCTGTTGCCACTCTACCGAGGCGCCGCGCCAGTCAACTGGGCCATGATTAATGGAGAGGAGAAGACAGGCGTCACCACAATGTTCATTGAAGAAGAGTTGGACTCGGGTCCCATCTTACTGCAGCGAGAAACGCAGATCGGGGAAATGGAAACGGCCCCTGAACTGATGGGCCGGCTCGCGCAAGTGGGGGCCGAAGTGCTAGGGGAAACCCTGGCTCAGCTTGCTGAAATCACGCCTCGTCCTCAGCATGACCGGGACGCCACCTTCGCTCCCATGCTGTGCAAGGAAAACGGGTTGATTGATTGGTCTAAAAACGCTTTTGCAGTTGAACGCGCTATCAGAGGCCTCCAGCCATGGCCAAATGCTTACACTAATAACCAATCACAACGCCTGATCGTCTGGCGGGCAACAGCTGCCCGCGCAGAAATCTCGAACGCTGTCCCGGGTGAAGTGGTGGCCTCTAAAGGTGATGACCTGACTGTAAAATGCGGCGGGAAAACAGCGCTCCGGCTCATTGAGGTACAACCAGAGGCAAAGCGGCGCATGAGTGTGCGCGACTTTAACAATGGAACACATCTGAGGGTAGGGGCTACTCTGACCTAGCGGTGCGCTTAAAGGAGTACCCGAGCCTACTTTGGAGACATTCGACATACACGGCTCCAAAGCTTGAAACTGGCAGGAAACAGCAACTCCGAAATCCAGTGGAGCATCTTAGCCGAGGACATTCAGTGCGTTTCGAACCCGCAAAACCAAATATTAATGAGGTTGGCGCGTGGGTAATTAGGAAGATTTTTTGAATGCGACGTTAACCGGAGGCATGTAGGTACTCGAAATAGGCTTCTTGCCGCGGGTGATAGCGGGTGTTAGACTCCGCAACTGGTTTTAGTGATATCAAGTTGAGCCGGGGCGAGGAAATAAGCTTGGTGGGAGTCGCAAATCACGCACTTTCAGCTCTCAGGCGAATGGGCCTCGTGATATCGATTGCAATCGCATTCTTGTTCGGCTTGGCCACCAGTGTTTATTTGTCGCTTCGCAGTCCGGAAATTACGGTTCCTGAGGTCGTGGGTAAGGATCGGTTCGAGGCCGAGCGAATTTTGGGGAGTGCCGACTTGAATTTCCGCGTGCGGGCAACAAGACCGAGCAATCAGGTCACAGCCGACACAGTGCTCTTTCAATTGCCGCGCGCTGGCGAAGTGGTTAAGACAGGTCAGACAGTCGCGATGGATATAAGCCGCGCCGCGAAAGAGGGGGAGGCTTCGGAAGCCATCGTAAACGACAAAAAGGTGAGGGAGGAAAAGGCTTCCGAGAACCGGAACACAAACACGTCAGAACCGGCCAAAAATGATAACCAGAATAGGCCGAAGCGAATTAAAAACACCAATCAGAACGCGAACGAAAACTCGAACGCGAATGCGAATAGAGCTCGCACAGTTACTAACACTGCGAATGCTAACTCCGGTGAGGTTGGAGCCAATAGCAACGCGAGCCCAAGCCGCACTGTAAATCAGAACGATAACAGACTGCCTAACGCGCCCAAGCCAACGCCCACTAGTAAAAACAACAACAGGGAGAAGCGCTAGCTTGTTGGGGTTAGGCGCCGCACGCAGTCATAACCGGATCGTGAATACGAGAACAATAGACATTGCGCCTTCGATCCTGTCATCCGACTTTTCACGCCTGGGCCAGGAGATAGAAGCGGTTGAACGCGGCGGAGCTGCTATCCTCCATGTCGATGTGATGGATGGCCATTTTGTTCCTAATATCACAATTGGTTTGCCCGTGGTCAAGTCGATCGCGCAAGCGACTAAGCTGCCGATTGATGCACACTTGATGATCACCGAACCGGGTCGGTACGCTGAGCAGTTTGTGACTGCGGGCGCAAAAATGGTTTCGGTCCATGTCGAAGCGGATGCGCACTTACATAGAACATTGGCGTCTATTAAGGCCGCCGGTGGCGACGCTGGCGTTGCGATTAACCCGGCGACTCCAATTGTAGCGGTGGAAGAAGCGCTGGAGTTCGCGGACTATATACTGGTGATGTCAGTGAATCCCGGCTTCGGCGGTCAGCAGTTTATTTCTACATCGCTGGACAAGGTGCGGAGGTTGCGGCGAATGATCGATGAACGTAATTTGAACGTTCGTATTGAGATAGATGGCGGTATCGATCGGATGAATATTGCAGAAGTCGTAGCTGCCGGCGCTGAGATTATCGTCGCCGGCTCAGCTATTTTCGGCGCGCCGGATCCGCAGGTGGCAGTTCGTGATTTGCGCGAAGCTACGGTCGAGTGGGCATAAGTTATTTTTGATTTGTGATTTTCGATTGCCAATTGGAGTCTTATTGTAGGTGGCAACTTGCGCGATCGGGCTGAGGGTACTTTGAAAGTTCAACATCTGAATTTCGGTTGCAATCAGCAATTGGCAATTGAAAATCGGCAATATTGAGGTAGTTTTCCGGAGGATTTACATATGCACTATCGCTTTCTAGCGCTGGCGACACTTTCCGTCGCGCTACTCCTGAGCGCAGCTCCCGCTGCTTTGGCCCAAAGCAAGCCTCAGAGTGATCTTTCGGCCATCCAGCGCCTGGACGTTATGAAGTCCAAGCTTGAATCTCTGCGTCGCTCGCTCAACAACGCCATCTCTACGCTGGCGCCGCAGAGCACGGACAAGAAGGAAGCCGTTGACGATCCGCGTCAGAGGCTCCAAGGCCTGGAGAAAGAAGTAGGTTCAATCCTTTCCGAAGTTAATGACGTCCGCGGCAAGCAGGAGCGCTCAGAGCGATACGATGCCACCATGCTCGACCGGCTTGAAACCTCAGTGGTCGACATGGACACACGTGTGCAGGCTGGACTGCAGGCCACTGCAAGCGCTAGAACTGCCGGCGCCGCTTCCGGAAGGTCACCCGCTAAGAAAAAGAAAAAAGGAAGGTTCTTTGGACTTTTGGGAGGTGGAGGTGAAGACAAGTACGCTGATTTAACTGGCGAGGTCGCCCCAGGCCGCGATCGCGTGCTGTTCGAAGAGGCGGTCAAGCAAGTGCGTAAAGGAAGCCACGAAACCGGGCGGCTCCTCTTCACGACAATCATCAATACTTATCCGGATTCTCCTTTCCTACCTTTGGCAAAACTTGCAATCGCCGATTCTTTCTATCTTGAAGGAACCACGAGCAACTTGATCCAGGCGGCGCAGGCATATCAGGATTGGCTAACCTTCTTCCCAACCGATCCTTTAGCCGACGATGCGATGCTGAAGGTTGCGGAATCCGAGATGAGACAAATGGGTCTTTCGGATCGCGATATCACTCATGCGCGAAAGGCTGAGCAACGGCTGAAAGTCCTGATGCAGCAGTTCCCGCAGACCAAGCTTCGGGCGGATGTTGAGCAGCGCTTGCGCGAAGTCCAGGAAAATCTGGCGCTGCACAACCTGCAAATCGGAAACTTTTATTACAAGGCTAAATACGAGCGGGAGGGACGTGGTCTAAAGGGTGCTCAGTCCCGTTACCGGGAGATTGTGGAGAAGTATCCCAACTTCTCGTTCATGGATGAAGTTCTTTTCCGTTTGGCTGCAACTTACCAGCAGGAAGAAGAGCCCGACGAAGCGGCAAAATACTACCAGCAGCTTCTTAGGAATCATCCCAACAGCGATTTTGCGGAGAGGGCTCGCGAGCAGCTAAGCATTATCGGCGCACCCATCCCTGAACCCGATCCGGCGCGGAAGAATGCGCCGCCACCAGTACGTCCAGGAATGATTGGAAATCTGCTCCAGCAGGTTAGCGGCAGAGCTGATATTACGGTTGACAAGAATGGGGTCCTCATTAGCAAGGACGGAAAGGAAGGCACTGACCTGATTGACGAAGCACTGAAGTACAACGGTCAGTTGCCTACCAACGTTACCCCGCAAGCGCCCATGCAGCGCACTAACCCCAAGCTTGCGCCGGCGAACTCTCCGCGGGCTGGTGGCCAGAGTGTCAATACCACGGTGCCAGCCCCTTCCCCGGTCAAGCCTTGAGCAGGTTGAGGTGGGGTCCTTGTCCGGCGACAAGAGAGCGGCCACAGATAAACACGGATCCTCACGGATCGATTTACTGGGGGTGGTCCACGATGAGTCTATTATACTGCGGATCAAGTTCGTTGGTAGACTTCGAAGGGGTCTCCATTGATCTTGGGGATTATTCTCCGTTTTAATCCGTGCTTATCCGTGTTCATCTGTGCCCTACGATCGCGGAGCAAAGTCTAAATTGCCTACTCAATTAACCGAGTCGATCGAGAGCGAACTCTTGCGGCGACACAAAGCGACTGCTGCGACGGTTGCCGGCCTGCTGGTTGCCACCCTTCTTCTCAGCATCGCGGCCTCCATCAGCAAGACTTTTCTGCGCCATCAACAGAATCCGTCTCTCGACATGGCGTTAAGAATCACAATTCTCATTTTTGGACTGGGCTCAGTCGCGTTGCGTCGCACAAGATTCGCAACCATGCGACTGCAGGACATCGGAGCTCTAACTGGCGCCTCCGGCCTGCTACGCACTCTGGAGAAAACTACCGTTCAGGTGGCGTTAATTGGCGCAGCCATCTCGGCGATGGGATTCATTGCCACCCTCCTGACAGGCAACGCCTTCTATACCTACGGTGCGACCCTAGTTGCCGTATTCGTGTTGCTCTATTGCTTTCCCAATCGTTCTTCTTGGCGACGAACATTGCAGCAGTTTGCGCAGGTTCCCGGCGATCCTGTCTCACCCGCACAAGCGGAATAGTCGCGAGCTTTTGACCGGCCGGGCAATCTGCCCGAAAAATGAGGGAATTTTGTAAAATGTGTTGATTCGATTTTAATCATTTGGTAATTTGTAATTGACGGTTCTGATCCTGCCAGCCCCGGCACGGTTGTCAATCAACAGCCTTCCTCTTAGGCCCCTTCGCTTTGCTGCGGCAAAGTTGGGTTAACCCCAAATCAATGAATATACATGAATGCCGGCGATCGTTATCGATCTGCTCAACACTCATCACCCGGTCAATTCTGCTCGCCGTTTGTTTGTCTGCAACCGCTTTACTGTCTGGAGTCTCAGCCCAGAGTTTGCATTTACAACCTGGGGCACGTCTCATCACCAGCTCTTCGGAGGAGATTCATTACTCGAGACCGCCAGGCGTTAGTGTTCCCCTTGGCGACGCGCGCCGCTCCGAGGTCCCGGCCCCTGCTGCTTTTCCGTCGATCAATCAGGCCACGGAGACTGAGCAAAGAGCCTTTGACGCAACAAATGAAATGCGCGAGAGGAATGGATTCTCTCCCTTGAGTTGGGACAGTGAGCTGTGCCGGATGGCACGAGCTCATTCCGAAAAGATGGCCCGATTGGAATTTTTCGCCCACGAAACACCAGAAGGCCTGCGTCTGAAAGATCGAGCCCAGGCCGCGGGAATCGGCTTCCATGTGATCGGTGAGAACATCGCATATAATCAGGGCCTCGATGATCCGGGCACCTTTGCAGTTCAAAGATGGATGATTTCGCCCGGCCATCGTGCCAATATGCTCAGTCGCGAATTTGGGGTTTCGGGAATCGGTAGTTTTGTAACCCGCGACGGCCGGGTATATTTAACCCAGATTTTCATCGCGAGTTAGACGCCGGATAAGTCTTCCGAAATAGGCGGCTGGCGCTTCTCCAAGGTCAGCCGCCTTAACGTGTCTACACCTTTCTTTAAGCTTCCGTCGTTTGCCAAGGTCAATTGGAGC
>JBPCIQ010000231.1:0-17988 GCA_051006135.1 Pyrinomonadaceae bacterium | reverse complement strand
GATAGAAACAAGAGGTATCCTTGAGGCGCATGCCGAAGTGATGAAAGGCCTGAAGCGCTGAACGCAGCGAGGAACATACGCCCTGCGGGATCCTTGTGGAGGTGTTCCTCCCTGGGCACCCCCGGTTCGTTGCGGACGCGCGCACACGGAGGGACGCCCTTACAATAATCAGATGAAGGAGTGATCATGAGTGAACCATTGCAACCGAGACCAAACACGCGGACTTATTTGATTCGTCGAGTCGGCATCTACGCGGTCGTGCTGTTCGCCGGCTTCCTGCTTGGCTGCATTCCAATGTGGCTCAAAGCTCGTGAATGTAGTAGCAGCCTTGCGATGGCGGAGCACCACTTAGCTCTGGCTAATATGCAGGGTCTTCTTGCCTCAGCTGCGATTGATGCCCGCCGAGGTGACTATGAGCCGGCCCGTCAGGCTGCCAGTCAATTCTTCACTTCCTTACGAGCAGAAGTTGATAAAGGGAATACGTCGAGTCTTACCCAGGCACAAAGAGACGCAGTGCAACCGCTTTTCATCCCACGTGATGAAATCGTCACCTTGCTCGCTCGGAGCGACCCTGCTGCCGCGGATAGACTCTCTGAACTATTCGTGTCATTTCGTAAGAGCATGAGTAGTTGAATTCGTCCGCTGGCTTTCAGCTTCAGGTTTCAGCGTGTCACAAGCTGCTCGTCGTGAAAGTATCACCCTGTCGGAGATCGCCTGTTTCGAATCCCTTACGAAACCAGCGGATTCGTTGCTCTGATGAGCCGTGAGTAAATGAGTCGGGTACGACATGTCCCTGCGTTTGGCGCTGCATGCGATCGTCACCGACTGCGCTAGCGGCTCCCAGCGCTTCCTCGATGTCGCCGGGCTCAAGGCTACCTTTCTTCTGCGCGTGATGCGCCCACACCCCGGCCAGGAAATCTGCCTGCAGTTCAAGTCGAACTGAGAGTTCGTTAGCCTCTTGTTCACTGACTCGTCCTCGCACTGAGTCAACTCGATCCATGGTGCCAAGCAGGCGTTGAATGTGGTGACCAACTTCGTGAGCGATAACGTAGGCTTCAGCAAAGTCGCCAGGAGCGCCAAAACGCGTCTTCAACTCACGGAAAAAAGAGAGATCAATGTAGACCTTCTGATCCCCCGGACAATAAAAAGGACCAACCGCAGCGCCCGCTATGCCGCAGGCTGACTGCACTTGATCAGTGAATAACACCAGCGTCGGCTTTCGATACTGCCGTCCGGACTGTGGAAGAAGATCCGTCCAGACGTCCTCTGTATTGGCGAGCACTACCGAGACAAATTGCTTGAGCTCTTCTTCCTGCGGATTGTTGGGCCGAGAGGTCTGAGCGCCCGGGGCCGGACCCTCGTTCGCTACCTGCTCTAACAACTGGCGCGGATCCGCGCCCAACAGTAAGGCAACTACGAGGAGGACAATGCCGCCGAGGCCGCCTCCGATTGCCATCCCGCCGCGCGAAACTCCGCGACGATCCTCTACATTCTCACTTTGACGCTCACCTCTCCAGCGCATGGTCTAACCCTCCCTTGTGTGGACTTTTTCGCATTATTGCACGGCTACCAAAACTCCGGTAACGCGATCCACGAAATCCCACGAAATCTCACTAAATATTCATGTTGGTTCGCGTGATTTCGTGGATCGGGCTGCCTTTTTTTTGCAGACTGCCAGAAGAAACGATTAGGATTGAGACGTGGCGCGGTCAAATGGCAACCAGAAAGTTATGAAAACCAAACTTGTCCTTACTCTCACTCTACTTTTGCTGGTTCCGAATATTTGGGCGCAGGAGAAACCCGGTCTGACCGATGTTGACCGCATACGATTGGCTGAAGCATTCAGGTTAGGCAACGCCATGAGCGCTCGGATTTGGAAGGATTGGGACAAGGCACCTTTTGCCGTCCTGCTCGTGACGCCCGATTACGAGTTTTTGATCCGTCACCCGCAGCCTTCCAAAGATTTCTCGCTTGTCGGTCACGATTCGCTTCTGCAGAGCCAGGTCTATTTCCGCAAGCGACAATTCTCACCGAAGTTGCTGGCGACGTTTCCGGCTGTTGGTGGCGTTTCAACTATTGTCGTCGGACAAGCCGAAAACACGGATGCGAAAACTTCCACGCCCTGGGTTATCACCTTGCTGCATGAACATTTTCACCAGTTGCAAGACTCACAGCCGAATTTCTACGCGGAGACCGCGGGACTCAATTTAGCACGTGGCGACGAGACGGGCATGTGGATGTTAAATTATGCATTCCCTTACGAATCGTCTGCGGTCAAGCAACAGTTCTCGATAGTAAGCAGATTGCTGGGTGACGCCCTTCGGGCTAAGAAGAAGTCCGAGGTTCCAGCGAAAGTGGCAGGCTATCTCGCCGCGCGACGCCAACTTCAGCCGATGTTGAATCGGGATGATTACAAGTATCTCTCGTTCCAGGTGTGGAAGGAAGGAATAGCCCGGTATACCGAGTATCGCGTTGCTGATTTGGCAGCGAATAAATATAAGCCCAGCAGGAGATTTCGCAGTTTGAAGGATTTCAGCTCGTTCGAAAGTGTTGCCAAGGGAATTATCAGTAGAATCTTGCAGGAGCTTAGTTCCCTTGACCTTGAGAACTACAAGCGCGTGGCGTTTTATCCTCTCGGGGCAGGTGAGGGGCTATTGCTCGACAGAGTGAACCCGCAATGGCGGCGCCATTACTTTACGGAGAAATTCTTTGTCGAGAAATATTTTGGCTATAGGTAGGGAGTGTCCAGTGCGACACTCGGCGCTAGTGCAGCTTGGACTAACAGACTTTCTTGTTTAGCTAACTGCCAATCCGCATTACAATGGGAAAACAGTATCGGAGGGTGATATGAAAGAATTTCATCCTGTAGTAAAAGGCGCCGCCTTGTTGGTGGCTGGATTTTACCTCCTGACGTGCACGGAGGCTCCTGCATTAGGCCAGAGCAGCAGATCGATCGCGCCATCCGTGGACCGCCGCATAGATCGGATGAACCGCCAGGGTGAGGAGTATGAGCGAGACAAGCTGCGAGGCGACCTCGATGGAAAGCTGGCAACCTCAAAAGACCGGCGAAGGGCTCAGGCGCTCGCCACTCAAGTCAAGCCAGGCTTCGAAGGTCTCCAGGCAGGTTATAAACCAAATCGTGCTCGCCATGGCCTCAAAAGAAGCTCTCAACTACGATCCGGTTTTAGCTGCTGTTGCGCAGATTAAAAAGTGCTCCTCCCGGCTGAAAGGTAGCCTCGCTCTTCCTCAGCCGAATAATGATCAAGATAAGAAGGTTAGTGACGACGTGGACGCCCATTCTCGTGAGCAATTAGAAGGTTCGCTCCTAACGCTGAGAAAGCACATCTACAGCTTTGTCACGAATCCCATCTTCGAGTCTCCGGCGGTGCTTGATGTGGTGCAGGCGAAAAAGGCCGGCGATGACCTTGAGTCGATTGTTGAGCTAAGCGAGAGCATTGGGAAAAGTGGTGAGAAGCTTTTGAAGCTAAACAAGTCAACAGCGGGTATCAAGAATTGAGTTCTGTGTTTCAACAAGGTCGACAAGTTGCGTGGTTCCGCCTGGCTATGAGCGCTGCATATGTGCAGCAATCGGGTTTGCCTTCAGTACGGCGGGGAATTCTTTAGATCTGTTGGCTCAGCAAAAGGCGAATGATCAGATCATGTTGGCCGTATCAGTTACGGATAAGAATGACCACCCGATAAGACGCCTACCCCAAAGTGCTTTCCAAGTGCTGGAGGCGGGACTGCCCCAGGCAATTACTTCATTCGACGATCTGGACCGGTCCGCCAGCGTCGCTCTCATCATGGATCCCTCGACGATCGACTCAGCAGAATATCGCGACCGTGAGAGGGTCCCGCGCTTGATTAGTGCCCACGCCAGGTTTGTAGATTTGGTCATCCGGCAAATGAGTACTTTGTCCTCAAGTTGAAGGATGTCACGAAGGATTCATCGACTGAGCGGTATGATCGTGAAAAGGCGCTCGCAGCTTTAAAAAGCTCCGATCCTCTGTCATTCCATGGCAACGCCTCCATTTACTATGCTTATCATCTCGAGATTAGCAACAAGGGACATATGCAAAACGCGCTCTGGTTATGATTACTGATGGTCTGGATTTCTCGTCGAGAAACCTCGAGCTCGACGCTGATTCACTGATTAATGAAAAGAACATTTTGGTCTACATAATATTCATGATGGCCTCAGCTCATGGTGCTGGATTGATGCTGGTGCCGATCATTCTCGGCTGGTCTCAGGGAAACTACGTTGAGTCCGCCGCGCACTCAGAACATCTATCTAATATAGGAGACACAGGCCACACATCTCCGCCACAGATGGCCGCCTTTAGCGGCGCACTGGGGTGGTTGGCGGCGGTGGGGGTGCACAGCGCAGGGTACCTATTAGTGGCCGCGCTTATCGCCCTCCTGGTCTATGAAAAACTCGGATTAACGCTACTTAGTCGGGCGTGGTTCAATCTCGATCTGCTTTGGACGATCGCTTTAATGATCAGCGGCGTCGTGATCCTGGTGGTTTGAAGAGAAGCCTACTCGTGATGCGCAGACCTGGTAATCTCGAGGTAAGGAAGGCGGAACCCTGTCCCCCTCGAGCTGCAAAACCACTCAGCCGAGGAGCGGGGCCAGGGTCCGCCTTCCTTACCTGAGAGGTTGTTTGACAAAGGGGTTATTTTGAGTAAAAGAGGTTTTCAAGCTTGATTGACCTCATCACTTGCAGCTCAATCTGGGCGTGGATGAAGGATCTCAATTCAATTAAATGCTTGGAACTTTGTATGAGCAATGGTAGCAGCATAGACAGTGCAAGCCGTATACTGCCCGGGTTGTTGTGACTAATTTGTTTGCAGGAGATCAGCGACGTGGAATGGATATCAGAGCCTCAAACTTGGATTGCGTTCTTCACTCTTACCGCCCTTGAATTAGTTCTCGGCATCGATAATATTGTTTTCATTTCGATTCTGGCTGGGAAACTGCCACGCGACCAGCAGAAGAAGGCGCGCAATGTTGGCCTGTTTCTGGCTATGTTTATAAGGGTCGCGCTGCTTTTCTCGCTCTCCTGGATTATCCGGCTCACGGCGCCTCTGTTCGTCGTCTTAAGCCAGGAGATTTCCGGTCGGGATTTAATACTAGTTGCCGGGGGCCTGTTTCTGCTGGGCAAAAGCACGCATGAGATTCATCAGAAGCTTGAAGGCGAAGAAGGACATGCGTCTGCGCGAGTTGCACCTTCGTTCGTGAGTGTCATTGTGCAAATACTATTGCTTGATGCTGTCTTTTCTTTGGATTCAGTCATTACTGCCGTTGGCATGGTGGATAAGATTGAAATCATGATTGCAGCCGTCGTTGTGTCGATAGGCTTCATGATGATGTTTGCTGGATCAATCGGCCGCTTTGTCGAGCGGCATCCGACGGTGAAGATGCTAGCGTTGAGTTTTCTTCTGCTGATCGGCGTCACGCTAATTGCCGAGGGCTTCGATCAACACATCTCCAAGGGCTACATCTATTTTGCCATGGCATTCTCGGTGTTTGTAGAAATGCTCAATTTGAGATTGAAGAAATCGCGCACACCTCCCGTTAAGTTACATGAAGCTTATGTGGGTGGCCCTGATATCGCCGCCGAAGCACCAGCAAAATAGTCAGATGTTCCGCAGCGGAGGCGAACGTCGCCGGGATTGGCTACGGCTTCGCCGCCGGATGTGAGGCGGTGGCTACTCTCGCTTAGACCGGCTGACCACGATGCCCTCGACCGCATTCCCGAATTGAAATAGTCGGTGATGTTCTAAAGAGAGATTAGGTAGCCGTCCCGGTATGAATCCTCAGCAGATACAGGCATGGTTGTTGCGGCTGGCAGGCGCTTTCGAGATCCTCGCGTTCTTTGCCGTAGTGATGCCACGCTCATGGATGGAGGTTTCGCACGCCTGGCTGGGCCTCGGTGAGATGCCGAGTGGTGCCATCCTCATGTTCATAATCCGCCAGACATCCTATACCTACGGGATGCATGGTGTGTCGTTGTGGATTCTGGCCTCGAATGTAAAACGTTTCCAGCCGCTCGTCGTATTTAATGGAATTGCATTTCTGCTCGCAGCGCCCGTTTTCTTCGTGATCGACTATACGTATGGAATGCCGTGGTTCTGGACATTGATGGACACCTTGGGCTGTGGGTTTTTTGGGGCTGCACTACTCTTGCTCAACCGAGCAGGGTCCGATCGCACCGAATAAGACATGATTGCGGACATTTCTATAAACACCCTTCAGCCCCAGATTGGTTTTTAGGTTGAGTAGAGATTGGAGATCCGTAAGATACATGAAGGACTAACGCCCGATGTTGATCCAGATCCAGGACTATTGCAGAATTATACGGGGCCTACCTTTTTTTCATGAGCATGAGCGCAAATCGAAGGCCAATCATTACCACCCTCGTCCGTTCCCTTCGACTTCTGTGTCCAGTGTGCGGCCAGTCATCGATCGTTCAACGCCCTTTCCAAATCAAGCATCACTGTCCATCGTGCGCCGCTCTATTTAAGCGAGAAGACGGATTCTTTGTCGGTGCAATTCTAGCCAACGTAGTGGTAACAGAACTCATGGTTTTAGCTACGTACCTGGTGTGGCTGCTTACACTGGGTGTGGGTGAGCAACTAATGCTCGTGCTCCTTTTCTCGGTGGCGCTCTTATTCCCGATAGCCTTCTATCATCACAGCTGGAGTTTCTGGCTTGGCTTCGACTATTTGATTGAATCACTACCGAAGTATGTGAAAAGGGATTCATCGTGATGAGCGCAAGGAGAGGAGGTTTCGAAAATGGAATTCAAAGCGGTCGTGCGAGATGACTATGAACTTGTTCGGCAGTTTCTCTCTGAAATGGGATGGCAAGATCGTGTCTCCGATCCGAAAAGATTTGCAAAAATGATGGAGAATACCAGCAGAAGCGTTGTAGCCTTCGATGGTTCTCGAATTGTTGGGTTTGCCAGAGCGGTGAGTGATGAGGTTTCCAATGGCTATATATCGATGGTAGCGGTAGCGGCTGACCGACGTCGACACGGTATTGGTCGTGCGCTGGTGCGACATCTAATCAAAGATGATCTGGGAATAACATGGGTTTTACGTGCCGGTCGTGGGAGTAGCGGCTTCTGGAAGAAACTTGGCTTTCAACTCTCGAGTACTGCTATGGAACGAACCCGGTCTTGACGGTGTCAGAAGAATGAAGGAACAAAGAAAAGCTAAGCGTATTCCTGCGAATCTCACGGTAAGGTGGACCGGGGTCACCAGCCGAGCGGGCCCGATGGGAGGGAAGAATATTCCTGACCCGTTGCAGGAGGGTAAGATAGTTGACCTGAGCACGGACGGCTGCTTCGTACTCACCGCTAGTCAAATACCTGTCAACAATTTCGCTCGTTACGCAGGTGTCAAAAGAAGAGCCAATCATGCTCGACATATTTTTGTCAGAAGTTACTCTCCATTGACTTACGATCGGTATCGAGTAACAATCCTCGCCCAAGAGCGTCGCTCGCCGCGAGCAAAGGGGAATTGCATGACAGCGAAAGAGCCCAGCGAGGAAAAGCCCAGCCGCATCAGAATTGAGGACTTGAAAGCAGAGGCAAAGGAATTGACGGATAAGGAGAAGGAAAAGGTGAAGGGCGGTGCGACACCAAGCGCGCCGAATCCGTTACCTATTCCTTATCCCAACTTAGTTCAGAAAGATTAAGTTCGAGGGGGGAACTCAGTTCGGAAACGTGTTCGCTATCCCCTCCCTCGGAGCCTCTTGTTTCAATCCGACGTTTCAAATGGAGACTGTCCACGAGTCACCCGATCGCCTCAATCCTCACCGCGCACTATTTGCAACCATAATAAACGGACTACGAAGTCCTCTACTTTCCGGACACGATCGATTAGCAGTCAGCAAGTTCGATTCGTTTGATTTTCCCGATTAGCCCAATGAAGCTTGTCTTTCTTCACGGTTTACCCGGCGTCGGGAAACTGAGTGTTGCTCGTGAACTTGGCAAGCTAACTGACTTCAAAATCTTCCACAATCACCTGACCGTTGACCTGGTCGAATCTCTTTTCGAGTTTGGCAGCCAGCCGTTTGTCGAATTGAGGGAGAAGATCTGGCTTGCCACCTTCGACCAATCCGTCGAAGCCGAACTCGCTGGTTTGATCTTCACTTTTGCCTACGATCGCACGGTTAGGCGCACTTTTATTGGTGCGGCTCGAAAGATTATTGAACGAAATGATGGCGAAGCTATCTTCATTGAATTGACCTGTTCACTGGAAGAGCTTGAAAGGCGCATCTCGGATCCATCGCGTCAGCGATTCGGAAAATTAAACTCGGTTGAGCTATTTCGCGAACTGAGCGCCGCCGGTGCTTTCGTGGATCCGGGAATTCCGGCAGAACGCCTGGTGGTGGATACGACCGAGCTCCCGGCGGCTGAATCCGCTGCTTTGATCGCAAGCAGATTAGGATTGAAATGAGCGAAATCACTGCCATGAAAGGTGCGGATCTGCTTCGAGATTGTAGGTAGACTTCCTCATTCACACCATGCTGGGGCTGCCCTACTGGGGCCCGTTTGTATCTGGGTTTTGTACTTTCTCGCTAGTCGATTTAAAGTTTGCGTCGCCAACCCGAGAGTTTTGAACTCCAGATTCAGTTCCAATGAAGCGAGGACTTCCCATGACAAAGTTTTCGATGAGAATTGCGGCCTATCTGTTGCCGCTTGCTTTGATCGCCCTGACCCTGAGTGCATTGTCGCTTTCGCCTTTAGCTCCGTTTGCCGGAGCACAGAATGGGCAAAAAGCTTCGCTGCCCGTAACCAGCCCTTCCGCGTCAGAGGCAAGTCCCTCATCTTCTGACAGGTCTTCTGACCCGAGGCCTTCTTACCCAGCAACGAACAAGATCGGACACGTTGACGACTACCATGGCACGAAGGTAGCCGATCCTTATCGCTGGCTGGAGGATGAGAATGCGGCTGCGACAGCTGCATGGGTAGAAGCCCAGAATAGAGTCACCTTCGCCTATCTGGCGAAGATCCCTTTTCGGCAACAACTCGCAGCGCGCCTGGAGAAACTCTACAACTATCCAAAATACTCTTCGCCCAGTCGGCGCGGGGAATACTTTTTCTTCTCAAAAAACGATGGGCTGCAGAACCAGAGCGTGCTCTACGTCCAAAAAGGTTTGGATGGCACACCCGAAGTTTTGATCGATCCGAACAAGTTCTCGGCCGACGGCACCTCACGGCTGGGAACTTTCTCGCTGTCCAAAGACGGAGAACTGGCTGTTTATGGAATCTCGAAAGGTGGATCAGACTGGCAAGAGTATTTCGTGATGGACGTGTCGACCAGACTGACGCAGTCCGACAAGTTGGAGTGGGTCAAGGTTTCGGGAGTCGCGTGGGCAGACGGCGGGTTTTATTACAGCCGTTATCCCGCCCCCGAGAAGGGCAAGGAACTCACTTCGAAGAACGAAAACCATCAGGTCTTCTTCCACAGGCTGGGCACCGCGCAGTCAACAGACGAGCTGGTCTATGAAGACAAGTCCAATCCGCAGCGCTTTCATGGTGTCCGCACCACAGAAGACCAGCGGTTTGCCATTCTCAATATCTCCGAACGTGGCAAGGGCAAGAAGGGGAACTCCTTGTTCTTCCGAGATCTTTCAACAGGAGAAAAGGGTTTCACTCCCATCGTGGCAGAGATTGGTGACGACAGTTTCGGAGTGATTGACAACGTGGGGGACAAGTTTCTGCTCTACACCGACCGCGGCGCGCCGAACGCGAAAGTAGTTCTGTGGGATCCGAAAGACCCGGCAAATTGGAAAGACGTGATTCCAGAGAAACCTGAGCCGCTGGACGTCGTCAACGCAGCCGGCGGAAAACTCTTCGTCACTTATCTTAAAGATGTCGCTACGCGTGCATATGTCTACAGCATCGACGGAAAACTGGAGAACGAAGTGAAGCTGCCCGGCTTCGGCTCAGCCGGAGGGTTTAATGGTCGCAAGGACGACAAGTTTGTCTTCTACACCTTCACATCGTTCAACTTTCCGCCGACGATTTATAAGTATGACATCGTTAGCAAAACGTCCACGCTGTTTCGCACGCCGGAGATTCCCGACTTCAAACCAACAGACTATGAGACCGGGCAGGTCTTCTATAAAAGCAAAGACGGCACGCGCATCCCGATGTTTATCGTGCACAAGAAAGGGTTGAAACTAGACGGGAATAACCCGACGCTGCTTTATGGCTATGGTGGCTTTAATGTCGTTAATTCGCCTGGATTCAACTCTCTCAGAACGGCGTTGCTCGAGCAGGGGGTTGTTTATGCTTCGGCAAACATGCGCGGCGGCGGGGAGTATGGTGAGAAGTGGCACGAAGCGGGAACCAAGCTTAACAAGCAGAATGTTTTCGACGATTTCATCGCGGCTGCCGAGTATCTAATCGCCGGCAAGTATACTTCGAAAGAGAAGCTGGCGATTCAGGGCGGCTCTAATGGAGGCTTGTTGGTTGGAGCAGTAATGAACCAGCGACCCGAACTCTTCAAGGTGGCTATTCCACAGGTGGGAGTGATGGACATGCTGCGTTTCCACAAGTTCACGATCGGCTGGAACTGGATCGCAGACTACGGGTCGAGCGACAAGGCTGAAGAGTTCGGGGCGCTCTACGCTTACTCCCCTCTGCATAACATTCGCGCCGGTGTAAAGTATCCGGCCACTCTGATCACGACCGCGGATCATGACGACCGCGTCGTGCCGGCCCACTCCTTCAAGTACGCTTCGACTTTGCAGGCGGCCCAGGGAGGTAATGCTCCCATCCTGATTCGCATCGACACTAAGTCTGGCCACGGTGCCAGCAACACTAAGAAAGCGATTGAGACAACTGCCGACATATACTCATTTATCTTGTATAACCTCGGCGTCGCAGTGAAATAGTCCACAGATTACGCCGATGACACAGATTGGAAAAAGACAGGAGGCAGGAGCAGAAGAAGCAGCAGAAGCACGGTAAGGATAACCAGCTGGGTACTCCTGCCGTCTGCCTCCTTCTTTTCTGGTCTGTGAAATCTGCGGAATCTGCGGAAACTTATTACTGGCGGACGTACTCTGATCGATCAATTCCGTAGATTAAGACTGGAATGTCGAGTACTACCGTCTCGCCTTCTACCTTCTCACCCAGCTTTTCCGCGACACGAATCGAGGCCCTATTTTCACGGTGAATCAAACTGATCACATGCGTCTTGTCGAGCGTGTCGAAAGCATATTCCAGTGCGCGGCGCGCACCCTCAATGGCATAGCCCTTCCCCCACGAGTCTCTCCCGAGCGTCCAGCCGATTTCGAAGGCGGGCCAACCCGCAGGGTTGAGAAATCCGAGGCGGCCAATTAAATTGCCTGTCGCTTTTTCTTCGACTGCCCAGTGGCCATAGCCGAGTAGCTGCCAATGCCCGATCATGTAAGCCATGTGTCGCCACGCTTCTATGCGGCTGAAAGCTTTGCCGCCGATATAGCGCATAACGTTGGGGTCGGCACAGATCTTTGCATATGCCTCGAAATCGTCCTCACGCCACATCCGCAGGATAAGGCGTTCTGTTTCCAGTTCCACTTCGTTCATGGTACTCAACGTTGAATTCTTGGGTTTTTAGATCTGGTGGCTTCGCAGTTATTTCCGCTTCCAGCGCACGCCATCCTTAGTGTCTTCGAGGATGATGCCGCGCTGCGCGAGTTCGTCGCGAATTATATCTGCGCGCGCGAAGTCGCGGCGCCGGCGGGCTTCCTGGCGCGCGTCTATCGTTGCCTGGATTTCGCTGTCGAGCATCTCAACCTTTTCTTCACCAAAAATGTTGAGTATCGAATCAAATCGCATGATCAAATCAAGCAATTCGCGTTTGTTGTCCTCACGCAACTGTTTGCGCGCCATCGCAGTGTTCACGTCGCGCGTGAGATTGTGGATTGCTGCCAGCGCCACTGACGTGTTGAGGTCATCGTCCATACCGGCTTCAAATTCCGCGAGCGCGCGGCTGGCGGCCTCATGCAATGAACGGTTTGAGCCGGGCTCCGTTTTAGCTTCCCGCAACCGCGCGCGAAAGTCGCGCAAGCTCTCCACGGTCTTGGCAGCGCCACCCAGCGCCTCAAAAGTGAAGTTGAGCTGTTTGTTGTAGGGCACGCTCAACAAGTAATACCGAATGGCGACAGGGGAGTAACCCTTCGCGGCCAGATCACGAAACGTGTAGTAGTTGCCCCTGGATTTCGACATCGTTTCGCCTTCCACCTTGAGATGTTCAAAGTGGAGCCAGTAGCGAACAAATTGTTTTCCGGTTGCGCCTTCGCTCTGCGCGATCTCGTTTTCATGGTGTGGGAAAACAAGGTCGACCCCACCCGCATGAATATCAAAGGTTTCGCCGAGGTACTTCATCGACATCGCTGAGCACTCAATATGCCAGCCCGGCCGTCCACGTCCGATTGGTGCATCCCAGGCAGGTTCATTCGCGCTGGCCGGTTCTTTCCAGAGGGCAAAGTCGCGTGCGTCTTCCTTATCGTATTTGTCGCTCTTAATACGTTCGCTGGCACCGGGAATGTTACCCGCGAAATTAATCTTCGAGAGTTTGCCATAATCGGGAAACGAACTGATCCGGTAATAGATCGACCCGTCTGATTCATAGGCGTTGCCATTTGCGAGCAGTTTCTCTATTAGCTCTACCATCTCGGGAATGTGACGGGTGGCGCGCGGTACGACATCGGGCCTTTCGCAACCGAGCGCTGCAAAGTCTTCCCACAAAGCGTCGATGTATTTCGCTGTGTAGTCGTCGATGCTTAATCCGGCTTCCTGAGATTTTGCGATGATACGATCCTCGACATCGGTAATGTTCATTACATGCGTCACCTTGATGCCTTTGAACTTCAGATAACGACACACGATGTCAGCAGCAATGTTGGAGCGGAAGTTGCCGATGTGACCATAGTCCCAGACCGTTGGTCCACAGTAATAGAAACGCGCCTCGCCCTCAACTAGCGGGCGAAACTCTTCAATTTGTCCGGAGAGCGTGTTGCGGAATCTGAGCATCAGGTACCCATTATAGAAATCACGCGCCAGAGAACCCACAACCGGCGCGCATATTTGGCAGTCTAGGTAAGGATTGATCGTGAGTCAAACCGCATAGGAATTTCGGATTGACTACATTGCACCCAACATACGCAACAACTAGGTTCTTCAACGTCGGCTTAGCCAGCGGTGGCTAATGCGTTGGGTGTCCCCGAGGTTTATTGCAGACGAATGATTCGGTAAGATACAGAAAGAAGTCTCACCTCACCATCAGGAGTAGCCGATGACTAACGAAGAAATGCAGAAGACCATGGAGTTTATTCTTGAGCAACAAGCTCAATTTGCTGTCAATATCCAACGTCTCCAGGAGGAGCAACTCCGCGACATACCGCGAGTAACCCGTCTGGAGGATTCATTCCAATTGCTGGTGCAGCTCGCTGAAACTACCGATACTCGATTGGATACGCTCGAATCCAACACGGTAAAGCTCGAATCCAACACGGTAATGCTCGAAGCGAATATGGTAAAGCTCGAAGCCAATATGGCGATTCTTGCAGAAACACAAGCTCATAGTGATGCACGATTAAGTGCTCTGATCGACATCGTGCGCGAGGGTCGTAACGGAAAGTCGTAGACCAGAAGGCGCAACGCGGCGAGTCTCAGAGATTAATAACCGTTCATTTCTTGAAGTGCTGCCAACCACCAGGTTCGAGATCCCAGACGCGAGAGCCTTCCGCAATGCGCACACCAACCGAGGCTTCTTTGATCACTCCCAGGTAACTTACCGCAACCCCGTCAATCTTCTTTGGAAGATGCGTAACATTCTGGGGCGACACAGTGAAGAGGAGTTCGAAATCTTCGCCGCCGTGCAGCGCCAGGAGCAGAGGGTCTAATGCTCGCCGGCCACAGAGTTCAACAACCAGCCGATCGACAGGGATGCGCTCCGACTCGATAAATGCGCCGACTTTGCTCTCATCGCAGAGGTGGTGAAGGTCTGAGGATAAGCCGTCGCTGATGTCGATCATAGTCGTCGCCAAACCTTCCTGACCCAGTACCAGGCCCCATCCTACGCGCGGCTCGGGTCGAAGATGTCGAAGTAAAAACTGCTGCAGCGAATAAGATTCCAGATCACCTGCGTGCTGTTTTTCCAGTCGCACGCCTTGCTCAATTAGTCGCAGACCGGCTGCTGAGCCACCCAGTGAGCCGGTAATGAATATAATATCGCCCGGTTTCGCACCTGATCGGAGCACGGCATGTCCACTGGCGCACTCGCCGATTACCATCGAATCGATGACGATTCTTTCGGGCGTGTGCGACAAATCCCCACCAATGAGCCTGACGTCATAGCGATCCGCCAGGGCAAAGAAGCCTTCATACAGCGCATCCAGAAAATCAGAGTCCCAAATGTCTTGCGGCAGTCCGATCGACAACAACGCCCAGAGCGGGCGTGCACCCATAGCGGCAATATCAGAAAGAGAGACAGCGAGGGCTTTGTGCCCAAGCAGGAAAGGCTGAGTAGTGTCGCGGTGAAAGTCTACTTCTTCAACAAGCAGGTCCGTTGTGACGACAGTCTCGCGTCCTGTTGTCTGTCTGATGATGGCTGCGTCGTCACCAATTCCGCGCAATAGGCCGGACACATTTCCGCGTCTCTCCGCCTCGGCTCTAATGCGCCTGATGAAGTCAAACTCGTTCATAGATTGTGGGGCTGGAGTTAACCTTCAGGTGTTGTTCTGCTCGACACTACGCTCGTGACCCTGAACTCAAAGATTCCGGCGCAGCGAATCGAGACCTGCTTCGATCGTTTCGATTGAAGTGGAAAAGGAGAATCGGAGATGACCTTCTCCGTGGACACCGAAGACAATGCCGGGAACCGTCGCGACTTGAGCGCGGTCGAGCAGGATATCCGCGGCGATGCGACTGTCGCTATTGATGCGTGACACGTCAGGAAACGCGTAGAACGTTCCTGCGGGCTTGTCGCAAATCAGTCCGAGCTCGTTGAGTCCTGCCAGAAGCAAATCGCGCCGCTCGCGGTAGGCGCGGGTATTCCTTTCCAAGACATCGGACTTCGTCGTGAAGGCGGCAAGGGCGGCCCACTGCGTTGGCGTTGATACTCCGTTGGAAGAATAGAGAGTTGTCTTTTGCAATCCGGTCATCCAGGGTTGGCTCGCAACCGTGTAACCAAGACGCCAGCCCGTCATAGCGTAAGACTTAGAAAGAGTAAAGCAGGAGATTGTTCGCTCAAACATCCCCGGTAATGAAGCGATAGAAAAATGCTCGCCGTCGTAAACGAGATCCTCATAGGCTTCATCTGCAAGGACGATCAAATCGCGATCCTGAGCAAAGAGCGCGACTGCTTTTGCTTCATCCGGTGTAAAGACAACGCCTGTTGGATTCGTCGGCGTGTTGTAATAGATGGCTCTTGTGCGCTCGGTGGAGTAGCGCGCGAGAGTTTGTTCAAAACCGCGCTCGCGAGCTTCAGCCGTGGGAACGAGAACCGTTTTCCCTTCACAATGGGCGATCAGATCCTTGATTGGTGCCCAGTAAGGAGAGAACAGCAAAACTTCTTCACCCGGATTTACCACCGATTGAAAAGCGCCAAACAGCCCTTGCATTCCGCCGTTCAGCATGATCACGTCTGATTCACGCGCCGGTATGCGATTCTTGTCACGCAACTTCTCCGCGACTGCGGCGCGTAATTCCGGAATTCCCGACGACGGTGCATAACGAGTCTTATTTTCTTTAACCGCCTGCACCAGGGCTTCCTTGATGAAGTCCGGCGTGTTCACGTATGGCTCGCCGCCCTCAAACTGGTAAACACTGGCGCCGGTGGCGCGCAGCTTCATTATGCGGTTGCGGATATTTACGATGTCAGAAAAGCCAATTTCATCGAGCCGCCTTGCGAGGCGAAAGGCGGTTTTGGGCGTGGTCACTGCTTGCAAGGATCCTCCAATTGCGGTTGCCGGTGTGGGAAAAGAATCGCGATTATAACGTGAGCTTGTACGGCAGTCTACCGGGCTTGCCAGATAGGCATTCCTCGCGGCTGATGAAACGGCCCGAATCGCAAAAGCTTAGACGTTACCTTTAAGCCTTAGTTTTAAGTGAGAACCGCTAAATATAAGTATTGACATGCAAAAGAGAGCGCGGGTAACATAAGTTGGTCACCAGGGGCCGCTGGCAGACTCCCCGAAAACCTAAAACTTTCCTGACGCCAGATTCCGGAGATCTTGACGAGGCTTTGAGAAGATGAGCCCTCCTGCTGTAGCCATACCTGAAAAGCTTTTTTTTAAGATTGGTGAGGTTTGCCAGTTGGCCGGTGTGCAGGCGCATGTTTTGCGCTATTGGGAATCAGAGTTTTCGCTGTTGGCGCCCCAGAAGAACCGCGCCGGGCAACGTGTCTATCGGAAGCGCGACGTGGAAATGGCGCTGAGAATCAAGGAACTGCTCTACGAAGACCAATACACAATTGCAGGCGCTAAGAAGAGACTTGCGAATGATTTGCGAACTGTTGGCAAGGTAAAGATCAGTTCGCCCGAAGGTAGCGAGGCTTACGCTAAGCAGGAGGCGCTTCCAGTTCAGCCGCCGGCACAACGTCTGGCTAAAACCGCGAATCCCGGGTCAGGATCGAGCGTAGGCAGGACGGCCGAGGATCGTGGTGCCTTGAAACGGTTGGCTGCCGAATTACGCGAACTGCTCGCCCTACTTGAGAAGCAGTCCAAGGGATCTGCCGCCGCAAAGAAATAACCTCACGATGGTACGCTACGGCAGTGGGTCAGTTTTGATGTCCGACATGCTTTAGCTTGTCGTTGCGTCACGACAAACTGAAGTTTGTCGGACACTCCAGACGAAACTGACCCACTACTTACCTTAATGCCCGATTTGACAATTAAGCATTTCAAGACATACTTGAACAATTGACGGGACGTGGCGCAGCCTGGTAGCGCGCACGCTTGGGGTGCGTGAGGTCCCGAGTTCGAATCTCGGCGTCCCGACCATAAATCTAATACCATCAATAACTTACGGCCACGCACCCCAGTGGCCGTTTTCACTGACGTGGCAAACTTGTGGCAGAGAAATCGGTCTGGCTCAAGTAATCGAAGGGAAGCCGATGTTGCGAACTGTAAGAAAGTGGCGAAATTTCTAACGTGCGAAGACCAAGAAGCGCCGAAACGCAGAGCCCTCACGTCCCATGAACGTGCGGCCTGAGATGCGACTGCAGTCATTCTCAAACGCGCTCAAGACCACACTCCAACGACAAAATTTCATGAAGTAATAGTTCGCTAATAGCACCAAGTGGTCTAGCGGTGTAACACCCGCGCGCGCGAAACCCCGTCTCCTTCTTTGCCAGGCGCGGAGAAAGGCACTCTGCAGACTAGAGCGCGTGACGGTACCACCATTGTGCGCCAGACTATGGGCCAGCCCGTGGCGCGTGGGCGCCGGAAACAACCAGAGCGGTGAGCGATGCGTGCACCAGTGTACACGCAAGAGTTGCAGGGTCGGCTCGGGCAGCGGCACATAGCGGTCTTGCTTGCTCTTGCCGTGAATGTGCAACAGCATCCGAGCACTGTCTACATCCGCCACCTGCAGTCGCGTGCCTTCCCGACAGACGGCGCGGGCGTAAGCCTCCTGGGTTCTTGCCGAGAGTCCGCGCAATTGCATAGCCTCAAGCATCCGTTGACGTAACGGTGACATGGCTCTAGTAGTCATGGTAGTAGCTCCTTTCGGGGAGGGGAAAAACGGTGGCTTCTTTTGGCGAGAGACACCATGGTCCTCCCCGGAAGGAATACTGTAGCCATTGACTGCTTGAGGGAAAGCGAAAGGGTGAGTGATCGCCCGTAAAGTTTTTGTCTATCCGCCCGCAGGCGGATTTAGTTGTGTGCTGGGCATGCTCAACAGCTTGAGGGTGAGAGTCCCTTACCCAACCTGCTGGAAGTGAAGGGTTAGTGATAACGCAAGGGCTATCGCCGCGAGGC
>JBPCIQ010000230.1:0-10882 GCA_051006135.1 Pyrinomonadaceae bacterium | reverse complement strand
GTAGTTCTTCGACTGTACTTGTTTGGTAATCAAAAGATCGTCTTTTGTTTTCAGAAGGTCGGCGCGATTATAGACGGACAATTCGAAATTGTACCCGTGAGTGATCGCATCCTTCGGGCACGCTTCGACGCAGTAACCGCAGAAGATGCAACGGCCGTAATCGATGTTGTAAACCTCGGCGTAACGTTCATCGACGCCAATACGCTCTTCGGGTGCTCTGGGATCATCTTTCGCTACGATGTAGATACACTCAGAAGGACAGGCTGCCGCGCAGAGAAAACAAGCGACGCATTTCTCTCTTCCCAATTCGTCAACGTGCAATAGGTGTTGTCCGCGATAGCGTGGTTGCAGCGTGACTGGCTCCTCAGGATACTGGACCGTCCATTTCCGCTTTGGAATGTAGGAGAGCGTTACACCCATACCCTGAATGATTGCTTTCGTCGATTCGATCATGTCGCCGATGATTGACATTGGGTTTTGGTCTTTGGGTCTTCGGTTTGCACTACGGTCTATGGTCTATGGTCTATGGTCTATGGTCTCTACGGATTTATCTGCTTTCGATTCCGATTCACGGTTCTATTAAACTCACTTCAGAACCCACTGCCTGCCAGCGCCCATCGCGCCAAACGAACTTGTCCGTAAAATCATATGCGACTTCCCTGTCGCGCAACTTTAGTCGGATAATGCCGCTCAGTGCCGCACGATCTCCTTTGAGGTCAACCTTCAAATCTTCAAAGTCCCATCCTTGAATTGACGTGTCGCGTTCGATGGTTTTGAGATAGTCAGCTTTGCCCTGGGCTTTCCCCTCGCTCGTCTGCCCAACGTAATCGTCCGCCAGGATCTTGTCGAGCTTCTGCTTGTCGGCATTGATATTAGCCGCTGTCCACTCGTTTTCGAGGTCTCTGAGGTACGCAAGAACCTTATCCTTGTCATTTGGTGCGGTCGTCGCATCCTCAGCCGGCGCAATATTTGTATTCTCGTTCAGATTGCCGAGATTCGAGTTCGGTGCCGCGCTATTTGAACCAAGATTTGAATTTTCGTTGTCTCTGCGCTCGATATTTGCGTTGGCAGTGGCACGGTTTTGATTCGACGACGCGCGGATCATGTTTGGGATTAGGATCGCCGCCACGATTCCTATTCCCACAATGCCGATGAACGCAACAGCTAAGATGCCGACAACCCAGGGCCAAACCTTTCGCTTACTCGCCTTGCCCGGCGGTACAGATGAACCGGGTGGCTGATAATCGGGCGCTTGCCAGTCACGGGGCACGTAAGCTCCTGGCGCAGAGGGTTGGTTGCTGCTGCGCTGATCTGGCGAAGGGCTCACAACTGTCGTTTCGTCCGCGGAAAGAGTGACAGGTACGAGCGGCGTTCCATCGTCGATGCAAAAGCTAAGGTTTTGATCCGGATAAGTCTCATTACAGGTTGGACAGCGTTTCATGATCTTAAACGATCTCAATCTGGCTGAAGAAGTAGGCGATTTCAATTGCGGCGTTCTCATCCGAATCAGACCCGTGAACAGCATTCTCTCCCAGTGAGGCGCCAAATTCTTTTCTCACCGTGCCGTCGTCAGCCTTCGCGGGATCAGTTGCGCCCATCAAGTCGCGCCAAGCTTTCACCGCGCCTTTCTTCTCCAGGATCATTACAACGCAGGGGTCGCCGGACATAAATCCCGTTAGGCCCGCGAAAAATGGTCGCTCACGATGAACTGCGTAGAAACCCTCTGCTTCGCTCAGCGTCATGTGCAGCATCTTCATGGCGCGAATGCTAAAACCGCCGTCAAGAATTCGCTGGATAATTGAACCTGTTTTCCCAGCGCGCAGCGCGTCAGGCTTGATCATTGCAAAAGTTAGATTGGTCATCTAATGAAGAGCTTCCTTCATCGCCGCTCCAATATCGGCTGGCGACTTCACCACGCGTATACCCGCTTCCTCAAGCGCCTCCATTTTTTCCGCCGCAGTTCCCTTCCCGCCGGCAATGATCGCTCCGGCGTGGCCCATACGGCGACCGGGTGGTGCTGTTTGACCCGCAATAAAGGCCACGATTGGTTTCGTCACGTGCTGCCTGGCAAATGCCGCCGCCTCTTCCTCGGCCGTCCCGCCAATTTCACCAATCATGACGATCCCGTCAGTCTCGCTATCGGCCTGGAAGAGCCCGAGCGCGTCGACATGCGAAGTGCCCACAATTGGATCACCGCCAATGCCAATGGCAGTCGATTGGCCAAGACCAAGCGCTGTCAGCTGGCCCACTGCTTCGTAGGTTAGAGTCCCAGAGCGCGAGACGACGCCGACACGTCCTTCACGATGTATGTGAGCCGGCATGATCCCAATCTTGCATTTTCCCGGGCTGATTACTCCCGGGCAGTTTGGCCCAATCAAACGGGTCGGCTTATCGCTTAGGTATTCTTTCACCTTCACCATGTCGAGCGTAGGGATTCCCTCAGTTATGCAAACAACAAGGGCCACTCCGGCATCGGCAGCCTCCATGATGGCGTCAGCAGCAAAAGCAGGTGGCACGTAGATCACGGAGGTATTTGCGCCAGCTTCATTTACCGCTTCCGCGACGGTATTGAATACCGGAACCGCTTCGTGAATTGTGCCTCCCTTTCCGGGTGTGACACCACCAACGACAGTCGTTCCATACTCAATCATCTGCTTTGTATGAAAGGTGCCTTCCTTGCCTGTGATGCCCTGCACCACCAGACGCGTGTTGTTGTCGACAAGAACGCTCAAACAATGTGCTCCTTAAATTAATCCAAACGGTGATTAGTCAACATCCGCGATCTATCGTGGGAATGAATGACTTCGGAGTATACCATTCTGCCTTCCGGTTCGAAAAAGTATGGACTCTCGGGTTGTTGGTCAGTTTGGTACGTTGAGCTAGTGGAGCCGCAGTCTCAATGAAGTCAGTACCGTAACGCGGTAGCGTCGGGTGAACGTTGCAGATTACAAGGCTTCGCAATAACACTATAACTCCATCGTACCTATGACCCGACGCTACCGCGTTACAGTACTGACTTCATTGCCACCGCGGCGTCTAACGGATTCGCCGAAACGAAACTGCACCACCAACGATTCTCAGAGATCCAGGTTCTTCGCTATGCAAGCTCAAATCTCTGTCCGTACTGCGGCACCTCAACCGCCCAGCCATATGTCTCTTTGATATGGCCAGCCATGGCATTGGCTGCAGGCGGCTCGCCGTGAGTCAGAAACGTGCGTCGGGGCGCAGCCGGCATGCCTTCCAACCAGCGAAGAATTTCCTTCCAATCAGCATGTGCGGAGAAGCCGCCAATGCGTGCGATCCGGCAACGGACGGGAACCCACTTACCGAGAATCTTTACTTCACGCTCGCCATCCTGAATTCTTCGCCCGAGCGTGCCGGCAGCCTGGTATCCGACGAAGACAAGCGTCGCATCTGAATCCGGAACCAGGCGCAGCGCGTGATGCAAGACTCGTCCGCCTGTCATCATCCCCGAAGCGCTGATGATCACGCGCGCGCCTTGAGCGCTATTCAGACGCTTGGATTCCTCGCGCGACGAGCTGGTGATCATTGAGTGGGTGCGCAACGGATGCTGTTGCCTCTTGAGCACACTTGCGTAGTCTTCGTCGTGCTCCTCCGTGCGCTTCCCGTATGCGGTCGTAGTCGCGGCGGCCATCGGCGAATCCACGCATACTGGAAGAACTGGAACCGCTTTCTCGTCTTCCAGCTCGCGAATCAAATATATAAGCTCCTGTGTCCGCCCTACCGCGAAGGCAGGAATTAGTACTGCGCTGTTTCGCTCTACCGCATCGTTGATGATTCGCGCCAGCGCCACTTTTGGATCTTCGGGATCATGAAGCCGATCGCCATAAGTTGATTCTACTAAAAGGTAATCGCATGCTGGTGGCGCAACCGGATCGTGAATGATTGGCTGGTCGTAATGACCCAGGTCACCAGAGAAAAGCACGCGCCGCCCGGTCTCGTCTGAACCGGCGCCATCAAGTTCAACCAACACCAGGCTCGAACCAAGGATGTGACCCGCGATGCTAAACCCGGCTCTCACTCCTTGCGCAACCTCTATTGCTTCCCCGGTATTCGGCCGGGGCTCGATCAGCTTTAACGTCGCAAAGGCATCTTCCTCGGTGTACAGCGGTAAGGCGGGTGTATGACGAGTGATTCTATGCCGGTTGCGAAAGTCAGCGTCTTCCTCTTGCAATCTCCCGGCATCAGGCAAAAGTATCTTTAGGAGGTCGGCAGTGCCTCGCGAGCAGTAGACCGGGCCATTGAAACCCTGCCGCACGAGCCGCGGCAGATATCCCGTGTGATCTATGTGGGCATGTGTGATTAGTACCGCATCCACACGGCGCGGATCGAAAGGCGGGTCTTGCCAGTTGCGCTCGCGGAGTTCCTTCAAACCCTGGAACATGCCGCAGTCGACAAGCACATGCGCGTGCCTGGTTTCAAGCAGATACTTCGAACCGGTAACAGTGCCTACGCCGCCCCAGAATGAGAGTGTCGCCATCTGCATGCCTTGTAATTCCCCTTTGAAAGAAACCTTCAGGTTTTAGCAAAGTTCCCAGCAACAAGAACTATCTAAGAAATCACGCGAAACAACCCGACATTGGTTAGGTGCCTTCGTGTCAGTTCGTGGACCGTCGTTGCTCGGCTTGCGGTTGGCCCGCTGTTGCCGGTCGCTTGTATCCGAAGAAAACCAGTAAGGCAGGAACAAGCAAGCCAAGATTACGCAAAGCAGTCGAAACTCCCAACTGACTGCCGATAATTCCCCCAAAGCAACCGCATTCAAGCGGTTCGCCGTTGAGAACGTAAACGTAATAGAGGGCGTAACCTGCAAAGCCGACTAAGAGAGCGGCCGCACAAAGAGCGCCGAGGCGGACAGTGCGGGGGAGCAGAAGCAAAATTGCTGTAATCACCTCGGCAGTGATAACCGCAATGGTTGTGGGCCACATCCATCGTTCGTAGTTGAAACCGGACGCCCTGCGAAGTTCGGACACGTTTGTCGCGAATGTTTTTGCAATTGCCATCTTCGCTACCGCCGTGAACAGAAATAAGGCTGCGAGACCGAAACGGCTGGCGCGAACGAGCCACTTTAGTACTGACCCGGAGACACGGCGCCTGGGAGACGCGGTGAAGGGAAAACTGGTTGCAGAAGCGCGCTGTCCGAGCGATTGCGACCGAATTTCATCTTCACTTCTCTCCGGGTCGCCGCGTCCACGCGTCACCGCGTCTATAGAATTTTCATTCATTAGTCTTCATGCAGCCAGAGCAACAACTTTCTCCGCCGCGTCTTTCATTCCGTTGGCAACCACGAAGTTGAGTTGCGACTCTCGAATTACGCGCTGACCTTCTTCAACGTTGGTTCCCTCAAGTCGGACTACAACCGGAACCTTGATACCGAGTTTTTTCGCCGCTTCGACTACGCCACGGGCAACCATGTCGCAGCGTACGATGCCGCCGAAAATGTTTATCAACACCGCGTGCACATTCTCGTCCGCAAGTAGGATCCGAAATGCTGCTTCGACTCGTTCCTGTGATGCGCCGCCACCAACGTCCAGGAAGTTAGCCGGCTCTCCGCCGGCAAGTTTGATGATGTCCATGGTCGCCATGGCGAGGCCGGCGCCATTAACCATGCAGGCAATGTTGCCGTCGAGCTTGATGTAGTTCAGGTCAAACTTCGAGGCCTCGAGCTCGAGTGGATCTTCCTCATTAAGATCGCGCAGCTCGAGAAACTCTTTGTGCCGGAATAGCGCGTTATCGTCGAAGTTGATCTTGGCGTCCAACGCAATAAGCCGTTCGTCTTTCGTCAAAAGAAATGGATTTATCTCCAGCAGCGAGGTGTCCAACTGCTCGTAGGCGGCATAAAGCGACTGCATGAACTTTACTGCCTGGCCGGTTAATGTCCCGGGAATGCCTAAGCCGAAGGCCAGCTTCCGGGCCTGAAATGACCGGAAGCCCACCGCCGGGTGCACCGTTTCTTTCATGATCTGCTCCGGCGTGTTTGCAGCGACCTGTTCAATGTCCATTCCACCGGCCGCCGATGCCATAAACACCGAACGACCCGATGCTCGATCCAGCACGATCCCCAGGTAAAACTCTTTATCAATAGGCAACCCCTCTTCGATCAGCAGTACCCGCACTTCTCTTCCTTCAGGTCCCGTCTGATGCGTGACCAGTTTCATGCCCAGCATTTGCCGCGCAATTTCGCGTGCCTCGTCCGCGCTCCTGGCAAGCTTTACGCCGCCGCCTTTGCCCCGTCCGCCGGCATGAATCTGCGCTTTGACCACTACTATTTCTGTGCCGAGTTCCTTCGCCGCGTTGTACGCCTCTTCTGGCGTGTGTGCCACGAGACCGCGCGGCACGGCCACGCCAAACCTCTTTAATAACTCTTTGCCCTGGTACTCGTGGATCTTCATTCTATGGCCTCAAATGATCGGCCCAGCCGACCTTATTTCAAGCATTATGTGTGGAGCGGCACCAAGTGTAGCCGCCAATTCCGGTGGGAGGCAAGCGGGGCGCTCACGCGGCTACCGAAGCTGTGAAAGATTAGAATCGGTTCCGATACCACTCAACATAGGAATTTCTCAGGTTGGGAAGAGGGCAGGGCTTTGCGCGCCCCCGCTCTGGATCTGGCGCCGCTCTCATGCGTGTCAGTGGCTTTGCATCTTAAGAGGGGGCGCGCAAAGCCTTGCCCCCTTCCCAACCTGCGAGTTTCTGTATCTTGAGTGGTATCCGCGACGATTTCAATTTTTCACGGCTTCTACGGCGCTGGGGTGCAGAAGCCACCATAGTCAATCATGGTTGAGCGAACTATCTGATATTCTCTCGCTCGCGAAGGAGGACATTTTGATGAGCGATGTCACCGTAACTTCTCTTTCCAATCTACAAAATGAAGTGCGCTATGGAGCGGGACACACCTTCACAACCGACGAGCCCATCGAAGTCGGTGGGCAAGATGCCGGTCCAGATCCCTATACCTTGATACTCGCAGCGCTCGGCAGTTGTATTTCGATGACGACGATGCTCTATGCGCGGCGCAAAGGTTGGTCAGTAGAGCGAGTGACAGTGCGTCTCCGCCAGGGGCGAATTCATGCGGAAGATTGCCAGGAGTGCGACTCGAAGGAAGGATTCGTCCATCGCATCGAACGCGCTGTCTCTTTCGAGGGTGACTTGACTGATGAGCAACGCGCGCGCCTGCAAGAGATTGCGCACAAGTGCCCGGTACATAAGACGCTCACTTCTCAGATCGTAATCACTGAACTTTACGAAGACGCGTCCGAGCTAATTGCCTTTTGAATTTTGATTGCCGGTGGGGACTCCTCTGGTGGAAGATCATCCACTTGGAATCAAGCGAAGAGGGCTTCCCAACCTTGATTGGTTGAAAGCCCTCAAAATGGTCGGGACGCCGAGATTCGAACTCGGGACCTCACGCACCCCAATCAAGCCTTTTTACATCAAGTGAGGTTTGGTGCCATCCAGTACGGCGGTTTTCTTTCTATCCCTGCCACAATCCTGCCACAACGAAATAGGTGGCCTTTTCAGGGCCGCTTACCGAATCGCCGAAATGGTCTGAAATCAACGGACGTCATGAGGTAAAGAGCTTATGCCGTGGGCGATTTAGGATGGCTTCTAGAGCCGCAGTGATTACTGATAGGCCCGCTGTGCTTCGCAAGGCCTCTATCGCTCGACTTAGCAGTTCGACTTCGGCGGTGATGATTTCCGGAGTGGTACCGAAAACGCTCCTATCGAGATCTCCTGTGTCTTTTGCGACCCAAAAGATGAAGACGAAGTGCACTTTCAGGAGTGTCTGGTCGATGTCGGAGACGGTAAATTCGATATTCGAATAACTGCCCGAGTGCAGTTCAACGAAACCACGCGACGAGCGAGCGTAAAGATGTGGGGTGGGGAGACCGAAGGAGGCGTCCTACCCTCCAGCGTCTATGACCAACTCGCCGCAGTCTATCTTCAGCCACTCAGGGACCCTGAGAGCGGCCTTAAACCCAGTCGCAACTCTCAAGTGTCAAAACTCCTCGACCGCGTCACCCAAAAAACCGAGGGAACGGAATTCGAAACGATTGCCAAGGACGCCAACAGTAAAATGAGAGCGCTTAAGCCAGTGGAGGGAGCGCGCAATGATATCAATTCTCAGATGCTCTCTATTGCCGGCGAAGAGCTTACTCAAAAAACCGAACTCATTTTTGCTGATCCGACTTTTCATCGGATCATCGCCGGACTCCAGCCTGAAATTGAAGGGCTTCCGTTCTTCCTCAATGGCCTCGGCTATAACAATCTCGTTTTCACTTCCGCTACTCTCGGCACTCTCCGGCGGAGTCCCCAGTTTTCATTTCGCGCTATCCTCGTCGAAGAACCGGAGGCTCATCTCCATCAACAACTTCAGGTGCTACTGCTCAAATACTTTGCCAAGGTCGCTACCGAAAAGAAAGGCAATGAAGTGCAAGTTATTGCGAGCAGCCATTCGCCTATCCTGGCCCAGCCAGGCACCAATCGACTTAATTGTGTGCGTGCAGGAAAGCGCGGGCCAAGTAGGGGCAGTCTCTGTGTGTACCATAGAGATGGACCCACAAATGAAAAAGAAGCTCCAACGCTTTCTTGACGCTACCAGGGGTGAACTCTTTTTCGCGCGCCGTATTCTTATGGTCGAGGGCATTGCAGAGGCCCTCCTTTTGCCCGTGCTCGCCAGAATGGCGGGAGGTGACCTCAAGAAATCGGCGGTCACAGTAGTCAATGCTGACGGCTTAAACTTTAATTGTTTCCTGCCGCTCTTTGGCAAGGATCGGATCACCGCGCCAGTCGCAATTCTTACCGATGGTGATGCGCCAAAGATCGGAGATCCGTGTTCAGCCACCGCCGCCGACCTGAAAGCGAAAGATACGGAGATGCCAAACCTTCGCGTGGGTATTGTCAGGTTAACAGCCGAAGATGGAGCCGGAGGTCTTCATGCGGCATACTTCTCTGATGGGCACCTCCGTCTCTCCGTACCATCGACATTGCTTCCCTGCCGAGATCAACAGTCATTCCGTCTGGCTAACTCCCGCTTCGCCCTGAGCTTCTGCGATGTTGAAGAAATGTTAGCGATGCGTGGCGTGGATCTTAGCTATGAGACTGTTCGAGAATGGTGCCTTAAGTTCGGTCAGACCTACGCCAACGGCTTACGTCACAAGTCTCCTCGTCCGGCGACCGGTGGCACCTGGATGAGGTTTTCCTAAAAATCAACGGACAGCTCCATTACCTCTGGCGGGCGGTCGATCAGGATGGCGAGGTATTGGATATTTTGGTTCAGAAGCGAAGGGACAAGAAGGCAGCAAGGAAGTTCTTTCGCAAGCTTTTGAAAGGGTTGCGGTATGTCCCGCGCGTGATCATCACAGACAAGCTGAGGAGCTATAGTGCTGCGAGAACTGAAGTCATGCCGAGTGTCGAACTCGTCTCCGCGGCCTTTTATCCGAACGATCCTTCCTGGAACTCCGCCGGTCAAACTGAACAGGCGCGTGAATGCTGCGCGTCCGAAAACATCTCCATCAGAAATATAAGAACAACCGAGCGGAGAATTCACATCAACCAACTAGAATGCGCGAGAGGGTTCTTCGCGGATTCAAGTCGGCGGGACATGCTCAGCGTTTCCTGTCGGCCTTCGGGCTGATCTCATCACATTTCCGAGTGGGTCGACACCTTTACACGCAATCTCTTACCGAGCAGTAATGAAAACCAGGCTTGCGGTTTGGCAAGACGTTAATAGTGTCATGCCAACAGCCTAAACAAGACGGTCATCCACCGACAAGTTGTCTGGACTTCACATCCCTCACAGAGCAACTCACGCGTCGTTCAAGCTTGAGTTAACCAATGCCACTGCTGGTACTGCACCGTTCAACCAAGCGACCTCCGCTTCGTCACCGAGATCGCTTGTTCTGGGTCTCCTTGTCGCATCTGTGGCGGGATTGGCGCTCCATCTTCTAGTTCTATGTAGTTGTACTGAAAAGTAAGGAAACCCCTGGTATTCTTGCTCGAGGTCGTGAATTCTTTCAGCTATTGCACGGATCCGAAATTGGGGCGCGAGCAAGCGCGAAACGGACAATCTCTGAATGGATCGCACTTTAAATGAAGCGTGCAACAGCGCAAGGACCATAACGCATCTATACTGAAGGTCTATGGCAGGAAAATTTCACGTTCTGGTTGTCGACGACGACCCCGCTAAACTTGTCCTGCTTGAGGTTGCTTTAACCAGGGCAGGCTACGAAGTGCGCACAGCCGCCGATGGCGAAGACGGCCTGTCGGCTGTTTGCTCCTTTCAACCTGACTTGGTTGTTTCGGACATAATGATGCCCCGAATGAACGGTTACGAATTGGCCCGCCGAATCCGGGACAATCCGCAAACAAAATTCATTCCAATCATTCTCCAAACTGCCGCCGGCTACCGGGCCGAGGATCAACGCCATGGTTCTGAAGTCGGCGCGCTAGGCTTTATCACCGATCCCACAGACCTCGATCTGCTTCTCGCCCGCGCTAGCACGCTGCTCGATTTCAAAGCCTATCTGAATACCTGTGAAGAGGCTGCTTTTACTGACCATCTGACCGGCATGGCTAATCGTCGCCGGTTTGACGGCCAGTTTGAGCGTGAGGTCAATCGAACGCTAAGGTACGGCCACCCGTTCTCCCTGCTAATGCTGGATATAGACCATTTCAAGCAGATTAACGATAACCATGGGCACGAAGCGGGTGACCAGGTGCTAAAGGCTGTCGCGAAGACTTTGCAGGAAGGTACGCGGGGGATAGACCTGACAGCCCGCATCGGCGGCGAAGAGTTTGCCATCATCCTTACCGAGACAGCTCTCGCCGGGGCGCTGGAAGTAGCCGAGAGGCTTCGTCTTGCGCT
>JBPCIQ010000229.1:0-6689 GCA_051006135.1 Pyrinomonadaceae bacterium | reverse complement strand
GATGATCAGATTTTCGCCCTGCTGAATAACCCTTCCAGTGAGGACTGCATCGACGCTCAGATCTCGTCCCACTTTTTGCGGATCCACTTGCTTTCCCTTGTAGCGAAATGCAGTAGTGCGTGGCATTACTTTTAACTGTGGCAATTGTGACAAGCTATTAATGAGGCTTTCGGTGATGCCGTCGCTCATATACTCGGTACTCGAATCAGCACTTGCATTCTCAAGTGGCAAAACCGCTATCGAAAGTATCGCCTTTTCACTTCTACCGAAGTAAATGATGGTCGAAACCGCAATGACGATTACGGCCAAAGCAAGTCCGACACTTACCTTGTGTTCTTTAATCTTAGAAGTTAGATCCTTAGTGCTTAATGCGTTCTCTCGCGCCGGTACATTGCCTGTTTGGGACACCGGCTGATCGGCGGGCTCAACCATTGCCTGCCGCCTGCTTATCGCAACTGTCTCGCCTTCACTCAATCCTGGCGACTTCGAGCGTTCTGCGTTTCCTGCAAATGCCAACCCTCCATCAAGAGCGTCTTTTAATTCCGCGATAAAACGGTAGCCCCGCTTGTGAACAGTCTCGATGTAACGCGGCGCAACTGCATCGTCACCCAACTCGCGGCGTATTTCTTTGACGGCGCGCATCAGCGCATTGTCTGTGACGAAGGTTTCTTTCCAAATCTGCTCAAATAACTCCTGCTTCTCGACCACGCGGCCGCGCTGTTGAATTAGGTAAATAAGGACGTCAAACGCGCGCGGCGTAAGTGCCTTCAGTTGATCTCCTTTGCGCACCCGAAAGTTGTCGCGATCAACCACGACATCATCAAAATTGTAACCAGAGCCGTGGGTCTGTTTCGAGTTTTCCATCGCGGGTGCCCAAAATAGCGTGTCACTTCAACATAACACAGAAAAAGTCAGATTCTGGTCAGGCTTCGGTCATGACCTAAAACCCGGCGCTGATTATAGTCCCTGCCCGTGGATTCCTAACTGGATTCCTGAACTTTCTGACCGATTCATTTCAATCTAAAAGGAGAACAGAACGATGACAACAGCCATCAGATCAACCATGAATTCAATCATGAAAGGAACCGTGACTGGAACAGTCTGCGGAGTAGCGTTAATTAGCTTGCTGGTAGCGGGCATCGCTGCTACCGGAAACAAGGCCGGACTCAGTCGCACCGTTCAGGCGCAGGAAGAGACACAATCCGACGCAGGCGACTCAAGGCGCTTCAGATGCAGCAACGATACCCTTGCGGGTAGATACGCAATCAGGGGTGACGGGTTTGTCCCTGACGGACCACCACCAGCCCCGATGGTGCCGTTCGCCACGGTGAGCATCATGACTTTGGACGGCTCCGGCAGTCTTTCCAATGCCGTAACCGTCAGTAGAAATGGCGTGATTAGTTCTAATATCGATTCCGGCACTTACACCGTGAATGCCGACTGCACAGGAAAGATGACCATAAACATTCCAGCGCCACCTTTCCAACTCACCTTCGATCTCGCCATCGCGGATAAGGGCAAGGAGTTTTATTTCATTAGCACCACACCATCCGTCGTCACTCATTCTGCCAAGCGGCTTCAATGAATAAGTTCGGCTTGCCGTCACGCCGAAGAGACGGAGCGGCCGAACAAAGCAACGCGATCCGTGAACACGAAGAGTGGTGAATCACTCTTCGTGTCTCACTTTTATCCAAAACTACACGGATGTAATGCACGAGTGGCTTAGGGTCAGAGCGTCGCTCTAACCACGAGCCATCGTACGAAGGTGAACAGTAAACGCCTGGCGGGAATTAAGTGTGGTCTGCGTTCGGCTGGGTAAGACTAAACCAGTTACCGGAATTGTCCTGGAATACTGCTTCAACACCGTAAGGTCTCTCGGCGGGTTCGGAAACGAACTTTACACCTTTCTCTTTCAGCTCCTGGTATGTTGCACGGCAGTCGTCTGTATTGAATACGCCCGCGCCCAACACCCCTTTTTCCATGATGGCTTTGAGCTGAGTTGCGGTGGCCTCATCCATCAGCATGCCGGGCTTTGGCTCCATGAGTACGATCTCGAAATCAGGCTGATCTTTGGTATTGAGGGTGAGCCAGCGAAAATCTTCGCCCACCATTGCGTCGGTGTGAACCTGAAAACCTAATTTGTCGCGATAGAATTTAAGCGCTTCTTCCTGATTATTGACAAAGATTGTGGCGTGGGACATTTTGCGGATCATGATTACTCTCCTCTTTTCAAGGCGACGCTCGACGAGATAACGATGATCGCGAAATCACTCCACCACTAACCGCCAGTCAGACAATGGCATAACGCCCGCCTGAAACTCGGCACGAGAAATGGTGTACTGCACCACGTCCAGGCCGTAATAGTTTGCATGCATCTCGTAGCGCATTCCGAGCTTTTCCATAACATGAATGGAAGCGCTATTCAAAGGTTTGGCTATAGCCACAATGCGATCGAAATGATGTGCTTCGAAGCCATACCTCAGGGTTGCTTTTGCGAGTTCGGTAGCCAACCCCTTGCCCCAATTCGGTTTAAGCAGGTGATATACCAGTTCAGGTGTGCCGAAGTGGGATCTAAGTCCGCCAAGACCTAAGAATTTTCCTGTCTCTCTGTCGGCGGCAACCCACCTGCCGAAGCCATGGTCCTCCCAATGCTTAAGAATGCCCTCTAACGCGAGACGGGCATCCTCCCGAGTGCCGGGCATACCGTTTCCCACGTACCTGGTTACATCCGGATCCGCGAAAAGACCAGCGAGGTCGTCCAGATCTTCGGGGCTGAACATTCGCAGCCGGAGCCGGTTGGTCTCAATTGAGTGCACGTTTCCCCTTAGGGCGTTTAAGGTTTTTCTAACAGCTGAGGTTATAATGACGCCAGCCAGCCACGCAAATGACAATTCACCAAGGAGCTACATTGACTGCTGAGAGGATTTCAAAACGCCCGCACCACATCAACTTTGCAGGGTCGACACTGTATTTAACTGCTGACGTTTCAATGATTCGCAGACAGCTCAGCGCGGCGCGTGAGGAGCAGCAGACTCTCGAAGACGAGCTGGCGCACAAAGTCTCAGCCGGTGAGCTCGCGCTGATGAACAACATTTCTACCGACGAGATCACGCCGGGTTGGGTCTGTTTTTACTACGACGAGACGCTGGGGCACTACGTCTACGTCGGCATGCGCGAAAGCGCGGTGAAGAAAGACGAAGTGAAGGACGGCGGGTTCGCAGTCGTTGTATCCGGTCTCTCCAAGGGCTGCGGATCATCGAGAGAGACTGCCCCTTACGCGGAGAAGTGGGCCGGCATCCAACTCGTGATCGCCGAGAGCATTGAAAAAATTTACGGACAAAATGCGCAGAATATTGGGTTGCTTACCTCGACCGATTTTGGCTTGATTGAACGCATTCGACGCGGCGAGGAGATCTCTCTCGCGGAGTTTACTCGCGGCCTCGATCCCATTTCGCGGTCTATCGTGGAATACGGCGGCCTTTTCAATTATAACAAGGCGCGGCTGGCTGGCCAGATTTCACCACCGGCTTTGGAAACGAAAAAGCGGCCGATGACGATTGTGGAAAAGATCATTGCCAGACACGCTTTCGTTTCTGCCGGAAAGGTTGGCGTGGAGGCCGTAAAGCCTGGTGACGCGCTGTTTGCGATTGCCGACGTGCGCTTCTCGCATGAGTATGTAACGCCGATGGCCGAGTCGCTCTTCAAACAGGCGCTGGGCGAGGATGCTCGTGTATCAGAACCAGAGTCCGTCTTTGCGTTTCGCGATCACCTGACATTTCTAAGCAAAGTGATGTCGCAGAAGCATCGCGATATGGGTTTGCTCGAGAAAGCGGACGGACTGGCTACCACACAGGAAGATTTCACCACACGACAGGGGATCAGACTTTACGGTGAGAGTCCTGAAGGCGGCTCAGAAGCGATCTGTCACAACGCGGTCGTTGAAGACCTGGCGCTGCCGGGACAGATCGTCATTGGCACCGACTCGCATACCTGCATGGCGGGCGTGCTCGGGTGCTTTGCGTTTGGCGTTGGCTCAACCGATATGGCCAACGCCTGGTACACAAAAGACATTCGCATCCGCGTGCCTGAGACGGTTCGCTATGTTTTGAAAGGCAAAAAACGCGCGGACGTAGCTGCCAAAGATGTGATGTTGGTAATCCTCGCCAGCGAATACATGAAGACGAGCAAGGGCATCGGGAAAGTGCTCGAGTTTTCGGGAGAGGATCTAAAGAACTGGGCAATGGATGAAAGAGCCACTCTGACCAACATGTCTGTGGAAGCTGGGGGCACGACAGGCATCATCGAACCGGACGAAGTTACGCTTGATTACATTGTGCGCACGCGCGGCCTCGACGCCGAGGAGGTTCGCAAGGGGTTCACTTATAGCGATCCGGATGCCGAGTATGCCGCGGTTTTTGAAATAGAGATCGACGAGATTCGACCCATGGTGGCGTTGCCGGGTGATCCTCGAAATGGAATTCCTATCAATGAACTCGGTGAAGAAGTTCGCATAGATGCAGCGTACGGTGGGTCATGCACGGGCGGCAAGATGGCCGACATGGACATGTATGCCGAGGTTTTGCAGAACGCGCTGGCCCAGGGAAAGCGTATAGCGCCCGGCGTTCATCTTTATCTCCAATTCGGTTCACAGAAAATCAAGCAGTATGCGCGCGAAAAGGGTTACATCGAAATCTTCCAACGCGCCGGAGCCGAATTGATCGATCCTTCCTGTGGCGCTTGCATCAACGCCGGCCCCGGAGCATCTCCCAATGCCGAGACGGTGACAGTCAGTGCGCAAAACCGCAACTTCCCAGGCCGCAGCGGCCCCGGCAAACTCTACCTCGCCTCACCTTACGTCGTCGCGGCCTCTGCGATTGCCGGTAAGATCGTAGAGCCTTATGAGTTTTTACGAGAACCGGAACCCGAACTGATTGAGGTTTAATGGTGCGGGGACTGGTGCTTACTGCCTCCGTGGTTGCGTTTGACTGAGAGGAGCCCGAGTCGAAAATAACCTAAGATACTCAGAAAAGGCAAAAAGCCGGTTCTTTTTTCCGCCAGTAGTTTCTCGAAGAATCTCCATCTCCTCAAAAGCTCTGATCAAAGAACTTGCGGATTGGTGAGTGACCTCTAGTCTTGCGGCAACCAGATTCGCGCTCATTATCGGTTCGGAATAAAGGCGTTTCAGCAGCGCCTGTCCCTTAGGCGCTCGTTTACCCAGTTGCAGGATTTTCTCTTCACATACATGCCGCAGCGCGACGATCTTTTCAAAGGTCTGCTTGCTGTTCGCAGCCGTTTCCGAGACGCCAGTAAGAAAGAACTTAATCCAGTGCTCTATATCGTGGGAAGTTCTCACTACTGTAAGAGCATCGTAATACGCTCCTCTGTTCCGTTCAAAAAACTCAGAAAGGTAAAGAGTTGGCTTTTTGAGAAGCTGCTTGTCAACCAAATAGAGCGTTATCAGGAGCCGGCCAATTCGCCCATTACCATCAAGAAAGGGATGGATAGTTTCAAACTGATAATGACTCAGGGCGGTCCGTATCAGGTGAGGGATGGCAATCTTATCGTTGTGCCAGAATTTCTCAAGGTCTGTGAGCAGGTCTGATAGCTCCTGGTGTGAAGGCGGGATGAACACTGCGTCTTTCAAACTTGAACCGCCGATCCAATTCTGGCTTTTGCGTATTTCGCCAGGATTGCGATGTTCACCGCGTGCTCCAGACATCAATGTCTTGTGCGCGTCACGAAGCAATCGCGTTGAAAGAGGCAATTTTTCGAGTCCGGCGATGGCATGGTTCATCGCCTTGGTATAATTTTGAACCTCTAACCAGTCATCGCGCCTTTCCGGAGCGATCTCATCTTCTGGTAAAACCGCTTCGTCGAGGTTCGTTTGCGTGCCTTCAATTTGGCTTGAGGCGGTGGCTTCCTTGACGATGTGCATGCGAATAAAATAATCAACGTCGGGCACGAGTTGTGAGTAGGCATTTAGCTCCCCCAGCAGCCTCGTAGCGTCCTCAAGCAGCACATCAATATTTGGATCTTCCCAGCCAAAGGGCCTGTTAATCTGAGTTGGCGTAAAACTCTTGTATTGGTTTTGTTGTCTATAAGTTCCAGACTTGAAGAGTTGAACTTGCGTCATGTTGACCGGACCTCAAGTTTACATAAGGCTACATCACATGTAAAGTTATGGCCGTAACTTTACATAAGGCTACACCACATGTAAAGTTACGGCCGTAACTTTACATATCTGCCATCGTTTGTAAAACCTTCGAGCTAGAGTAACGGCATAGGTGAAGAATGGGCGTTGCCAAATTAACAGACCAGAACACTGTAGTGCCCGAAAGCAAGTATGCGCAGTTTGAGCGCGAGCGGCGCTATCTTCTGCAGGCGTTGCCTGATGGCTTAACCCGCGCCAGTCCCCATTTGCAGATTACTGACAATTACATCACCGGCACGCGGTTGCGTTTGAGGAAGGTGCGCGATCCGAAGACAAACAAGTGGATCGTAAAGTTCACGCAGAAGTTTGCACCCAACCCGGAAGACCTTTCGCGCACTTTGATTACCAACGTCTATCTCAACGCGCGCGAGGCGGAAACACTCGCAATCTTCGAAGCGAATGAGATTCGAAAGAATCGCTACCCCTACGTTTGGGAAGGTCGGAAGCTTTCCATCGATATGTTTCTGGGAGATCTCTT
>JBPCIQ010000228.1:0-11826 GCA_051006135.1 Pyrinomonadaceae bacterium | reverse complement strand
GGTACAAGAATATTTGGAGCATCATCGTCATCCATCAAACCAACAAAGCGACACGTTCATCATGGAATGAGTCGGACTTTCAGTCCCAGCGCAACCTATGCACTTTCAGTGCATAGTGGTTTAGTTTCATTTCCAGAGTTAACCAAATCCGCTATGCGTATTTACGATTCACGGTATACGATTCACGATTATGACCACCGCAATCATTCATCATCCGGTTTTTCAGGAACACGACACCGGTCCGCAGCATCCTGAATCTCCCTCCCGCTATAAAGTTGTAATGGAAGCCCTCCGCGGCGACAGTGAACTCTGGTCGAAACTATTGGAGATTCAGGCGAGAGAAGCGCCGCGTGGCGATATTCAGGCGTGTCACACCCCGCAACTGTATAAAACAATCGAACGCGTTGTTAGTGAAGGCACCGCTTACCTGGACGCTGATACTGTAGTTTCCATGCGCTCACTTGATGCCGCCCTGCGCGGGACGGGCGCCGCGTGTCAGGCGATAGACGTTGTCATGAGGGGTCAGGCTACCAATGCGTTTGTTCCGGTGAGGCCACCTGGCCACCACGCAACCGCGGAACGGGCAATGGGTTTTTGTCTCTTCAATAACGTTGCTGTCGCTGCCCGCTACGCCCAGAATCACTACCCCGAGATCGAGCGCGTCGCGATTGTCGATTGGGACGTGCACCATGGCAACGGAACGCAAGGTATTTTTTATGATGACCCCGCAGTTTTCTTCTTTTCGATTCATCAGTATCCGTGGTACCCGGGTACGGGAGCGCGCGGCGAAACAGGGATCGCGCGAGGGAAAAACTACACCCTGAATGTTCCGGTTAAAGCTCAAACGCGCGCACTGGAACAGAAAAGAATGTTTGATGCTGCGCTCGGCGAGATAAGCAGCAGGTTTACTCCCGACCTGATCATGATTTCCGCCGGATTTGATTCACACAATGGCGATCCGCTTGGCCAGTTGCTGCTCGAAGACGACGACTTTGTTGCTATGACTCGCAGCTTGAAGCAATGGGCAAAAAGTGTCTGCCATGGGCGCGTGGTTTCATGTCTCGAGGGTGGCTACAATCTTAGGACGCTTGGACAAACTGTCCGTGCGCATCTGGCTGAACTTTGTAAAGAGGATTAGAAGCTGATCATTGCCAATGGCCAATTCAAAGCACACCCAGATAATGTTTGAACAGAGGCGTAACCGTGGAGTAAACTCAGGCCCACTTAAACGGTTTCGGAGCCGGCTTCCTGTTCAAAAAGCTGTCGTTCATTAACCACTTCTGGATGATGGAGGAGTTGCGGACACCGGCGCCAGCGCTCCGAGGAGCAGAGAGGGAGGACGGTCTCGCTCTCATGGAGAAAAAGCGCCATGCCAGATCTTGAAATCACCTGCACGGAGTGTGGAAATTCTTTCCCGTTTACCGAACGCGAGCAGGAATACTACCGAGAACGCAACTTGACCCACCCTAAGCGCTGCAAGCCTTGCCGGGATGCGCGTCGCGCCAATTTTGGGAGTTCGAGAGGACCAGGCGGGGAGCGTCAGCGATTCGAGATTGTTTGCGACCAGTGCGGCAAGGCTGACACCGTCCCCTTTAAGCCTTCCAGTGGCAGACCGGTCCTCTGCGGAGAGTGTTTCGGTGCTAATCGCGCAGTGCGGCAGGAAAGTCCAGAGTAAGGTCGTTGCTTAGCGAACAGCCCATCGATATTGCAGGCATAGGTGTATCTGGCAGGTCGTCAAGAGAAAGAGCCTGCGAAGGACTTAAGACTACGGTTAGGATCCTGGCCAAGCGCCGGTTGTGATGATTTACGAAACGGTACAACTCGAGATGCGCGGCACGGTCGGCGTGATAACGCTGAACAGGCCTGATGCGTTAAACGCGCTTACGCTGCCAATGGCTCGAGAGTTTCAAGCAGCCGTGGGCGAAGCGCGTGAGCTAAGGGCACGAGCCATAGTCCTGACCGGAGCGGGACGCGCATTCTGTGCCGGTGGCGACCTGCGCGAGATGCAAAAGATTGCCAGTCGGGATGGGAGAGTCGGAGCTTTTTTCGACGAACCCTTGCGAGTCCTGAACGAAGGCATTTTGTTGATCCGACGCACGCCGCTTCCTTTTATAGCTGCAGTCAACGGTGCCGCATCAGGAGGTGGTTGTAATATCGCGCTCGCTTGCGATCTCGTTGTAGCCGGTGAGAGCGCCCGTTTTAATCAGGCGTTCATTAAGATCGGATTATCGCCTGACTGCGGTGGTACATCTATTTTGCCGCGTTTGGTGGGCTGGAGGCGTGCAACCGAACTCTTAATGACGGGCGAGGTTGTTAATGCACAACGGGCTCTGGAAATCGGGATGATTAACCTCGTAGTTGCAGATAATGAGTTGATGAATCAAACAATGAAATTAGCGGAAAGGCTGGCTAATGCTCCCACCGCCGCAGTCGCTCGGATCAAAGAATTACTGGAGCTGAGCGCGACAAATGATTATGCCGCACAGCTGGAGTTAGAAAGAAAGGCACAGATTCAATCAGGACTAACAGAGGATTTCAAAGAAGGCGTCGCAGCCTTTGTCGAAAAGAGACCACCAAAGTTTGTGGGTGGCTGAATTCCGAATAGAGCCCTTAAAGGTTGCGAGCCGCAGGTTGACTAGCGGCTCTTTTTTACTGGGGAAAAGGTAAATTGGAGAAACAAATCACGTCCAAACAACCGAGATCAAATCAGACATACGGCTCCCACGGTTCAATGGCCTCACTTACTTACATGCAATTGCTGCGCAGTAATCGTCCTTTCAGACGATTGTGGTGGGGGCAGGTAATTTCCGAGCTCGGCAACTGGTTCAACTTCATTGCCGCGTTAGGCTTGGTCCGCATGGTTTCCAACGGCGCGCCGGAAGTAACTACCATCATGCTGATTGCGCGACTTCTGCCTTTTACCATCTTTGCTCCATTTGCTGGAGCATTCGTCGATCGCTGGTCTCGCAGAAGCGTGATGATCGTCTCAGACATTGCCAGGATCGGGGTGGCATTGAGCATGCTACTCGTGCGGCGACCCGAAGACCTCTGGATTGCCTACACGAGCACTCTGATCTTGTCCTTCTTTGGGGCCTTTTTTGAAGCCGCAAAAAACGCAGCCGTTCCAAACATCACGGGTGATCGCGATCTGCTGGCAGGAAACGCCCTGATGTTCTCTTCGCGGTTTTTATTGATGGCTTTCGGGGCGGCTCTGGGTGGCTGGACCGCGGCCACGGTGGGCTATCAAGCGGCTTTTGTAGTCAACGCGTTTTCGTTCGCCGCTTCAGCGTACTCAATTTGGTTGATCCCTGATCGAGAGACTAAACGCGCCCCCGCGAATGAACCTTCGGAGGCCACGACAAGTGCGCGTCGCGTCAGTTATTGGTCAGACATACGTCAGGGATGGTCATACATTCTTAGCCATGGTCCAGTAGCCGCCATTCTTGCCGTCAACATCTTGTGGGCCACCGGCGGCGGCGCGACTAACCTGATTGCTGATCGCCTCGGGGGCATTGTGTTTGCCGGTGAAGGCGGTATCAGCGGTGACTCTGCGGTTGCGGCTCTCTATTTCGCATCCGGTGTTGGCCTTTTTCTGGGCATGATGCTGGCACGTCGCGTAGGAACGTACTTTGAGGGGGTGGGGAGGACCGCTGCTTTTATCGGATGGGCCCTGGTGGTGCAAGGCATTCTATTCGCATCGATCGGGGTGATGCCCACATTGTGGCTTGCCTGCTTGCTGATTTTCCTTTCCCGAGTTCTGATTGCAGCGGAGTTTGCGGTTCAGGAAACGCTGCTGATGCGCCTAGTGCCCGATCACCTGCGTGGCCGCGTGTCTACCACAGATCGGGCGGCGGAAATGTTGATCTGGAGTTTCTCAACAGCAATTGCCGGTTGGTCGCTTCGCTGCATCACGCCCCGTACTCTGACAGTCATTGCTGGACTGCTCTCAACGAGTTCCGGCCTGGTTTGGCTGTCACTGTTTGCCGCTCGCCGCTTGCAACTACCAGGCAGCGTGGATTCTGCGTCAAATCTGGATAGCGAATCCGTAGTTCATTCCAATCCGTCGGCCCTTTGATGGCAGGAAAAATGAGCTGGCTAAATAAAGAAAGCCCCTCAGAGGAAGAGGTGCTGAAATTGCCTGGGACTGCTTCTGTTGAAGCGACCTGATGATTAGGCTTCAAGTCGCGAATGAATTAGCCTGCGTATTCGATCGGCAAAGAGAACATCTATTTTGCGCGGCTCGATAATCGCGGTGACTTCACCTTGGCCCCACATTGGATGAATCATGACTTGTCCGGTGCGATAAGTACGAGCCATATCGTAGGGTTCGCTTTGAACGGACTTCGTGCGTGATCCCGTGAGTTTCATTCCACTCGAGAATGAGCTTCGCGTGCTGCACTTCGGGCATGTTACACGCGAGACCGATCCACGTTTGGTAACTGAAGCTACAACGTGACCTCGCTCCTCTCCGCACACGAGGCACATTTTCTCTACGCGATCGCCAATCGCGTATGTTTGCTTTTCCATAAACTCCCTCAAAAAGTAGTAGTAATTAGGTAATCGAAAACGGTAAATCGTGAATCGTCCGAGAATAGTTGATGGTCAAGGAGCTATCTGCATCCTATTCGGTATCATCATTCCCTTTTCATTACCAGCACGGCGAGCCGTCGTTGCGGCCACCGAAATTTCTGCCGCCGCCACCCCCGCGATTGCCGCCAAAGCCCCGGCCCCCTCCGCCGCCCCCGCCGCGATCTTCTCGAGGTCTGGTTCATTAACCGTCAGGTTGCGACCGTTAAAGTCTGTGCCATTGAATTGCTCAATTGCCTTATCACCTTCTTCCTTCGACGCCATTTCTACGAAGGCGAAACCACGCGAGCGACCCGTGTCGCGATCTTCAACGACGGTAGCGGATTCTACCGTCCCTACCTGGGCGAAGAGTTGCTGCAGGTCATCACTCGAAGTCTGAAAGGACAGATTCCCAACGTAAAGTTTGATAGACATAGAATTAGGTGTTTCCCTTCTCCTCTGACGGAGGAGCGTTAAGAGAAGCTTCGAATCAAGGGGCTTCGGTAACGGTGGCAGCGAAACGCGCGTTCGGGTGCTCAATGAGCAGCTTCTTCAAGTTTTCATCGCCTGCTCTGTACCATCTAGCGCCGAAGCCATTCCACAGGCTGGCGCATCACCGTTGACGCAGGAGAGAAGGTCTAAACGCCAATAATCATGCACCATCTGCGTCAGCCATGCAAGTTTCGGACTTTGGACTGATCCAGTTAAAAGTCTGAAAAATACTCAGTCAATCTCGCTTAAAAGCCGGTTACACAACTATTACAACCCACTCCCCTTAAGGTTGGTAGGATGAGGTTGGCAGTCGGCATCAAATAAGCGCGGAACCTTTCGATTTGGAGTTTCAATGAGCATAGTCAACCAGATAAGCAGTCACGCACCTAGTTCTCAACAGTCCCAGAGCATCAACTGGACCACGGCCAGCTTCATGATCATCTTCCATATCGGAGCAGTTGCTGCTCTTTTCATGTTTAGCTGGAAGGCCCTGGTGGTTAGCCTGTTACTTTGGTGGGTTTCGGGAAGCCTGGGAATTGGCATGGGCTTCCATCGTTTGCTGACTCACCGTGGATACAAAACGCCTAAAGCGGTTGAGTATTTTTTGACATTTTGCGGCACCCTTGGTCTTGAAGGCGGCGCTATTAATTGGGTCGTGACCCATCGTATTCATCATGCACACACGGATGATGCCGGTGATCCACACACACCACGCGATGGGCGCTGGTGGGCGCACATGGGCTGGATCCTCCGTGGCACAGCGCAACAGCACGAGGCTAGCGTGATGCAACGATACGCCCCTGACCTGACCAAAGATCCTGTCCACGTCTGGCTCAATCGCCTTTATTTCGTGCCTTTAATCCTTCTTGGTGCTGTATTGCTTGCTCTAGGTGGCTGGTCAGTGCTGATGTGGGGCATATTCCTGCGAGTGACTGTTGGACTTCATGCGACCTGGCTCGTTAATTCGGCAACGCATCTTTGGGGTACACGCCGGTTTGCAACGCATGACGACTCAACCAATAGCTGGTGGGTGGCACTGCTTTCATTTGGCGAAGGCTGGCACAATAATCATCACGCCCATCCCCGCGCAGCCAAACATGGCTTAACCTGGTATGAAATTGACATAAACTGGTATGGGATTAGTGCTCTGAAATTGCTCGGTCTGGCAAAAGGAATCAGGCTGATTAGCAAGGAACAGATAGCAGCAGCGCCCGGAGTTTAGGGAACTGCAAAAAGCAGCCTAAGTAAGGCGCAGGCGGCAGGCGGCAGACGGCAGGGGCACGACATTTTCCATTTGCCATTGATCATCTGTCCTTTGATTGATCATCTGTCCTTTGTCGGTAAGTGATACCTATCTCGCCGGCGCCGGAAATGATAAATGGAGAATGGAAAATGTCGCCCGCTTCCTACCTCCTAGCCGATCCTCCTGCACCTGCCGTCTGCTTCCTCCTCCCATTTCCTGCCAACTGCTTCCCGGCCTTACAATGGTTGAATGGCTGTCAGTGGCCGCCGTAAATCCGTAGTCTTCTTCATCACACTCGGTTCCTTCCTGGTGGCGTTGGCGATTGCTCTAAATGTCGGTTGGATTCTCCTCAATTGGCGCCAGGTCGCGCTCCTGGTCTTGGGCATCATCTTCTTCATGGTGATCATTGTCGGCGTCGTGCTCAACACAACCTTCCTGATACGCGAGATACGACGCAACGAGCAGCACGATGCTTTCATTAATGCCGTAACGCACGAATTAAAAACGCCACTCGCGTCAATCCGCCTTTATCTCGAAACACTGAAAACGCGCAATCCAAGTGAAGCGCAGCGCGAGAACTTCTACGACATCATGCTCGCTGATAGCGATCGCCTCTTGCATACTGTTGAGCAGGTGTTGCGAGCGGGACATGCAGGGCACCGCCGGCGTCGGCTGAATCCCACGATCATTGATATCGGAGAGATGGTGCGAGAGTGTCTTGATCTGACGCGTATTCGGTATAACCTCGGTCCCGAGACGCTCCACTATGGTGAATCTATGGACGGCGAACGAGCTCGGGTTGCAGGTGACGCAGACGAGTTGCGCGCAGCCGTTTCAAATCTGCTCGATAATGCGATCAAGTATTCTGATAAAGAGGTGAATGTCTCGGTAGAGGTTTCAACGCTTGATGAGAAGCGGGTGGCCGTGCGCATTGCGGATCGTGGCATTGGTATCCCAAGCGCTCAGCTAAGACGAATCTTCAAGCGTTTTTACCGCGCTCCAGGACTCTTTATGTCCCGCGTGAAGGGAACCGGCCTCGGCCTTTTCATTGTGCGCTCAGTGGTCGAGAAACATGGCGGCCGCGTTTTTGCGGAGAGCGCTGGATTGGGGCAGGGCAGCACTTTTACTATTCAACTTCCGAGAGCCTGATGAAATGAGTGGTGTGCTGGTTGTGGAGGACGAGAAACACCTGGCCGAGGGGTTGCGCTTCAACCTCGAGGCCGAAGGCTACACCGTCGACATAGTTCACGACGGGGAAGCGGCGCTTTCGCTCTTGTTGGACGAGCAGCGTCCCTACGATGCGATCGTGCTCGACATAATGCTCCCGGGAAAGGACGGCTTTACGGTCGCATCTGAACTGCGAACAGCGGGTCAATTTGTTCCCGTGTTGATGCTTACAGCCCGCGGCCGACCGGAAGACGTGCTGCGAGGTTTTGAATCAGGCGCCGACGACTATTTGCAGAAGCCTGTTGAGCTGTCGGTTTTGATGGCCCGATTAAATGCGCTGATTCGCAGGCGGGAATGGTTTCAAAAGGACCGAGACGAGGTTCCGGCGGTTGGGCGAGAAGAAACGCCGGCCAACCCTCCGGAAATCTTTCAATTTGACGGTAGAACGATAGACTTTGATAATTTGGAATTGCGTACTCCCAGTCAAACTGTCCGCTTAACGCTGATGGAAGCAGGTTTATTGCGCTACCTTATTGAACACGAGGGCAAAGTGGTTTCGCGCAAGGCTATGCTGGAAGAGGTTTGGGGGTTGAATGAAGATACTGACACGAGAGCGATTGACAACTTTATAGTTCGCTTAAGAAAGTACATCGAGAAAGAACCATCCCAGCCACGACACCTGCTTACCGTCAGAGGCGTGGGCTATCGGTTTGTTGCCGGCCCGTTTGCGCCAACGTGATCAGTAAAGTTTCTTGACATCAGGCAAAGCAGAGACGGCCGGTTATCATGCGTGGTGCGACGGGTCACACTTGGTTTAAGAGAGAGTGAAGTTCGCTGGCCCCTGATTTAGCTGCCTGCGGGAATAATCGAAGAGCGCACGCCAAGGAGGTCGGAGAAGTCCTTAGAGTAGACAGCATCAACCTTCCGGATCCGACCGACGGTTTCTACCACCTGATCGCCTGAGATAAAGCCGTTTTCTATGTGTGCGATGGCCCAGGTGGGAATGTGGGCGGCAGTGCGCAGCAGATCCTCCACAAAACCAAGGTATTGCTGCTTACTTTGCACGGGCGCGCCAAGCTTGCCGGCCCTTATCTTTTCGAAATCACCCCAGAACTCATCGCCGCCTCGTAACCATTCTTCCCGCCAGCCGAAAGGTTTTTCTCGCGCCGGTTCTGACTGAATCACCGGCGCCGGTAAACGCAAAAACAGCAAGTCAGTGTGTTGGCGCTCGGCGACAAAGGCCCGTACGTCCTGATTCGAACTCTTGTTGCGCATTGAATTGTCGTAAGCTGAGGGCAAGGCCTCTGCCCTGGTCCGAAGCACGTTTGACAACGACAGTGGTTCACGCAGTTGGCGAGTTTCTTCGGTGAATGAGAGCACATAATCCCCAACCAGCATGCCCAGCGTTAAAGCGATGGCTCTTTTGTAAGTAGAGTCCAACCGCTCGGCATTGAAGCGTACGTTATCAAACCACCAGGCATCGGTCTCATTGAACCACTTCCGCAGCGAAGGATTGTCCATCTTCTCGCGAGGCACATAGGCGTCCTGGAGCACAATCTCAATATCATCTTCGCTCAATCTCTCAGAAAAGTTCTCCACCAGGGCTATTGCCTTTGTACTTGACCAGATCATGGGATCATTTGCCGCCACGCGCCGCTTCCACCTTTTAAGCTGTAAGGAGAGCTGCGGCTCGCCGGTGAAAGGAAGAGCCACAGACGAAAAGTTCAGGCGTCCCAGGACACTCAACTCAAAGGCCAGCCAGCCGTTAGAAAACGCTCCGATACTGTTGTTAGCCACTATCTAAAAATGCTCCTGAATTCGACGACAGGCCTGAATGAAAGAAAACTCAAAAACTTATTTCATGAATGACGCGAAAAGATTCCACTCGCGTTTGGTTCCGGCTTGAGCCGCTATCTCTGTCGTAGCGAACGACTCCAGTTCACTCATCGAGCCAAGCGACACGAAGACATTTACGACGCGTGGATCGAATTCTATCGCAGCCCCAGCAACAATCATTTGCCGCGCACTTTCCGCCGTCCATGCCGGGCGAAAAGGGCGAGCATCGGTTAACGCCGCATAAGAATCGGCCACGCGCAAGATACGCGCAGCCAGGGGGATTTCCTCGCGGCTAAGGGCATCGGGGTAGCCGCTACCATTCCACCATTCGTGATGCCAACGCACAATTAGATGCACCGCTCGATCTGCACCTACGCGGGCTACTTCCTGCTCGCCAATCACCGGATGCCTCGAAAGGTCGATCCGCTCCTCTTCGGTGAGGGTTCCCGCGCGCTGAATGTAATCGCGATCCATGGCTACTTCGCCCAAATCATGAAGCAACGCGGCGTCGCGTAGTGATTGGCGGTCTTGCACGGCCATTTGAAAACGCCTGGCAATTTCGTCCGCCAGCCTGGATATCCGAATAGCGTGCGGATTGTCGTAACGCTCAAAATGATCCGTTGCCGAAGCCAATTGCAGAAACGCCTCATTGGCGACCTGACCCTGGTCATCGGCTGTGCGAGCAAAGGACATAGCTTTAGTTTCGCTTGAGAATCGACAGTTTGAATGCCGCCCCAGAATCAGCTGGCAGCATTTTGGTCCCTGTCAGGCTCTAACTGTTCTTCTTCGACGTACGACCTTCTTCCACCCTCCGCAACAGCGCTCGCGCTTCTGTATTGTTTGGCTCGGATGCAAGCGCGCGCTCAATCTCTCCTTCAGCGCGCAGGTAAAAACCAAGGTCACAATATAGCTCAGCCAGCATGATCCGGTAGGAGGCATTGCCGGGATCAAGTTTGATCGCGGCCAGCATCTCAGCCTCAGCCCGGCGGCGCGTGTCTGCAAGTGCAGCCAGCGCCTTCCCATAGTAAGCCCGATAACGGGGTTCCTGCGGCGCGATCCGAGAGGCCGCTGAAAGATGCGTGACGGCGAGTTTGCTCTGGCATTGCTGCAGAGCGGCGAAGCCTTCTTTAAAGCTATTCTCGGCGCGATCGCGATCATTTACTTTAGAGGTTGTTGGCGTTTCCGACTTTTTAGCAGTCACGGGGTCACGAGCGTTGGCTTTCGGAGCAGGAGCGCTGGCTTTCGGAGCAGACTTCGCAAACTGTTTTACTTTCTCCTGGGCCGCAAGCTGTGAGTCATAAGTCGAGCGTTGTCGTTCGTCTGTGAGGGTCCCGTACGCCTGGGCGAGTCGTGCAAATGCGGATTCGATGCGCGCATGCAAAGGCGTCGACGCTTGGAGGTGAAATCTGTCAGGGTGGTAGCGGCGCGCCAGGGCGTAGTAGCTGTTCTTGATGTCATCACTTCCGGCTGTTGCCGTGACGTTTAGGACTGCGTAATGATCGTTGGCATTCTCCAGCCGCGCGAAAAACTCGTTGAGCTCCTCTTCTTCGGTCTTGCCTGATAAGCTGGCGCTCGCGACACTCTCACTCTCATGTGACTTTTCAGGGACGCGCGGGCGAGCGGCACTACCAGATACTTTGCGAGCCCCGCCTTTGAGAGCAATGGGCTTGTGTTGACGCTGTAAAAAACCACCAAGAATGAGACCGTAGATCGTTCTACTCGCTTTCTCAGCGCCCAGACCACTAATAGCGAGCAGTTCGTTTAACTTAAGAGGTCCCTCCAGGCGCGAGAGCACGAAACCTTCGGCAGGCGAAAGGCTCGCGAAATCCGGCACGCCAGTGACCGGTGAAATTAACTCGTTGGGATCATGAAATCGCGACGACACGAATTCCAACGGCATATTTCTCGCGGTTTGCAGAAGCAGGCTTGGAGTATCAACATTTACCCGAACGGGATCACCGAGGTGGGCTTGGTCATCGAATTCCCAGCTGCCCTTTGGCCAGACCAGAGCCAGCCGGAGGAGGTCTGTGACTTGGTTAGCTATTACTGGCAAAACGCTTTCGTCGTCCAGTGTGCCATTCGCGCGCAGCTCAGAAACAAGTGAAAGATCCGATCGATTGTTTCCCAAGGCCGAAAGCTGTTCTTCGGAAGCAAGGCCGTGCTGCTTCAGATATTCCGGGAGACGCATCTGGCGCAAATTTGAAGCTGCGTAAATAATTTTACCGTCTTCAAAATAGACAACTGCCTTCACCTGTTCATGCTGAAGGCGCAGCGCGCCGGATAGACCTTTTGCAGAGATCTCGTTAATAAGTTCGGCGAGTGGCTGCTGCTCTAGTTGGCCGTTCATGCGTGATTGCGAAGTGATATTTAGGGCAGTTTCCCAGGAAAAGCCAGCGGGGCTTTAACAATGACATGATAGCGCACGAATCGGCGAAGAAGAAGCAGGCCTTTGACACCTGTCCAACGGGGTTCTATATTGATTGCCCCCCGAACAATTCAGAACAGCACGGGCGAAAGGGTGG
>JBPCIQ010000227.1:0-5396 GCA_051006135.1 Pyrinomonadaceae bacterium | reverse complement strand
GAGCCGGATGTTTATAGCCACCGAAAGGCAAATCAGAAAGAGCTCCGTCAGGAGCGGAATGTAAATTTGGTTGCCTGGCCATGAATGAATCTCGCTCCTAACGGAGAATGAACATTTCGCTCCTAACGGAGCGTGCTAAGTTTTATAACTGCGGTTCTATAGACATAAAGTCCCTAACGGGACAGTTGCCCACGGTCAGCGGCAGTACCGGTCACTGCGCTCGCTATTCGTAAGGCGTCTCCACCGAGATGACTCCAGAACAAAACGCTAAAGCACCGCGGCGCCAACGACTGGTGATCAATTTCGATCAGCGCGAAAGGGACAGGCCTGCACCGCATCGTCGCAAACCTCGCTGGATCAAAGTTCTGACTATTCTTGGAATTACCGCTGTCGCGCTGATGGTGCTCGTTGCGGCGGGACTATTCTTCTGGTGGCGCCATTACCAGACAACTCCAGCTTACTCACTCGCCCTGCTAATGAACGCCGCTGAGCGAAACGACATGGCTGGGGTAGATCAAATCGTTGACATGGACCAGATCGTTAACAACCTCGCTGGGCCGGCAGCCGAAAAAGCGGCGGCCCGGTATGGCCCAACTCTTACTGCCACGATGCGGCGGCGCGTGACCGCCCTCGTAACGGTGCTGCTACCCCGTGTGAAGCAAAGTATTCGAGCGGAGCTGGCGACGCGGGTGCAAGAGATCCAGTCGGAACCTAAGCCGTTTATTGTGGTCGCGCTTAGCCTGCCTTATCTTGTCAATATTGCTACTGATGGCGACAGCGCCAGGATCACTACGATGGTACAAGACCGGCCCGTAGAACTTACCATGCGGCGCTCCGATGCGCGCTGGAAGGTTTCCGCGATCAAGGACGAACGGCTGCAGCAACGGGTCGTGGACGAGTTGATTAAAGATTTGCCGGCTATCAAGCAGCTGCAGTAAGCAAGACTTCAATCCAGAGTGTGGAAAAACGAGGCCTCATGAAGAACAACGAACAAACCAGAACCTTTGAAGCATCGCTCGAAGCTCTGGAACAGATTGTCCGCGAGTTGGAGCAAGGCGATTTGCCGCTCGAGAAGAGCCTGGAATTGTTTGAGCAGGGCATCCGCCTATCGCGCGAATGCCAGGAGCGACTCAGCCAGGCCGAACGACGTATTGAAATCTTACTGAAAGAAGACCAGGGACGCGCGATAGTCAGTACCTTTGAAGAGGCGAATGAATTGGCCCAGGAGGCCCAGGAAGGCTAGCACGTAAAAAGGATGAAAGCGTCTCCCGAAATATTGACACCTCCAGACCAGACAGCAGCCCAGGCTGATTTCCTCGCCTACCTCGCCGCTGCGCGCGCGCGCGTTGACGCAGAACTGGATCGACTTCTTCCTGCTGAGACGGTCGCGCCTACAAAGGTTCACCGAGCAATCCGTTGGAGCGTGTTTGCCGGCGGCAAACGATTCCGTCCGATATTGCTATTGGCCACTGGCGAAACTTTTGGTGCAACAGCCGAGCTACTGCTTTCTACGGCCTGTGCCTTAGAAATGATTCACACTTATTCCCTCGTTCACGACGACCTGCCCTCAATGGACAATGATGATCTTCGCCGTGGCCAACCTACCTGTCACGTTCGCTTCGACGAAGCAACTGCAATTCTGGCGGGCGACGCGCTACAGACGCTTGCTTTCCAGACAATCGCCGAGGACGAGCAACTTTCCCCGCAGACTCGCGTGAAGCTGGTCAGCGAGTTGGCCCGCGCATCCGGGACTCCCATCGGTATGGTTGCGGGACAAGCGCGTGATCTCGATGCGGAGTCGCGAATCGTTAGCGGTGATGAACTAGAGCAGATCCACCGTCTGAAAACTGGGGCATTGATTATCGCCGCGGCACGATGTGGTGGAATCATCGCCGGAGCAAATAAGCAACAACTTGAATCTGTGAGCCATTACGCATCTCAGCTCGGTCTTCTTTTTCAGATTACTGACGACATGTTGGACGTTACTGCCACTGCCGAAGACCTCGGCAAAACACCCGGCAAGGACGCGCGTTCGCAGAAAGCCACCTATCCCAGCATCTATGGTATTGACGCCGCGCAAGAGCGCGCCGACCGCACGCACGAACGGGCCTGTTCAGTGCTCGAACAGATTGACCGACCGACCCAGCGGCTGCGTGCAATAGCCGACTTCATTCTGGAGCGGACCGCATGATTCCAGGATTCTGATAGATTGCTATGTCCTTCACCCTCATCGACGTTAGCCACACAATCGAGCATGGCATGATCACCTACAAGGGTCTGCCGCCTCCGGTTATCTCCGATTACCTCAGTCGCGACGCATCCCGAACGCTTTATGATCCGGGCACAGAATTCCACATCGGCAAACTGGAGATGGTAGCCAACACCGGCACTTACCTTGATAGCCCGTTTCATCGTTATGCCGATGGCAACGACCTGTCTGGATTGGATCTGCGCTCACTAGCTAATCTGGACGGCGTCGTCGTGCGGCATGTGGGCGCTGCGGAACGTGAGCTTGAGCGAGCAAGATCTCCCGGTCTGATAACAAGTGCGAATATTTTTCCGTTGGCAGAAGATCGGAGGATCACGAGCGCAACGCTGGCAGGCCTGGATGTGAAAGGCAGGGCCGTGCTGTTCTACACCGGCTGGGACATACGTTGGAGAACTGAAGACTATTCAAACGGCAATCATCCCTTTCTCACTACGGATGCTGCGGAGTATCTGGCAAGCGCGGGAGCCGCGCTGGTCGGCATCGATTCCTACAACATCGACGACACGGCTGATGGTGGTCGCCCTGCGCATTCAATACTGCTGGCTCATGGTATTCCGATCGTCGAGCACCTTTGCGGCTTGCGCGACCTGCCCGAGACGGGCTTCCGGTTTTTCGCGGTCCCCGTGAAAGTGAAACAGTTCGGAACCTTTCCTGTGCGAGCGTTTGCGATTGTTCCCTAAAAGGTTGCTCTCCTCAGCAATAGAAGCGGCAAAGCGATCACGAACTTACGAAATCACTCGATTAAGGTGGTACCCGAATTAGATCTTCTTGGTGCTTTTCTGTGGTTTCGTGAATCTCATTGTTTTTAACCAGTCGCTCAGCTAACGAGTGCCTAAGCGCTGCGCAACAGCTCACCAACTTCTTCTTCGCGTTTCTTCGGCCGCGACCTTGTTCTCAATATGGCCGCAGAGATCAGCGTCACAATCAGTCCAATAGGAAAAGGCTCAGTGAAAGTGATGGCGGCATTGATCAGCGGGTTGTCCAACATAACTTTGAGGTCTTTCATCTCTTTCAGCTTTGCCTCAATCAATTGTTGGCTCCCGCCAGACGCCCTTACCTGCTCCACCATATAATTTGTGTACTTATCAGCAAACCCTGGCGCGAGCTTGAAGTAGATGATCTCCCAGGTGACCACGTAACAGACACAAGAGATGAGCGTGATCAGGATGCCGACGGAAAAGGCCCTGCCAAAAGTTATCTTCCCAGCGCCGACGTTCTCGCGATAGGACCGAATGCCGAAAAACACCAGGAGGAACGAAAGAACGATTGTGGTGTAACCAACTATTAGACCTTTGTCGAAACCGATCCTGTCCAGGAAAGGTAGCGTTGCTAACATCAGTAAGGACGACACCGCACCGGAAACGAGCCCGAAGGTCAACACGGTTTTCTTCATGAGGTTGTGCTCCTAACGAAAGGTTCTAACTAGCAGGCGAGAGGCTACCTTTCTCCGGCGATTGTGTCGTCATACTTTCGCATGATTTCGCCGCTTTACTCGAAAACAGTACTTTAGTATAGGTGCGAACCTGAGCCCGGCGGGAATAACTACGGAGAAGGAGCCTCTCGTTCTTTAACCATTTCGACTCCTTCATGATCGTGTCCTAACTGCTCAGTTGCTTCGACCTCTTTATAACCCTGCCTGCGGTAGAACTCCACCGCTTGGGGGGCGGAATGTAGGCGTAGCGACTCGCAGCCCGATTTCCATCCGATGCTCTCCAGCTGTTTGAGGATCTGCGAACCGATGCCAGTTCCTTGATACTGAGGAAGCAAATACAGCCACTTCACTTGTTCCGTGGCATTCAGGTCAATACCGCCAAACCCGATGATTTGTACCTCCGTCTGTGCAACGAGTAAGCATCCAGCTTGAATTAGCCGATCCCAGATGGTTTCATCCTGACTCGCGTGCGAACCAACAAGTGACTCGTAAATACGTTGAATGGATTCTCTGTCTTCAGCTTTGGCACTAAGAATCTCAACCATGCTTAGTCCTTAACTGCGGTCTCACCGATATTCACGCTCCTGCTTCCTGCCGTCTGTCTCCTGCTCCTGTCCTTCTAGGGGATCAAGCCAAGTTCCTTCCCTATCTGCACTGCCTGCGTTCTTCGTTTAGCGCTCAATTTGTCGAACAACCGGCTGGAGTGCGTCTTCACGGTGCTCTCGCTTACGAAGAGCTTTTCTGCAATCTCACGATTGCTCATACCTTTTGCGATCAACTCGAGTATCTCGAGTTCGCGCTTAGTAATACCAAACTCGCGCAATCTCTCCTTATTGAGTGCAAAAAGTCCGGGAGCTGGAACGGGAACTTCCTTAACAACGACGACTTCCTTATTCCTGGTAAGTTTGAGGCCCAGCCAGATCCCTAACCCTGCAAACACCAGGGCAATCAATCCCCCGTAAATCTCCACTGAATGCTGCACGACGAGGAAGCGATACTCCACGAATTTAAGCACCGCGATCAGTATGCCGCCGCAGAGACCATAGATGAGAATGTATCTTTTCACGAGACTGGTCTGTGAAGAAATAGCAAACCTATCTACCAATGCCAGCGTTCCGCTGCATTGCCTTCAGCGTTTCCGGGATAAAGGAAGTGATTTGGTGGGTCTCTTGTCGGCCGTCGCCGAACGATTGGTAGAGCATGAAGTCTGGCAGCGAGAGGCAAGTTAGTGGCGACTGATGGTTGTAGCCAGTGTCGATGCCGATGGCGCTGTGAAAGATATAGATTCCATGACGACCCAATCGTCCGCGCAGCGGCAGGAATGCCGTGGGTGTGTGGCCAAAGAGGCAGGGCTTTCCGCGATAGTTCTTATAGAAATCCATATCTCGCGCCCACAGCAGGTGCTGTGGCGAGGTTTCGCTGGGATGTTTTCCATTCTCGAGGCCCGCGTGCACGTAGAGAGCAAAGCCGTCCTCATGATAAAAGGGACGCTCACGCAAAAACTCCAAATGCTCACGCGGCATCTTGTGCTCGATAGTGTGCCGTGCATGCTCAAGATCCAGTTCGCTGTTTACGACTAGAGGCTGACCGGCATACTGCTCATACGTACGCTCACCTCCTGTGACGGGTGTAAGCCAGGTGTTGCTGCTGCCCTCAATAAAGTCCAGCAGCATCTGTTCATGATTGCCCCTGAGG
>JBPCIQ010000226.1:0-5892 GCA_051006135.1 Pyrinomonadaceae bacterium | reverse complement strand
CCTGAAAACTGGTATTGCACGACTCCATCATGATGTTGTCGTGCGTAAGCTGAAGCTCATCAAGTCCTTTGATGTGAATTGAGAACGGACCGCCGCGAAGTTTGCTAACCGAATCATTTAGTTGATGGTACCGTGGGGCCGGAGTGAGGTTCTCAATCGTCAGATCCGACTTTCGCAGCGTCGGCAGAATTCCCGCCAGCAAAACGTCAGCGCCGAAGTGGTTTGCACTCGCACTCGCGCGAGCCAGAACCTCCTTCAGCTCAGACTCCATTTGCCCAAAACAGTCGCCGGTAAGTAACAAGGGCGGGAGATTCGCTTCAAGATTGAATCTTGCAATCTCGGTAGTCAGTCTGGGATCCTTGGCATGTTGAAGAACTTCCACGCCGACGGGAGCTGGCAGGAGTTTGCGATCGACAAGAAACATCTCCTGCTCGGATCCGATGCGACGGACCCCGCTTTCAATGAGATCGTTGTCGAGCATGTAATCAAGCGCGCGGAGATCCTCAAGCAGCGCTTTCATGAACGTCTGCAGTTTTTGCTCGTCAAGCTCTTGCTCTACATTGTGCTCGCCCATAATTAAATCGTTCGCAGGTCAAGCTCTGGCAACTGAATGTCGTTCCGATCTGGACACGTTGTCTCTTTGCTAGAGCAATTGATGTGCCCCGGACAGTTGCGCTGCACCGAGTTGAAGCGCGGTGTGAACAAGAACTCCTCCTTAGCTTTCGATTGTATCTGATCAACTCAAAGTTTTGACCTCAACTTGTGGGAAATCTCTCGCAAGAGTCGATTCAACTGCGCAATATTCCACTAGAGGCAAGCTGCGGATAATCATCTTCTACTATTAATCGGGCGAATTTGGAGAAGTCGGCACCGGCACAAGCATTGCGCCTGCATCATCAATGGCAAGAGTGCCTAAAGGTGAGATTGATGCAACGTGCGATGAATCTCGAAGTTGAAAAGGTAATCCAAACTGGGTGTTTACCCCTGCGAGCTTCAGTCGTCCGCCCAATCCGGTCACGCGGCTATAATACGCGGACGCAATTGGGGGATTTCGATCTAACCATTCTGCCTAAGAACGAGACGATCAGGTTCAACGTCGGTTACTCGCCTGAGCGATACAGCGGCGCCGCGTTCACGAACCACCGCCCCGGCGGAAACGAATTCGTGCTGCTTAACCAACTTAGGTCAAGGGTCAACGACTTCCGGGTCGGGGCCGATGGCAAAGTAGGCCCAATTGCCTTCTCGTTCCTGCAGGGCTTCCGTCGTTTCCGAGACGATAGTTTCATCGATCATGTGGAGCAAAACCACACCAACGTATTTATTGGCGGTTTCAAAGCTCGGCCGCTAAGCGATTGGACCATCTACTTATACTACAATTACAATGAGAGCACGGTTGTCGGTCCCAGGCCGCAGAACTGTCACGCGCACCTGCCCTATACGTCGTTGCGTGTTTATTTTGGTCGCCGGGAATAGAAGCGCGTACCCAACGAACCTTTCAAACACCCGGTAAATCTCGGCGACATATCGATATTCCAATGCGTAGAGTGTCATCCGAAGAAGACCTGATGTTTTGGTGAAGCTGTCTACCTTTTGAGAGGGAGGCGGCCCGGGTATACCGCGAAGGAACATGATAAAGCTCCGCGTGACCCAAGGGATTATCCTCGGCGTCGCCTTCGGGTTGGTCGTGGGTGTCGGCGCGTACACCTTCGTCTACGCGCGGGGTTACTCGTACATGACGGATAACGCTGAAGCTTGCGTTAATTGTCACGTCATGCAGGAACAGTTTAGCGGCTGGGTGAAATCGAGCCATCGCGCTGTAGCCGTCTGCAACGATTGCCACACGCCGCCGGGACTGGTCGGCAAATACACTACAAAGGCGCGGAACGGTTTCTGGCATTCCTATTACTTCACCACCGGTTGGTTCGAGGACAACATCAACATCACACCCCGAGGCCGCGAGGTAACTGAAAAAGCCTGCCGAAACTGTCACCAGGAGATCGTCGATGCGATTGAAGGTTCACACTCGGGTGCTGCTGAGTCTCAAACTAGCTGCATCCGCTGTCACAACTCCGTAGGCCACATGCATTGAAGCGAGCCTGCTAAGCGGTGCCGGTTTTGGGAGGCCATAAAAGGTAAAGCGCGAAAAAATGACTGAAGATAAAAAGAGTGATAGCGCCGGAAGAGAGGTCAACACCACACCCTCGGATGTACCAGACAAGCGACGCTGGCTGCGCTTCTGGGGCGTCGTGGCATTGGCCGTCGTCGCTACCATTTTTGGTCTCGCGCTGCTAGTGAACATCTTTCAGCGCAAGCAGGAAGCCCGTAACCCCTTCTTCAGAGTGGTCGAACTGACGGACGATACTGTTGATCCTGCCGTCTGGGGAAAGAATTTTCCGCTCCAGTATGATGACTATCTGAAAACAACCGATCAGATACGTACGCGGTATGGCGGAAGCGAGGCCGAACCACGTACTCCGACGCAGGCCGATCCGCGTTCTATCGTCGCTCAGTCGAGACTTGAAGAGGATCCGCGGCTGAAGTTAATGTGGGCCGGTTATGCTTTTTCGAGGGACTTTCGGGAGGAACGTGGTCACGCCTACATGCTCGAGGACCAGATGTTCACGGAGCGCCAGCAGGTAACGAAGCAGCCCGGCACCTGCATAAACTGTCACGCTTCAGTCTACGCCGCGTACAAGCAACTGGGCGGCGGTGACATTTTCAAGGGCTTCGACGAACTAAATCGGACGCCATACTTTGAAGCTCGGAAGATGGTCACGCACCCCGTTGGTTGTATCGACTGCCACGATTCGCAGACGATGCAACTGCGAGTAACACGCCCTGCTTTCATCGAGGGTATGCGCGCTCTCAAAGCCTCCCAAGGCATCCAGAACTACGACGTCAACAAGCAGGCTACTCGTCAGGAAATGCGCGCGTTTGTCTGCGGTCAATGCCACGATGAGTATCATTTCAGTGGACCAGAAAAGCGCCTTGTCTATCCGTGGGCCAAAGGGCTCCAGGTCGAAAACATTCTCGCCTTTTACGATGAGCAGAAGTTCAAAGATTGGGAGCATGCCGACACAGGTGCGCCGGTCCTCAAGGCGCAGCACCCGGAGTTTGAGATGTGGAACCAGGGGATTCATGCGCGCTCAGGTGTGGCTTGCGCGGACTGCCATATGCCCTATAAGAGGGAAGGAGCACTCAAGATAAGCGATCATCACGTGCGCTCACCGCTGCTGAACATCAATCGGGCATGCCAGACCTGTCACAAATGGTCGGAGGAAGAACTGAAGGAGAGGGTCGAAATTATCCAGGGGCGTACGTACAGCTTGCGCAACCTGGCCATGGATGCGCTCATCGATTTGATTAACGACATCAAAACAGCGAAAGGCGCTGGGCGAACCGACATCGCAGTGACAACTGCGCAGGATTTCCAGCGCCGTGCGCAGTTCTACCTCGACTTCATCGAATCGGAAAACTCAAATGGGTTTCATGCTCCTCAGGAGGCCACGCGAATCCTTGGTGAATCAATTAACTTCTCACGCAAGGGGCAAGTCGCCTTGCGCGGCGGCGTGCAACCCACTACGACGGGACCAGTCGCTATGTCACGCGTCACGCCATAAGGACCTCTCGGTCCCAAATGTAGGTACAGGCAAAAATGTAAGTTTTTGCCTTCAAAAGTTTGCAGCCACCAAGGTTTTTATTGGGGTTTGCATTTCGTCACATTGGGTGTCATCGCGTAACGGTCACTTGGTGGAAATTTGTACAAATTGGCCGCACAAAATCCGCCACAGAATCTTTGCCTTCATAGGTCTAACAGGATGGGAGCAATATGTCCGAGTCCAGAGCGTGTATTCGGGTATGCGTTTGATTTGCGGACGACCGTCAACGACTAGCTGTATCTTGCGCCTCAGTTTGCGCACAAAAATCGGAGGGTTTCTCCTGTTATCTCAGAAGCGCGAGCCAGCGAAGAGGGATTCGCGCCGATGTGGCTCCAAGATTGCAAGGCTGGTTAAACGAAATCGATTTAGAAGGGAGAAAAAGAGATGCTTGGAATTTTAGCGTGGATAATCATGGGCTTAATCGTCGGGTTGCTTGCGAAAGCAATAATGCCGGGGAAAGACCCAGGGGGAGCTATTGTCACCACGTTACTAGGAATCGTTGGAGCAGTTATCGGTGGTTTTATTGCCCACGGACTTGGTTATGGACGGGCTGTCGATTCAGCAGGCCAACTAAGTGAACCGGGTTTTTTGATGAGCTTGGTTCTGGCGATCATAGGCGCCATCATAGTGCTCTCCATCTACCGACTCGCGACGCGTAGAAGTTTACGGACCTAAGTTGTCCCTATTCGTGAAGAGTGAGACGAAGCTCGAACGCGCACGTTGCGAAGAAAACGCAAACTGAGCGGTGCGTGGGATTCAAACGTTGGGATAATGCTGGAATATGCATTGCTCCCAACGCTATCTGCATCGCACTAACTTTGGTGAATTTAATCTTTCAAGGAGAAAGTAATGGCATTAGATAATGATGAAGTGATCTCGACTTTGAACGATCTGGTTGAAACGTGCAAGGACGGCCAGAACGGCTTTCGCACTGCTGCCGAAGAAATCAAGAACTCTGAACTTACCACGCTGTTCAATACCTATTCACAGCAACGTGCACGATTCGCGGCTGAGTTGCAAAATGAGGTGCGGAGACTGGGTGGAGATCCGGAAGAGACAGGAAGCACGGCGGCTGTGCTCCATCGCGGCTGGATGAATATTAAGTCGGCAGTTACTGGCGAAGACGAGGGCGCAGTCATCTCTGAATGTGAGCGGGGCGAAGACTCTGCCGTAAAAGCCTACGAGGAAGCTCTGAAGACTGACTTGCCGAATGATGTGAAAGTGATCGTGTCACGTCAATTTTCGCAAGTGAAAGAAGCGCACGACCGCATTCGTTTGCTCGAAAAGGCTAAAGCGAAAACAAACTAAGTGCTTTTCGTAGCTATAGGAAAATTGTAGCCATAGGAAAAGGGGAACCCACAAGCGGTTCCCCTTTTGCTCTCCTGCAGGTTACGAATTCAACCCGCCGAATCACATAGTCCGACAAACGGCACTTCGAGGACCACATGTCCGAAGCCATCACCATTCTTAACCTCGCGCTTTTGACCTATTGTGAAAGGCAAACAGGAGTCTGCTGTAACGGCCAGGTCGCTACCGCGCAAAAAACGGGTCCGGGCCGGCATCATTAAGACGGTTTGAGTGTGTCGCAACGGCCAGGTCGCTAGCGCTCCCGGTTCTGTAGTTGAGTGCTCCCGTCGTGGGGTAATGATTTCGCACCCACTCCGTTTTCAGTTACCCGCGCATTTGCACGCCTGGCAATTGAGTCAACCATATCCTGGAATACCAGGGCATGCAGCAAGTAGAGGGAGTACCAATAAAGCCGGCCGGAGAGTCCGCTGGGGTCAAAGATCGCGGTTTGCCGAATGACTGATCCACTTGCCCGGGGTTCCACTACGAACTCCAGCCAGGCTCGGCCAGGGACTTTCATCTCAGCCAGCAAGCGCAACTTATGAGGTCTTTGCAAAAACTCAACGCGCCAGAAGTCGAGCGCATCTCCAGGCTGTAGATTACGGTGCTGAGGTCGGCCCCTTCTCATGCCGACGCCGCCCACCAGAAGATCAACGATTCCGCGCAAACGCCAGAGGAAATCGTACCCAAACCAACCCTTCTTGCCGCCGATACTCTCTATAACATCGAAGGTCACTTCAGGGGCAGACTCAACATGCTTCTCCCTGTAGTCGATCAATCTGTTACGGACCTGGTAGCCGCCATAACTTCCGGGAGAGCCGCTGGCCGACAGCGAATCTGACCAACGGGTCTCCGCAAACTTTCGATCTTCGTTTTCCAGCGCGGC
>JBPCIQ010000225.1:0-7807 GCA_051006135.1 Pyrinomonadaceae bacterium | reverse complement strand
GTTTATGCCAACGCTCAAATTGGTAGATCAGGAGGAGAAGCAATTGAGCGTTCATTGGGTATGAGCGAGCTTCGCGGTCCACTGCGTCGCGTCGAAGTGCACGACGGTCGCATCCTTTGGTCCTGGGAGCGAGGTGATGTCGCGGCCGAGGACGTTATCGGAACAGATAAGTTTTGGTGTCTTCGTCTACCCCTGGCCACTGCCAAAGCGGAGTGGGGGTGGATCAATCTCTATCGCACGTTTGATAGTACCCCCCTGCTGGTTGACATGAACTACTTGAGCGATCTTTTTCGGCATGAACTCTCCGCAGCTGCGGAGAGAATTGTTGAGACGCCCTCCAGAGAAACCGCGAGCGGACATGAACTCCGTTTGACAGTGGGCGCGCGAAAGATCGCCGGTTGATGTCGCAAGTAAGCACAGCACCGTTTCTTCACACCGAGGCGCAATCGTCCAGACTGCGTGTCGCCCACATTCTGGGAGTGGCAATTTACGTATCACTGCTCGCTCTCATGGTGTTGACCGCTATTCCTTATGGAACTGTTGAACCTTGGTGGAAAGCAGTTTTCATCTGCCTGGTTTTTTTTCTCACTGTTCTTTGGATCACTGAAGGTTTGTTAAGCGGCTCATGGCAGATACGCGGCCTGCCCGTGCTAGTTCCGCTATTTTCGCTTGCGGCATTCTCCCTGCTGCAGACCATACCTTTTGGAACACAAGCAGCGGGTATCTCCTATTCAGTTTGGAATGCCATCAGCGCGGACCCCTTTGCGACGCGTTTTTTTGTACTCCAACTCCTCGCATTAACGTTGGCGACGGCGCTGATGTATCGCTACGTATCCAGCGAGGGGCGGTTGAGCACCCTGATTCACGTGATTATCGCAGTTGCGGTAGCCAGCGCGATCTTTGGCATGCTACGCCAGACAACTCAACACAGCCTCGGTTTCGGGTTACCGCTAATAAAGCCAGACGAGGGTTACGGTCAGTTCATAAACAGGAATCATTTTGCATTCCTGATGGAGATGGGCTTTGGTCTAGCTCTTGGAGTGATTGCCGGCGGGGGCGTAAAACGTGAGCGGGCCCTGATTTTTTTCGCCTCGCTTCTGCCTGTTTGGACGGGGCTTGTATTGTCTAACTCACGAGGTGGTCTTCTTGCCATGATGGCGCAGTTGACTGCAGGCGTCCTGCTGTTTACGGTGGTGATACCCCGATCAAAATCCAAGGGCTCGCAGTCAGGGATATTTAGAATTGCCAGATTATGGCCCGTGCGCGGTTTGCTGCTGGTGATTTTTCTGGCGCTAACCTTTTTGGGAACAATCTGGATGGGCGGCGATCGATTGGCCACCAGGGTCGAGCAAACTCGAGCAGAACTTGATCCGGCAATGGTGCAGTCGCGACAACTAGGGAGTAGAAATGAGATTTGGCGGGCAACCTGGAACATGTTTAGCGCTCATCCAATCGCCGGCGTTGGTTTGGGTGGCTATTGGGCTGCGATCCCTACTTATCACGAGGCCTCCGGCTTGCAAACGCCGCAAGAGGCTCACAACGATTATCTTGAACTGCTCGCCAGCGGCGGGCTAATCGGCCTGGCGATTGGCAGTTGGTTTCTATTCGTCGTCTTTAGAAGAATCCGAGATAATTTGCAATCGGCCAGCCCTTTTAGACGCGCCGCGTGTTTTGGCGCATTGCTCGGGATTATTGGTGTAGCGGTCCATAGTCTCTTTGATTTTGGTTTGCACCTGGTTGCTAATGCCTTAATGTTTGCTGCGTTGGTTATGATCGCCACTCAACGTGAGGACAATGAAAATAAACCCCGGACGATATAGGGCGAACTGTCAGCTGGGGCTGACGTCAGGAAGTTCGCAAATTTCTCAAGGGGCAGCATTCAATCGCGCACTTGCGCTGCTGCTGGCAATGGCAATTGCGTCACAGTGGGCTATTTCAGTCGGGATAGGTGCGTTTTTGCCACAGGATATTGCCGGGGGTGCGAGTGCGTTTCGCGGCCAGGACATCATGGGCGGCGCTGCGATTATCTTTAAGCGTCCACCCCGTGTCCGCGATCTGGTCGGCGGCGCTGCCATGTTGATAGTCAAACGCCAGGTAAGGGTAGTGAGACCCGTTGAAGTTGCGGCGGTTCCTCCGACCGGTCGTCCAAGGCCGGGGGAAATTGCGTCTAATAGGCCTCCCGTGCGGCGTCCCAGGCAACCTCGTCCCACCGAGCCTGAAGCAGTAGCAACAGCAACAGTTACCAAGGTCTCAGATGCTGATCAGGGAGAGGCGTTCAAAAACCAGGGCAACACATATTACGACGTCGGCAAGTTTCCTGAAGCAATCGCAGCTTACGAGAATGCCCTGAAATTCACGCCCAACGACTCGGTGATTTATAACAATCTGGGCGCAGCATATTTCAGCACCGGCAAGTACAACGACGCTGCGGAGACTTTCAAGAAAGCTCTTACTTTCAAACGAGACGATGCGGACGCGTACTTCAATCTGGGAATTGCCTACACGTACGTGGATAAATATGCGGAGGCATTGGAAGCCTTCAAGCAGGCAGTCGTGCTCAAGCCTGATTTTCCGGACGCACTAAACGCTCTCGGAGACGCCTACCTGGGTCTTGGCCGTTACGAAGAGGCGGCCGCGTCTTACGAACAAACAGTCCGGCTGCAGCCCGACAATGCGACGGCTTACAGCAATCTTGGTTTTGCCTACGACAAGTTGGGCAAGCTGCCGCAGGCGATTGATGCTCTGCAAAAGGCAGTAGGGTTGAAGGCCAGCGATGCTGTGGCTCATAACAACCTTGGCGCGAGCCTTTACAAGGCCGGCCGTTACCCCGAGGCCATAGAGTCATTTAAGAATGCTGTCAGACTTGCCCCGGGTGATGCCGAAGCGCTTAACAATCTGGGAGCGGTTTACTACATAAGTGAGCAGTATCAGAACGCTCTGGACAACTTTCTCAAGGCGACAAACATTAACCCGGACTTTGCCGATGGTCATTACAATCTCGGCAATGCTTACTACATGCTAGGAAAGTTTCCCGAGGCAACGGCTGCCTATCGACGCGCAACCACCCTGAGGCCTGACTACGCAGAAGCGCGAACCAACCTGGGAAGTTTGCTGATATCGTTGGGCCAATATACGGAGGCCGTTACAGAGTTACTTCAAGCCATTCGTCTGAAACCTGATAATCCTATTTCACACAACAACCTCGGTTATGCCTATGTGAAAATCGGCGAGAACGGTGAGAAAACTCAGAGTAAGGATTACTACCTCAAAGCAATTGCCGCTTATAAGGAAGCGATTCGGCTGAGACCCGACTACGCAAAAGCTCTCAACAACCTGGCCTCGGTGTATAACAAATTAGGCGAGTATCAGGAGGCAGCCGATATTCTCAAGCAGGCGATCCAACTCAAACCAGACTTTGCGGAAGCCCACTACAACCTGGGACTCGCTTACTACAATCGCGGCCAATATAACGATGCTGTCACCGTTTTAAAGGAGGCTGTACGCCTGCGGGCAGATTTTACGGAGGCGTACAACAGTTTGGGTTCGGCGCTCTACAAAGCGGAACAGTTTGACCAGGCAATTGAGGCATACAAGAAGACCCTCGCGCTGAAGCCCGACAACCCCGAGACTTATAATAATCTTGGCACTATCTACTTTAGGACGAAACGTTACCAGGATGCTGCCACTTCATTTAAGGGAGCAATTAAACTTAAGCCGGATTCCGGCCAATCTCATTTTAATTTGGCTGTTGCCTACGTGGCACTGAAGGATCGAAAGGGCGCTCTGGCCGAGTATGAAATTCTGAAGAAGCTAGATCCGAAGCTGGCGGATGAGTTCTTTAAGCAGTATTTGAAGAGGTAGATGGGGGCGCTTCATTCAGCTTCAACTCGTCGCAGGCCTTCTAGCTAACGGTCAAATCCTAACAGAACGAGGGGTTTGGTCAGAGAATGCATTGACGTGGGCTAAGAAGGGCAGTAAACTTTGCTCCACGATTGTGCGGTTTTCACCTACGGACGTCTCGGGTCAGCAAAGAAGAGGTAACGAAGATGAGATCAAGACAACAGAAGGCTGTCAAAGCGGTTGCATTATTCCTCGTGTTCGCGATCGCCCAGGTGTACGTACAAATCAGCTTTGCTGAGCCCAACTCGCCGACCGTCCCTGTGCCTTTGCCGCAGCAATTTATCGCGCGGCTGACAACCAGAGGCAATCAGCCAATCACGGTCAATGGCCTGAGTGCGGCAACCGGCGCGACGATTTTGACTGGGGCCACGATTGAGACGCCGGCCGAGGTTGGCGCCACAATTAATCTAGGACCGCTCGGATACCTCGACCTGGCTCCCAACACTAAAGTGGAGTTGCAGTTTGACGAGAACGGGCAGGTGAAGGTGAAGCTGATTTCAGGCTGCGCCATACTTATTGCTAAGAAGAATACGGAGGCCGAAGTCAGTACCGAGCAGGGCCCAGCGGCTAAGACAGATAAAAAGAAAGGTGGCGTTGTAGACATCTGTTTCCCACCGGGCGCAGCCGCTCCAACGGTGGGCCAGGGTGCGGCTGCTAGTGCTGGTGCCGGAGCCGCAGGAACGGTAGCGGCTGCTTCCACGGCTGGCCTAAGTGGGGCAGCCATTGGGGCCATCGTTGCGGGAGGGATAGCTGCGGTGGCGATTCCAGTAGCTCTCAGCAGGGGCGGCAATAACAGCCCAAGCTCTCCGTAATCCATTGAAAACCGAGTTAACGTGAAAGCGTGCCGTTGCGGAAACGAGCGGCACGCTTTCTTTATTGGCAGACGTAGCGCCTCATCCCCTAAAGATCCCGGCCACTCCTCACCTAACATCGTAGCCGTGCAAAGTAATCACGCTCAACCGAGTTCGCTTAATTGGACGCAGGTGCTAATTGCCGTTGTGGTACTCAGCGCATGTTTCTGGGGAATGTGGATATCATTGCGGCTGGGGTTTTCCAGGTTACTGGTTGAATATGGAATGACAGTAGGTACTCTCGCGGCCGCCGATGCAGCTATCAAACTCGAGCCTTCCGACGCGGAGGCCGCCTTCGCCCGTGCCAGTCTGTTAAAACTATCTTCGCAGACAGATCAATCGCTGGCTGAGTTCGAGCGGGCTGTGGCCCTTAGACCACGTGACTATTACCTTTGGTTGGAGTTGGGTCTTGTTCGTGATGAGGTCGGAGACACACAGGGGGCACTCTCAAGTTTTAACGAAGCCGTCAGACTCGCTTCTCACTACGCTCAACCGCGCTGGCAACGAGGAAACTTTTTTCTGAGAAACGAGCGCTACGATGAAGCGTTTGCAGATCTGCGTCAGGCGGCAGAAAGTAATCCGGCTCTGCTACCAAACTTGATCGATCTAGCCTGGGGACTGTCAAAGGGTGACGCGAGACTCGCGGAACAATTAATCCAACCGAGGACAGACAAAGAGCGCGCTACCTTTGCTCGTTATCTTGCCCGGAAAGGCAACTCTAAAGAAGCCCTTGCCCAATTCCGCGCTTCCGATCTCACCCCGGATGAAAACACGCGCGATATCGTGAAACAACTCATTGCGCGGAATGCTTTCAACGAAGCATATGAAATTTGGAGGAGCGATAAGAGTGGCTCGGCAGATGGCACGCCACCTTCCGTGTACGATGGTGGATTCGAGGGATCGCTGAGTGTTGACGAATCTGGTTTTGGCTGGCGCGTGTTTCGCACGTTAACAGGAGTCAAGCTCTCTGTAGATTCTAGCCAAAGGCATAGTGGGTTGCGCAGCCTCGTAGTCGAATTTTTTGGTGATTCAAATCCCACCGCTCCGTTAATCTCCCAACTCGCTATAGTTGAGCAGTCGACACGCTACCGTATCAGCTTTGCGGCCAAAACGAAGGACATCGTCACGGGTGGCTTGCCCGTGGTGATCGTGGCCGATGCAACTGGCGAAGGGAAACGCCTTGGGCAGTCGACTCCAGTGCGGCAGGATGTTAACGACTGGAAGGTGTTCAGTTACGATTTCTCTACAGACCCCTCAACGCAGGCGGTTACCCTCAGCTTGCAGCGAGAAAGTTGTACGACTTCACCGTGTCCGATCTTTGGCTTCCTGTGGCTTGATAGTTTCTCGCTTGAGGCTCTGAAGTAAAACCGACTACACAAAAATCAGATTTGAACAGCCCGTTAGTGCGAGGATCATTCATGGCATCAGCTGCTTTACCACGTTTAAAGTTTACCTCTACTTGAATGCAGAAAGTTGACCGCCTGGGTTGGGCGGCCGGTTTCTCTCTCAAGAGCTATGGTGTCCGGATTGGCATCCGGTCAAATGACCCTGCTTGTCTGGAGCGTGTTCGCGAGCATCTGCCGCACAACTGGGAAAACGTGTCCTCTCCGATCGTTGATCGCCTTTACTCGATTGTCATCGGTGGCGAGGGACCGCGTCCGAACATCCGGCGTTTGAATCTCCTTTACGGTAACCACGTGCGCCTCGCGCGGTCGTTCGAAGTAGAGGAAGTGTTTAATACCCTGGAATCGGATCTACGTCTTTTTGTAGCTGAGCTGGCGCGTGGCCGCGTTTTTGTACACGCAGGTGTTGTGGGTTGGCAGGGAAGAGCTGTTGTGGTACCGGGCCGTAGCTTCAGCGGCAAGTCGACGCTTGTGGCCGAGTTGGTGCGAGCGGGAGCCACGTACTATTCCGATGAGTATGCGGTATTCGATTCCCGCGGCCACGTACACCCATTCCCCGGGCCTCTTCAGATCCGGCAGGAAGGCGGTTTCAAGCAAACTAAAATTGATGTTGCCCAATTGGGTGGTCGCCCTGGCTCGAAGCCTCTTCCGGTTGGGCTGGTTTTGGTGACGCATTTTAAGAAGGGTGCAAGATGGAGGCCTCGAAATTTGTCATCAGGCGCGGGGGCCCTGGAGCTGCTTTCCAACACCGTCTCGGCTCGCCGCAGTCCCGCGAACGCGCTTGATGCATTTCATAATGCGGTCGCACGCGCTCAGATTGTTAAGGGAGATCGTGGCGAGGCGCATGAGATTGTGCCGTTTATCCTGGAGAAGCTTGGCAATAATAGATGACCATGGATTCAATTCATGATAGGCTCTGCGCGTTTCAAAGCCAGTTTCCCATTCTTGGATCAGATTTAACATCGGGCTTTAGAAAGTCGGAGGTCGCATGAAAACTATCCCCAATCGGACGAAAGCTACTGCCAACGGAGAACCGCGCGCGCGCAAAGACGATCTGATCGTCAAGGAAATGCCTGATGAGGTTCTGATTTATGACCTGGTGCGCGACAAAGCGCACTGTTTGAATCGTGCGGCAGCCCTGGTCTGGAATTATTGCGACGGCCGTACCAGCGCTGCGGCAATGACCGGACGTTTAGAGCAAGAGCTGAAAGTGCCGGTTGATGAAGGCGTGGTGTGGTTGGCTTTGGACCAGTTGAGCAAGAATCATCTGCTCGAAGAAAACATTGTGCCTCCCACCTTGATGGCCGGAATCAATAGACGACAGATGATCCGCGCCCTGGGTGTTGCGGCAGCAGTGGCAGTGCCCGTCGTCACCTCGATTGTGGCACCGACGCCGGCACAGGCAGCGACACTGGGCGGTACGGGTTCGCCTTGTTGCACCGGAACCGAATGCGCAAGTGGAGTTTGCAACGGGGCGGGTGCAGGGTGCTCCCCCCAAGGCACCTGTTTGTAGTCTAAATAAGGAAGGTGTCAAAGCGAGTGAAAGTGCTGACTCAGGATATGACTGAGTCAGCACTTTTCATTGTTCCAGTACGCTAGTCGAAACTATGCACTTTAGTGCAAGACTTTCAGTTGCTACACACGTTAGGAGCG